>NZ_JAHGAI010000012.1:0-324796 GCF_030248515.1 Vibrio sp. D401a | reverse complement strand
TCTATTCTCTATTCTCTAGATATAAAAAAACCCTGCCAGTTTGGCAGGGTTTTCATTTCTTAAGAAGATACGTTACGCGAGATTAGTCACGTAGAGACGCACCAAACTTCTCAGAAACGTGAGCAACGATAGCGTCAACCGCACCAGCGATATCTGCATCTTCAAGCGTACGCTCAAGTGACTGTAGAGTCAGAGCGATTGCTAGGCTCTTCTTACCTTCTTCAACGCCTTTACCTACGTAAACGTCGAACAGTTTCGCATCTTTAAGGAACTCGCCACCTTGCTCTAGACAAGCGTTAACGATGTCACCAGATGCAACAGCTTCATCCACGACTACCGCGATATCACGACGGTTTGAAGGGAACTTAGAAAGTGCTACCGCTTCTGGGATCACTTTGCTGTTGATTGCAGACCATTCGATTTCGAATACGATAGTACGACCGTTTAGACCGAACTTACGCTCAAGCTCAGGGTGAACTGTACCGATCACGCCCACTTCTTTGCCATCTACGATGATTGCCGCAGATTGACCTGGGTGAAGTGCTGGGTGCTTAGCTGCAGCGAAAGAGTATGCTTTTTCGTTCGCAGATAGCTCTAGAATTGCTTCTAGATCGCCCTTAAGGTCGAAGAAATCAACAGTGTTAGTTTCGATATCCCAGTGCTCTTCACCGCGAGTACCAGCGATAACACCTGCAAGCATTGGCTCTTGGCGCATGCCGTTTTCTGCAGATTCACATGGGATGAAACGTAGGCCGTATTCGAATAGACGAACGCGTGGCTGTTGACGCTTCTGGTTGTGAACAACCGTATTCAGCAGACCTTGGATAAGACCAAGACGCATTGCTGACATGTCTGCAGAAATTGGGTTTGGAAGCACTAAAGGCTCAACACCAGGTACCACTAGCTTTTGTTGCTCAGGCTCAACGAAGCTGTATGTGATTGCTTCGTGGTAACCACGGTCAACAAGAAGATCACGAACGCGTTTCAGTGGAAGATCCGCTTCAACGTGGTTGTGCATCTTAAGTGCTGCTGCTGGGTGTTGGTTAGGGATGTTGTCGTAACCGTAAATACGGCCAACTTCTTCAATCAGGTCTTGCTCGATAGCGATATCGAAACGCCATGTTGGCGCTACTGCCACCCAACCTTCTTCAGAAGCTTCAACAGTCAAACCTAGGCGCTCTAGGATTTCTACTACGTCAGCATCAGCGATGTGGTGACCTAGTAGGTTGTCTAGTTTAGTGCGACGCAGAGCAACTTTGTTTGGCTTAGGTAGGTCTGCTTCAGACTCTACTGCAACAACAGGTGCTACTTCACCGCCACAGATTTCAACAAGAAGCTGAGTTGCACGCTCCATTGCGCTCACTTGTAGTGCGTAATCCACACCACGCTCGAAACGCATTGAAGAATCAGTGTGAAGACCATAGCTACGAGCGCGACCGCGGATGTGGTCAGGTGCAAAGAATGCACACTCTAGTAGAACGTCTTTAGTCTCAGTTGTTACACCAGACTCTTCACCACCAAAGATACCTGCGATTGCAAGTGCTTTGTTGTGGTCAGCTACAACTAATGTATCTGCGTTTAGTTCTGCTTCGCTGCCATCAAGAAGTGTTAGCTTCTCACCTTGCTCAGCCATACGAACTACGATGCCACCATCGATCTTCGCTAGATCGAACGCGTGCATTGGTTGGCCTTGCTCTAGAAGAACGTAGTTAGTGATGTCTACTACTGGGTCAATAGAGCGGATACCACAACGGCGCAATTTCTCTTGCATCCATAGTGGTGTTTCAGCTTGAACGTTTACGTTCTTAACCACACGACCTAGGTAACGTGGACATGCAGCAGGTGCTTTTACTTCGATAGACACTTTGTCTTCGATTGAAGCTGCTACTGCTTCTACTGATGGCTCAGTCACGTCAGCACGGTTAAGTACGCCAACTTCACGAGCTAGACCACGGATGCTGAAACAGTCAGCGCGGTTTGCTGTTAGGTCTACGTCTACCGTTACGTCGTCTAGGCCTAGGAATTCACGGAAATCGGTACCGATTACTGCGTCTTCTGCTAGTTCCATGATGCCATCTGACTCAACGTCGATACCTAGTTCAGTGAATGAACAAAGCATGCCGTGAGATGGTTGACCACGTAGTTTCGCTTTTTTGATTTTGAAATCGCCTGGAAGAACAGCACCAACAGTTGCTACTGCTACTTTCAGACCTTGACGACAGTTAGGTGCGCCACAAACGATGTCTAGAAGCTCTTCTTCACCCACGTCAACTTTAGTCACGCGCAGTTTGTCTGCATCTGGGTGTTGACCACATTCAACAACGTGACCAACTTTAACGCCGTTGAACGTACCTGCTACAGGTAGCACGTCATCAACTTCTAGACCCGCCATTGTAATTTGGTGAGTTAGTTCGTCAGTGGTAATCGAAGGACTAACCCACTCACGAAGCCATGATTCGCTGAATTTCATAGTGATTTATCCCCTGGATTACTTGAACTGTTTTAGGAAACGAAGATCGTTCTCGAAGAACGCACGTAGGTCGTTTACGCCGTAACGAAGCATTGTTAGACGCTCAACACCCATACCGAATGCGAAACCAGAGTATTTTTCAGGGTCGATGCCTACACTACGTAGTACGTTCGGGTGAACCATACCGCAGCCTAGTACTTCTAGCCATTTACCGTTTTTGCCTTTCACGTCAACTTCTGCTGAAGGCTCAGTGAACGGGAAGTATGATGGACGGAAACGTACTTCTACTTCCTCTTCGAAGAAGTTACATAGGAATTCGTGCAGGATACCTTTCAGCTGTGCGAAGTTTACGTTCTCATCAACCAGCATGCCTTCCACTTGGTGGAACATTGGCGTGTGCGTTTGGTCGTAGTCGTTACGGTATACACGACCTGGTGCGATGAAACGGAATGGTGGTTTACCATTTTCCATCGTACGGATCTGTACGCCTGACGTGTGAGTACGAAGCATCAAATCTGGGTTGAAGAAGAAAGTATCGTGGTCAGTACGCGCTGGGTGATCAGCTGCGATGTTTAGTGCATCAAAGTTGTGGAATGCATCTTCGATTTCTGGACCAGACTCTGTGTTAAAGCCAAGTTCGCCGAAGAACTTCTCAATACGCTCAACAGTACGAGTAACTGGGTGTAAACCACCGTTCTCGATACGACGACCTGGTAGTGTTACGTCGATCGTTTCTGCTGCTAGCTTCGCTTCTAGTTCTGCACGTTGTAGTGCGTCTTTACGAGCTGCGATAGCTTGCTGAACTACGCCTTTCGCTTTGTTGATCTCTTGACCAGCTTCACGGCGTTCTTCCGGTGGTAGTTTACCTAGGCTTTGAAGTTGAGCAGTTAGCTCACCTTTTTTACCTAGATACTGAACACGCACTTCATCAAGTACGACTAGCGATTCTGCAGCTTCAATTGCTGCACTCGCGTTAGCAATGATCTCTTCTAGATGTTGCATCGTTTCCTCATCTACCTATTGGTAGTGTCCATAAAGGAGTGATTGGTTTTTTGATAGCTGTACATAGTAGCCAAACCAGCCACCAATGCCAAATTGAATTACGAAAAGAAGAGGTTATTGAATAAAAAGAAGGCAAAAACGTAAAAAAACAACTAACCATACAAACGTTCAACCGCACTCAATCAACTCAAGTGCGATTTGGATGCACTATGATTGTGTTTTTACTTACTTAATCACAGCGATGACGCTTGGACCGAACACACTGTGTTTTTACCGTTTTGTTTGGCTAAATAGACAGATTCATCGGCAGCCTTGATGAGATCAGTATACGTTTTCATCTCGTTGCGACGTTCAGCGACACCGACACTTATACTGCCTCGCCAAGGCTCAAGACCTGTTGGTATGAGGATATGAGAAATTTGCTTTCTTACCGCTTCAGCGACATGTAAACCGCCTTTAAGTTGAGTCTCTGGACAAATTACCAAGAATTCATCCCCACCTAGACGGCAGACAATATCATCACTTCTGAAATAATGTCTTAACGCCTTGGCCAACTCGCTGAGTACAACATCTCCAGCGTCATGACCACAAGTGTCGTTAACCTGTTTAAAGTAGTCAGCATCAATCATGATACAAACTAAAGGCTCGAGCTGCATGTCCTGTTCTTGCCAACAGTTTTTTAAAGTGCGAATTGCACTACGGCGATTGGGTAATCCTGTCAGCGAGTCAGTGAGTGACAGCTCTTCAAGTTGCTTATTTGCTTGAGATAGCTGTTTCGTTCGCTCTGCGACTTTTTCCTCTAGAACCAAGTTAAGCTTCAATAACTCACGATTCCGCTCTGATACTTGAAGAAAAAGTGCGCTTAATGCCTCTAGCAAAGGCTCGGTGGAGTTGTCTGCTTTGCGCTCTTCGGTTTCATAGGCGTCCAAGGGCGAGCTACCATTTTTGATAGCTTCAACTTGACGAGCCATATTTTGATCAATACCTAGAATATGGTAAGCCAACCAGTGAATTAGAAAATCAAGAAGTTGTTCTGCTGCTTTTTTATTCTCTTCGCTAATAAAGCTTTGCATGCTAACAATGTCTGTCATGAAAGAGCGATGAACTTGTATGTGCTTTTGAATATGATCGTAATGCACCCCAACTTCACGCATTAGATTTTCTTCTTCCTTGAAGTGGAACTCTGCATAACGAGACAGCTCGAATAAAGCCAATTGTATGTCTTGAAGTGATATATTGTTGTGCGCTAGGAGTTCACCATATTTATTGATGAATTCCACGAGATACTGGTGCTGCTCATCGACTAGCTCTATTCCAGTTTCAAAATACTTATCCCAACGAAATGAATTCACCGTTACAACTCCTAACCAACGAACTGGCATATTCAGTTGCTTATGTGCAGCAACTAATACCACAATTAATACAAGGAATAGTAACGATAAATATCAGTAATTGCTTTAATAGTCAGTCAAAATAATGACGTAGATCTCTATACCGTACGACTTTTGACTTAACCCTCAAATTTAATCTAAAGTCGTATTGAATAGAGCTAAATAAACTCCCCTCCATGAACAAGAAGCTACAAGCCGATAAGCATTTCCTTCATGAAAAGCTAAGTGTCAACGCCAACTGTGTATGGTTGAGTTAAAAACTTAGCATTCAAACTCTCCCTAACACTCCGGAAAACTCCTATATAGACAAGCTAGGTTTATCACCTGCCGATGCTATTGCATAGCGAATGTCATCAATAAAATGCTGCTGAGTCTCGATTATACCGTCTGAAAAGGTAACGGGTTCATGAGGTCCGGCAATCAAAAGTACGTTGGTAAAATCTGATACATTAAAGTTCTCTGCCACCACGTTCTTTGAATGAAAATCTAATACGATTTTGGCAACTTTCTCTTCAAGTACGAGTAGTTGCTCCTCTGTTATTTTCATTCTCGATAATGCAACACGAACACACTTTTCCTGTTTCGTTGTTTGTTCCTTTATGATCTCTGTATATTTGTCATTAAGCTTTGAGTTGTCGGCATAACTATAATAGAGAGGACCATGCAACGTGATGTTGTTTTCCTCATCGACATAAACCAGATCGAGCAGTTCAAGCGCTCCCAGATAATCTGACATGCTTTGTTTTGAAAGATCATACTTTTTCATGAGAATGGTATAGCCGTCTTTTCCTCGTAGCATACGTAGTTCACGGTAGAAATCGTAAAGGTGGGGAAATTGGAAAAAGACTTCGTCTTGCGTGTGGCTAAAGTAGTCCTGATCCTCAGCTTGAAGTTGGTTAGCCAGCTTTTGTAACTCATCTAATGTGCAATCTACTGCTCGACAGTACTCTAGTAGTTTATCTAAAGCTAGGTTCGTACTAGTAAGATGGCGCTTGAAGGTTGACAGCGGCATCCCCATTTTTTCTGATAGCTCTCGATACGTTAGCCCTTTTGTTTTTATCGCCTGCCTTAACGCTGCCAACAAGTACTCGGGAGTGAGTTCTCTCATTAAAAGTTCCTAGTTCTCTGTTACGTTTATATTATATTTGTAACAATTTAGAACCAAGTAGCAAGACATAAGTTCATATTTTTATAAGAAAAACATGAATTAATATATCATTGATCACATTTATCAACCCGATACCTGCCCACAAAATGCATTCAGTTTCATTATAAATTACAAATCATTTAGATTATAAACATTGTAAACAACATGCTATTCGTCGCATTTAATGCTATTTTTAAGCGGCAATTTGAGTATTTCCTACTCAAAGCATAACCCTAATTTAGAATATTCACCCTAAAAAGCATGTTGGCAAAATTGCATCTTTATGCAAAGTCGTAATGTTTATTTTCGGTGAATTGCTTTTTTGCAAACACTACGATCGACATCAACCAAGTGAGCACGTAAAAACAGTAAGTGGATAACAGAGATTCCAAAAATAATGATAGGAATGTAGATGCTCGGCACTGATACCGCGATGTGAACCAAAGTCATTTTGAGCTTTTCAATTGCTCCAACCGAATGCTCAATTCCTTTGATATTGCCATCAGCAAAAATACCAAAAGCAAGATAATACAACATTAGATACATCAAGATAGATTCTTTCCACTGCCCTCTCTCCAAGTGAAGAATAGCCACAATGGAAACAAGCCAAGACAATAGTAATAAAGCAAGCAAACCCAAGAAGTCGATAGGAAAAGACAACATGGTGGCAAGTAGATTACCTTTAGCTGCTAACGTCGCAACGAGCAAGCAAACGCAGAAAGTCACAATCGTATTGTTTAACACCGTATCACGCATAAATACACCTCCCTTTTCAGGGGGCGGATTATGAATCACAATCGACCATCTGCATTTTGCTTAAGAGGGTTAGTCGAGGGAGAGTTTACAAATCCATCTTATTAATCATGACTTTGCAACACACCGTACAGTGCTACCTATTTCTAAACGAGCTTTACTGCGGTGCCAAATGCAAGAATTTCCGAAGAGCCATCGACAATCGAACTGGTGGTAAAACGGATGCCGACGACGGCATCTGCTCCTAGGTTCGCTGCATCTTCAACCATTCTTTGAATAGCAATATTACGGGCTTCAGTCATCATTTCGGTATAGCCTCGAATCTCTCCGCCAACAATGCTTTTTAAACCGGCCATGAAGTCACGCCCAATGTGCTTTGACTGAACCATATTGCCCGTCACGACACCTTTTATCTCGGCAATCTCTCGTCCAGGAATCGTCTCGGTTGTTGAATAAATCATGTTATACCTCAGTAAGATAGTTAGATAACTCAATTAAGTTACCATCTGGGTCTCTGATGTAAACCGATAGGATGTTACCAATTGCACCTGTCCGTTGGACGGGGCCATCAATAACCTCGATAGAATGGACGTCTAAATGGGAAAGCACGTTTGCAATTGGCGTATCACATACAAAACACAAGTCGGCACTCCCAGAGGTCACCTGACTAGCCTTAGGTTCAAATTCATTGCCAAGCTGATGAAGATTTATCTTCTGCCGTCCATATACCAAAGCAACACGCCCTTCCCCAAAAATAACACTTTCCATACCTAGAACTTGAGTATAAAAATCCAGTGTGGTTTGAATGTCTTTAACAGTCAGTACAAGGTGATCCAAGCGATTTATTTTCATTAAAGCCTCTCTACAATGCTTCAAACGAGATGACTGCCTCAATCTCAATAGATAAGTCGGGGTGAATCAAACGGCTCACCTCGACTAATGAACAAGCTGGCAAATAACCTTCATAGAAGTCGAATAACACCGAACGAATCTCTGGCAATTGGTTCATGTCGGTTACAAATATCGTCAGCTTGACCAAATCGCGTTTCTCTCTTTGTTCTTCTGTGAGTATCTGCGACAAGTAAGACAGAATCGTTTTTGTTTGCTCGATTAGGCTTTCACTTTGGCTTGGAGAACCCATAGCTGTCAGCCCTGACACATATAAAGTCTCACAATGTCTCGTGGCATGAACATAAGGACCAGAAATTTGCGGCAAAAATTCGTAACTGATTCGTTGAACCATGTTGTCTCCCCTTCCCTAGCGGTTGTATTTTCGTTTGTTCAGTATCTCTTTCACTTGGTGCGTTTTTTCTAAATCTATCTCATAAACATTGGCCAGCGCACAAATATAATAGAGTGCGTCATAGAGCTCTTCCGCGATTGTTCCTTTAATTGTGTCTTCTGTCGGCTGACCTGTAGCGCCTTTCCTAATCGACTCAGACAGTTCACCTACTTCTTCAATGAGTTTGAGAAAGTAATGGTGCTTCTGTTCCGGGTCGTGATCAAACTCTTTTATATGCGCTTGTAGTTCACGGATTTTCATTCCTAGTCCTTTTGCTTGTTGTCCGATTCCACCCTACCATAAGTAGATAACAGAATGATTTAACGTGATATTCCTTTGCTTAAAACAATGCAGTGATAGTCGCGCCCTAACTCATGCTCAGTATCATCAAATTGCTCTATCTGATTGAAGCCTTGCTTAAACCAAAAACGAAAAGCGTCGATATTCTCAACGTACACGTTCAGCATAGCTTTATCGAAAGGCGCATACTCAAGAGCAACTGCCAGTGTGCTATCAACGATTTCCTTTCCTAAACCTCTACCTTGATACTTAGGAGTCAGGCACAACATTGGTATCCATAAACATTCTTTCTCAGGAAAATTCAGTTCGAGTTGGATATAACCTATAGCATCCCCCTCTTTTGTCGAGATTTTCCTGAGGTAGAAGGCTTCTAGGTCTTCCGGCCTTTTCAGCAAAGCACTCTTTGAAATTAGCGCTTCATACTCGCAAATCGGCCAGTCACGAAAGGTATGGTCTTGAGCCACTTTTGGATGATTAGAGGCAAATAGAGACTTAGCCAATTCGGCCTGCGTGGTGTTGAAAGTTGAAAAAATTAAATTCTTTGATTCCCAATAGCTCGGTAACACAGATACTCCTTATCCATGATGTGATGAGTAGGGGCAAAATAACAAATCCAGTCATCAGAGCAACTGATTTGGTTAGAGTTGGGATGTAAGCAGGGAAACGGGAAACGGGAAACGGGAAACGGGAAACGGGAAACGGGAAACGGGAAAGTTTACGCCAGCGAAAGCTGAAGGCAATAAAAAAGGAGAGCTAATGCTCTCCTTCTCTTAATCCTAAACTGCTAATTAAAGAGCAGCTTTCGCTTTTTCAACTAGAACAGCAAATGCTGCTTTGTCGAATACTGCGATGTCCGCTAGGATCTTACGGTCAATCTCGATAGATGCTTTCTTAAGACCGTTGATGAAACGGCTGTAAGATAGACCATTTTGACGAGATGCTGCGTTGATACGTGCAATCCATAGTTGACGGAATTGACGTTTCTTAGCGCGACGGTCACGGTAAGCGTATTGACCAGCTTTAGTAACTGCTTGGAAAGCTACGCGGTAAACACGTGAACGTGCACCGTAGTAACCTTTAGCTTGTTTTAGAACTTTCTTATGACGTGCACGAGCTTGTACACCACGTTTTACGCGAGGCATTATGCTTCTCCTAAACTAAACGATTGATAACTAAAAAGAATTAAGCGTATGGCATCATACGAACAACTGCAGCAACTTCACAACGTGGAAGAATTGCATTTGGACGTAGTTGACGCTTGTTCTTAGTAGTACGCTTAGTCAGGATGTGACGTTTAGTAGCGTGCTTGTACTTAATACCACCAGCAGTTTTCTTAAAACGCTTAGCAGCACCTTTGTTGGTTTTCATCTTAGGCATGATGAATAACTCCGCATTGAGTAGGTTTAATAAACAACGTAATTAGGGCGAACAAAACCCAGCCGCTATACCTTTTATTAGAAGGAAAGGCGGCTAGGTCTTAATTACTTGATGAGCCGTTAATTACTTCTTTTTAGGGGCAAGAACCATGATCATCTGACGACCTTCAATCTTACTTGGGAAAGATTCCACTACAGCAAAGTCTACAGTGTCTTCTTTCAAGCGATTTAGAACGTCAACACCGATGTCTTGGTGTGCCATTTCTCGGCCACGGAAGCGAATTGTTACCTTCACTTTGTTGCCTTCTTCAAGGAAACGCGTCAGGTTGCGTAGTTTTACCTGATAGTCTCCAATATCAGTTCCAGGACGGAATTTTACTTCCTTAATCTGAACCTGCTTTTGCTTTTTCTTCTGCTCTTTAGCAGATTTGCTCTTCTCAAAGAGGAATTTGCCGTAGTCCATAACACGACATACTGGCGGCTCAGCGTTAGGACTGATCTCCACAAGATCCATGCCTGCTTCTTCAGCAGCTGCGATCGCTTCTTGAATCGATACAACACCAACTGATTCACCGTCAGCGCCTGTTAGTCGAACTTCACGAACGCCACGAATTTCACCGTTCATACGGTGTGGGTTTTGTTTTACCGGCTGTTGGCCGCGTCTTCCGCCTTTAATAGCTTATTCCTCCAGATTGAGCTTACGGCTTGAAATCTCGTCTTGGATGTATGAAATGAAATCATCCACTTTAAATTTGCCGAGATCTTTACCTTTACGAGTACGTACTGCGATTTCGCCTGCTTCCATCTCTTGGTCACCGACAACAAGCATATACGGTACACGCTTCAAAGTGTGTTCGCGGATTTTAAAGCCAATCTTCTCATTTCTCAAGTCCGCTTTAGCTCTAATTCCACTTTTTTGTAGTTTTTGTACTACTTCCTGAACATAATCTGACTGTTTATCAGTAATGTTCATAAGAATTGCCTGTTCCGGCGCCAACCAAGTTGGGAAGAAACCTGCATAATCTTCGATAAGAATACCAATGAAACGCTCTAGTGAACCTAGAATCGCACGGTGAATCATCACCGGAACAAGACGTTCATTGTTTTCACCTACATAAGTTGCACCTAGGCGACCTGGTAGGTTGAAGTCTAGCTGAACAGTACCACACTGCCATGCACGGTCTAGACAGTCGTATAGTGTAAATTCGATCTTAGGACCGTAGAATGCACCCTCGCCTTCTTGAATCTCGTATGGAATCTCCATTGATTCTAGAGACTGTTTCAATGCTTCTTCAGATTGATCCCAGATTTCGTCTGAACCTACGCGTTTTTCTGGACGAGTAGACAGTTTCACTACGATGTTGTCGAAACCAAATGTTTGGTACGTATCGTACACCATCTTGATACAATTTGTTACTTCTTCTTGAATTTGGCTCTCAGTACAGAAAATGTGAGCGTCATCCTGAGTGAAGCCACGTACACGCATAATACCGTGTAGTGCACCAGATGGTTCGTTACGGTGACATGAGCCGAACTCAGCCATACGTAGTGGTAGGTCGCGGTACGATTTTAGACCTTGGTTAAAGATCTGTACGTGACCTGGACAGTTCATTGGCTTGATCGCGTATTCACGGTTCTCAGAAGAAGTTGTGAACATCGCGTCTGCGTATTTGTCCCAGTGACCAGAGCGCTCCCAAAGAACACGGTCCATCATTAGAGGACCTTTTACTTCTTGGTAACCGTACTCATCTAACTTAGCGCGGATGAATACTTCTAGATCACGGAAGATAGACCAACCGTTGTGATGCCAGAACACCATGCCTGGTGCTTCTTGCTGCATGTGGAATAGGTCTAGTTGCTTACCAATCTTACGGTGGTCACGCTTAGCTGCTTCTTCTAAACGAGTTAGGTGCGCTTTCAATGCTTTCTTATCGTGGAAAGCGGTACCGTAGATACGTTGAAGCATTTTGTTGTCGCTGTTACCACGCCAGTAAGCACCTGCAACATTCAATAGAGTGAAGTGTTGGCAGAAGCTCATGTTAGGGACGTGAGGACCACGACACATGTCGATGTATTCTTCATGGTGGTAAAGGCCTGGACGATCATCACGAGATACGTTTTCGTCTAGGATTTCCACTTTGTATGGTTCGCCACGTGATTCAAATGTATCACGTGCTTCCTGCCAGCTAACTTTTTTCTTAACAACTTCGTACTTGGTTTTCGCTAGCTCTTTCATACGCTTTTCAATCTTTTCAAGATCGTCTTGCGTTAGAGACTCATCTAAGTCGATGTCGTAGTAGAAGCCGTTGTCGATGGTTGGACCGATCGCCATTTTAGCTTGAGGGTAAAGCTGCTTAAGAGCGTGACCAAGAAGGTGAGCACAAGAGTGGCGAACGATTTCTAGACCGTCTACTTCATCTTTTACTGTGATGATCTCAAGGCTTGCGTCTTCTTCAATTAGATCGCACGCATCAACGCGGTTACCGTTTACACGACCAGCGATAGTTGCTTTTGCAAGACCAGGACCGATCGATTGCGCAACTTCCATAGTAGAAACTGGGTTGTCAAATTGACGCTGACTGCCGTCAGGAAGAGTAATAATAGGCATGCTATGTCCTTTACAGTGGTGTTGCACACCAAGCAACACATGTTATTCAAATTAGAAGATATTTCGAGAGTCGATGACGGTCGCTCAGTAACACGAATACCGGACCTTCATCGGAACGAGGATTGTACATAGCTCACATTTAGAATGCAAAGGTGGAATTAAATTGAGCTAAGTTATTTCATATTCATCAGAAGCTGCGGATTGATGAATTAATTAAATTGAACGGCGTTCGATATTCAATGAAACTATAATTAATTTTATTGATAAAGATATAGTTAAGAAAGCATCTTATGTATTTTAGATTGAGACTAAGTGTTATTTCCTTACTCACTGCTTATCCTTCTATTACATATGCTACTAGCGACCTTTACGGCCCGCTTCGTTCATATGCTCAATCTCCTATCCAGGTTGTCAGCCACACCAATGTCCTTCGCTCTGGATATAGCCTCCCCTCCGGTTATGTTGAAGCGTATACGTCAGGCACAATTGCTAGCGTCTGGGCTCATACCAGCGACTATTCACTCGACTATTACCACAACCAACTCGAGTTAGGCGGCAAGTGGCAAATCAATGAAAAGTGGCAATGGGAGTTGAACTATCGCTGGGTTTTTGCAGCAGATAACCATTTAGATGGACTGACCGAAAGCTTTCACGACTTTTTTGGTATTGGACAGAATGGACGTGATGAGGTCGATAAGAACCGTTTCTATATGTCGATGCCTGAATACGACATATTAATAGAAGATTTCGAAGGCGAAACGCTAGCGAATAATCTCTCTACCTACCTTCAATATCAGCTATTACAAAATGAGCATCATGGTCTGTCTATTGGCGGGAGTCTCTATTACAACGATGTGCCACACGGTACCTTCAAAGGTACAAGCTTTGAGCAAGGCCTACAAATTAATTACACCTACCAATTGAATTCAGCCAATGTGTTCTATTCGATGGTTGGAATGACATTCCGCTCTGGCGATCGTGCTCTAAAAGACTTCCCCTACCGCCACAACACCGCTGCATTTGCCTTCGGCTATCGGTATGCACTCAAAGAAAACCATCACTTCATTCTCGAATATCATTGGTATCAAGGTTCGACAGAAGGACCTAGCGAGTTTGCCGATGCATCAAATGAGTTTGTGATTGGATATCGCTATTTAATGGAGAACTCAGCTATTGAGATAATGGCGATTGAGAATGCGAGAAATATGGACAACAGTACCGATATCGCCTTTACGTTTGGATATCGGTACTTGTTCTCTCCAGAAACGGAGAGTTAGGAGTATTACAGATTTAACGTTGGCGCGACTGCTGCCGCAACTTGTGAATCAGACGCTCCGATCGGTAGCGAGAAAGAACGGTATTGGTCGCCAGACATGCTAAATGAGCGGTCAATCTCTGCTAAGCAATGGATCGTTCCACCATCCAAAATAAAGGAAAGCTCAATCTCTTTAGTAGAAACGAAACCGTTATTGCGGAACTCTAGTTCTTGGTAAATACCCGAGCGAGAAGAGAAAGTATTACCACGTAAGAAGCCTTTCTCTACATCCGCTTTCACCATGGTAAAACCAGCTTGCTCAATTGCTTGGATTACGCGTGAAGCCACTGGTAACGGCTTAACCTCGATGTAATCTCTATCTCGAGGGTCAATTGCAAAGTCGATATCTAGCGTGGTTTCAACCCACACGTGACACTGGTTTTTTAGCGCGCTCACTGCGGTGATAGGCGTTTCATCGTGCAATTTGAGCTCAAATGGAACTTGCTTTTCTTCATTGGGTTGAATAACAAACGGCTCTACTGCTTTCAGCTGATCGATAGTGAAAGTTTGATAGCTAACACTGTCATCTACTTCCACTTTCATTTCCGTGTTTAGTTTGATGGTGATGGCATCAATTTGCTGCTCCACATCACCGCCTTTGATTTGAACATGACCGCGTAAAGTCGCGCCTTGATATACGCTCATTTCATCTAAAATCGTATCTACTTTTGCTGAGCCGATACCAAGTGACGCTTTTAGTTTCTTAAACATGTGATTCCTTCGTGACTGTCTGTTTTCATTATTTTTATATCTGTTTACACAACAGATACGGCTCCTGCAAGTAATAGACTGCAAGAATGCGGAGTAATTCCTTTTATCAGCGCACAAAATGACTCTATCTGTTTGCAATTTGTGCATAGATTACGCACTATTTGTATAGTCAATTAAAAGGAAGTCATTATGTCTGCGCCCCTCTACATGCAAATCAAACAGTTTATCCTCGATAAAATTGATTCGGGTGAGTGGATGGTTGGACATCGTATCGCAACTGAAATCGAATTGACGGAACAGTTTGGTGTAAGCCGAATGACCGTTAACAAAGCGATTCGAGACTTAGTTAATGAAGGCAAACTGCAACGCCGACCTCGCCTCGGCACCTTTGTTTGTGATCCGACTGAGAAGTCTGAATCTCCCCTATTAGACATACGCAACATTGCCGATGAAATCATGAATCGGGGCCGCGCTCACCACAGTGAAGTGCTGCAACAAATCGCTATCAAAGCCGATGACAGTATTGCGACAAAACTTGGTGTGATGCTAGGTACCACAGTGTTTTACAGCGAGATCATCCACTTTGAAGACGGTAATCCAATCCAGCTTGAGCTGCGTTGGGTCAACAGCCAGTACGCGCCTAGTTACCTACGACAAGACTTTACTTGCATGACTCCAAACCAGTACCTTTCTGATAACTGTCCTCTCAGTGCAATAGAGCACACTGTTGAGGCGATAGTGCCAGAAGGACGCGTTAAACAAGACTTGAAAATGCAAGCTAACGAGCCTTGTTTACTGCTCAACCGTCGAACGTGGAGTCAAGATAAACTGGTGAGTACTGCGCTACTTTACCATCCGGGCAATAAGTACAAATTAAGCTCTAAGATCCTGCTATAAACTAGGCGTTACTTCTTCGTTTTGATCACATTTCAGCAACATTAGCCTTGCCAGTGATGCTTTTTTCTCCTATTTATTTGTATATACATTTAAAAGTACAAATCAAAAGGAAGTATCAGAATGGATTTGCTGATTGAAAATGCACGCCTCGTCACTATGCAAGAAGGAGAGCAAGGCTACCTACCCTCTCCCCTTGCTCGCGTCGGCATTCGGTCAGGAAAAATTGTTGCACTCAGTACCGCAGCAAGAGGCGAAGACAGCGCAGAAACCGAATCCATCCTGAATCCAGACCACTACGAACAAACCATTGATCTTCAAAGCAAGCTGTTGCTACCAGGTTTAATTGATTGCCACACTCATCTCGTGTACGCCGGAAATCGTGCCAATGAGTTTGAAATGCGCCTTAACGGTGTGCCTTATGAAGAGATCGCCAAGCAAGGCGGCGGTATTCTTTCTACCGTTCGTGCAACCCGCGAAGCAAGCGAAGAACAACTTATCGAGCTTGCTCTACCACGCCTTGATGGCCTACTCGCCAGCGGCGTGACTTCTATAGAGGTGAAATCCGGTTACGGGCTGAGACTGCAAGATGAAATCAAGATGCTGCGCGCAGCGAAAGCCTTAGAGCAAGAGCGCAAAGTAAACATCACCACAACCCTACTCGCCGCTCATGCACTTCCACCAGAATTTAAAGACCGCGCTGACGATTATATCCAGCATATTTGTGACGACATCATTCCCCTCGTGGCAGAAGAAAAGCTCGCCACCAGCGTCGATGTGTTTTGTGAATCGATAGGTTTTAACTTAGCTCAAACCGAGCGTGTCTTTGAGGCCGCAAAAAAGCACGGTTTGCATGTAAAAGGGCATACTGAACAGCTTTCTGATTTAGGCGGCACTACGCTAACGGCAAAATACAATGGCCTTTCTGCCGATCATATTGAATATCTGGATGAAATTGGTGTGCGTGCGCTTGCCAATTCCTCGACCGTGGCAACCTTGCTCCCTGGAGCGTTCTACTTCTTACGTGAAACCCAACTGCCTCCTATCGAATTACTTAGAGCGCACAAGGTGCCAATGGCGATAGCGACAGACATCAACCCAGGGACATCGCCATTTGCTGATTTAACCTTGATGCTGAACATGGCTTGCACTCTTTTCCGTTTAACCCCTCAAGAAGCACTGCGTGGCGTCACTCAAAACGCAGCAAAAGCACTGGGTTATGGGGAGTCTCGTGGCGTGATTGAAATCGGTTATGACGCGGATTTCTCAATTTGGGATATCGAACACCCAGCAGACCTTAGTTACCAAGTCGGCGCAAAACGTTTAGTAGGTCGTATAGTAAATGGTGAATATGTCTCTCACGGAGGACTGTAACATGGCTCAATCAGATCCAAATACCGCTCCATTTCACTGGCAAGGTCGCCACGATGCAGAAGATGGAGAACTGGGTAAGCGCGTTCACCACGTGATTAAAAATATTTCTGTTGAAGAGTTACCGAGCAGAAGCGAAGGCGTCTCAATCCTTGGTTTTGCGACCGACGCGGGTGTTGCTAGAAATAAAGGCCGTATTGGAGCGAAAAAGTCACCGGATTTAATCCGTCGTGCCCTAGCCAATCTCGCTTGGCACCAAGATGCGCCGCTTTATGACCTCGGAACTGTCGTTTGCGAAGACGACCTGCTAGAGAGCAGCCAATCGCAATGCGCAGCGACGGTTGCTCAAGCACTACCCCATTCACCTGTCGTAGTACTAGGCGGCGGGCATGAGATCGCATGGGCATCATTTTCCGGCTTGGCCGAGTACTTCAAAACCCATCACCCAGACAAGCAGCCGAAGATTGGCATTATCAACTTCGATGCACATTTCGACCTGCGCGCTTTTGAAAGTTCGCTGGCAGATGTAAAACCGAGCTCAGGCACACCATTTAATCAGATTCATCACTTCTGCCAACGCAATGATTGGAAGTTTCATTACGCTTGCATTGGCGTCAGTCGCAGCAGCAATACCAAAGCGCTATTCCAGAAAGCAGACGAGCTCAACGTTTGGTATGTGGAAGACAAACAGCTTTGCTACATGAACCACAGCTATCATTTAACGCAACTACAGCACTTTATCGATGACTGCGATTACCTGTATCTAACGATTGATTTGGACGTGTTCCCTGCGGCGACAGCTCCGGGTGTAAGCGCTCCAGCAGCAAGAGGGGTCAGCTACGACATCATTTCGCCGTTTCTCGACCGAATAATACATTACAAAAACAAGCTCATGCTGGCAGACATTGCCGAGTATAACCCCACTTATGACGTCGATAGCCAAACCGCTCGATTGGCAGCCCGCCTATGTTGGGACATTGCCAATGCCATGGCAGAGAAAGACCATAAACCAAAATAACCTAACCCAATAAGAATCAACTCGAACAAGGCACAGCTCAAACAGCACTTTACTCGAGTAGAAATAGCCAAGCACAGACTTGGTACACACGTGAAACTAAAGGAGTCTTAAAATGACACAGCGCCAGGGACAAGATCCACGACTTGATACAAGCAGAACAATTCGTGCTCCACACGGTACACAACTGCGCGCCAAATCTTGGCTGACGGAAGCCCCGCTTCGTATGCTGATGAACAACCTTGATCCAGATGTAGCCGAGCACCCTCACTCGCTCGTTGTATACGGTGGTATTGGTCGAGCAGCACGAAATTGGGAATGCTTGGATAAGATTGTTGAAGTGTTAGAAAGACTCGACGATGACCAAACTCTTCTCATCCAATCAGGCAAACCAGTTGGCGTTTTCCCGACTCATAAAAATGCGCCACGCGTTCTGATTGCGAACTCAAACCTAGTACCACATTGGGCCAACTGGGAGCACTTCAATGAGCTCGATAAAGAAGGCTTGATGATGTACGGACAGATGACTGCAGGTAGCTGGATTTACATCGGTTCACAAGGCATTGTTCAAGGCACTTACGAGACGTTTGTCTCAGTAGCTAAAAAGCACTTTAACGGCGACGCGAAAGGTCGTTGGATTTTAACTGGCGGCCTTGGCGGTATGGGGGGCGCTCAACCTCTAGCTGGCACAATGGCAGGTTTCTCAATGATTGCTGTTGAGTGTGACGAGTCACGCATCGATTACCGTCTGCGCACAGGCTACGTCGACAAGAAAGCCACATCGCTAGATGAAGCCCTAGCGATGCTCAAAGAATCCGACACGCCTATTTCAGTCGGTCTACTAGGTAACGCAGCAGACATCTTCCCTGAGCTAGTGGAACGTAACATCACGCCAGACGTAGTAACAGACCAAACCTCCGCGCACGACCCATTGAACGGCTACCTGCCTCAAGGTTGGAGCATGTCTCATGCAGCAGAAATGCGCTTACAAGACGAAGCTGGCGTAGTTAAAGCGGCAAAACAATCAATGGCTGTGCAAGTTCAAGCCATGTTAGAACTGCAAAACCGCGGCGCTGCAACACTGGATTACGGTAACAACATCCGTCAAATGGCGCTGGAAGAAGGCGTCGAAAACGCGTTTGATTTCCCGGGTTTCGTACCGGCTTACATTCGTCCTTTATTCTGTGAAGGTATTGGGCCATTCCGTTGGGCAGCATTGTCTGGCGACCCAGAGGACATCTACAAAACCGATCAGAAAGTTAAAGAGCTGATCCCTGATAACCCTCACCTACACAACTGGCTAGATATGGCACGTGAACGCATTCAGTTCCAAGGTCTGCCTGCACGTATCTGTTGGGTAGGTCTGAAAGACCGTGAGCGCCTTGGCCAAGCCTTTAATGAAATGGTGAAAAACGGTGAACTGAAAGCACCGGTTGTTATTGGCCGTGACCACTTAGACTCTGGCTCGGTAGCTAGTCCGAACCGTGAAACTGAAGGCATGATGGATGGCTCTGATGCCGTATCGGATTGGCCATTACTTAATGCCCTATTGAATACCGCAGGTGGTGCAACTTGGGTATCACTTCACCATGGTGGCGGCGTTGGCATGGGCTTCTCTCAACACTCAGGTATGGTGATTTGTTGTGACGGCAGTGATGATGCGTCTGAGCGTATTGCTCGCGTACTTCACAATGACCCAGCGACGGGCGTTATGCGTCATGCCGATGCGGGATATGACATCGCAAAACAATGTGCAGCTGAGCAAAAACTGGATTTGCCAATGCTCAATGAAGAACTGAAAAAGCTGAAGTAAGGATGAAAGACATGCTCAATTTAACGCTAAAGCCGGGCCATATTAGCTTAAACGAACTGCGTCAGGTGAGCCGCTCACCTGTTAACCTTACTCTCGACCCAGAAGCCATTCCGGCGATTGAGGAAAGCACTCAAGTTGTCGACCGAGTGATTGCAGAAGATCGCACCGTTTATGGCATCAATACGGGTTTCGGTCTACTCGCAAACACTCGTATTGCGCCGGAAGATCTAGAAACGCTGCAACGCAGTATTGTACTTTCTCATGCGGCAGGTATCGGCAAATTTATGTCAGATGAAACCGTTCGTTTGATGATGGTGCTGAAAATTAATAGCCTTGCGCGTGGCTTCTCAGGCTTGCGCTTGAAAGTCATCAACATGCTGATTGACCTTGTGAACGCACAAGTATATCCATGCGTGCCTCAAAAGGGCTCCGTCGGCGCATCGGGTGACTTAGCACCGCTAGCCCACATGAGTACGGTACTTCTTGGTGAAGGCCAAGCGCGTCACAATGGTAAAGTTATTTCTGGCTTAGAAGCGCTGCAAATTGCGGGTCTAGAGCCAATCACACTGGCACCGAAAGAAGGTCTTGCACTGCTTAACGGTACTCAAGCATCAACGGCGTTTGCACTCGAAGGTTTGTTCATTGCCGAGGACCTATTCTCATCTGCGACAGTTTGTGGCGCGATGTCGGTAGAAGCAGCACTAGGCAGCCGTCGTCCGTTCGACCCTCGTATCCACCGAGTTCGTGGCCATCGCAGCCAAATGGATGCGGCGTTAGCGTATCGACACCTATTAGAAGCGACCAGTGAGATTGGTGAATCCCATACCAACTGTGAAAAGGTTCAAGACCCTTACTCCCTGCGCTGTCAGCCTCAAGTTATGGGGGCTTGTTTGCAGCAAATCCGTAATGCCGCAGAAACATTGCAAGTAGAAGCAAATTCCGTCTCAGACAACCCACTTGTGTTCGCCGAAGACAACGACATCATCTCAGGCGGTAACTTCCATGCTGAACCAGTAGCTATGGCGGCGGATAACCTTGCACTTGCGATTGCAGAGATTGGTAGCTTGTCAGAGCGTCGCATGGCACTGCTTATTGATAGTGCTTTGTCTAAACTTCCTCCGTTCTTGGTCGACAATGGCGGCGTAAACTCGGGCTTTATGATCGCTCAGGTGACGTCGGCTGCGCTGGCGAGTGAAAACAAAACACTGGCTCACCCTGCTTCTGTCGATAGCTTGCCAACATCCGCAAACCAAGAAGACCACGTATCAATGGCGACCTTCGCTGCTCGTCGTCTGAAAGAGATGGGTGAAAACACGCGTGGCATTTTGGCGGTTGAATACTTATCTGCCGCGCAAGGGTTGGATTTCCGCGCGCCAAACAAATCTTCTGAACGTATCGAGATTGCAAAACAAATGCTGCGTGAAAAAGTGTCGTTCTACGATAAAGACCGCTACTTCGCACCAGATATCGAGCAAGCCAACGCACTACTCAAGCTTGCTCTTCATAACGCATTGATGCCAGAGAGCTTGCTCCCTAGCGTGCATTAATCATTATTGCTGATAACCCTAAAGGCTCCTCCGTGGAGCCTTTATTGTATTTATACGCATCTCGTCCTTCAATGATATGGTAAATTACTGATTTATAGCCATACTGAATAGTGCAATACAAAAACGCCATTTTTGGTGCTTTATTCCGCTGCGTTATCGTTTCATTGTTAAGATACAGTGAAGTTTTCACTGGATGGACCATTGCTACGCAGATATTCGCATATAATCCCTGACAGTTTTGGTTACTACGTAAAAATTATGTTTCTAACACCTTATTTTTCAAACACTAATCACCAATTTCAGTTCACTCGTGAGCAAGCAAGTCACTTCGCAAAGCGCGTAGCTGGTGATTACAACCCTATCCATGATGAAGACAACAAACGCTTTTGTGTGCCTGGCGATCTGCTTTTTGCTGTTTTGCTGAGCAAAGAAGGCGTAAGCCAAAAGATGCGTTTCGATTTCTCCGGAATGGTAAATGATGGTGTTGCACTTCACATTGAAAATAAGTGTGAAAAAGAGAGTGCGGTAGTCGATGATGCGGGCAAAGAATACCTGCACATGTCGCGTGAAGGTGAAACTAACCACAACCCTGCGTTCATTGAGCATGTCGTAACAAACTACGTTCAATTCTCTGGCATGAACTTCCCTCACATCATGGTTCCTCTAATGGAAGAGAAACAAATGATGATCAACTGCCAACGACCTCTAGTAATCTACGAGAGTATGGAAGTGGAATTCAGCCGTCTGGACCTAACTCATCCAGAAGTGGACTTTACGGGTGCAACGTTTGACGTTGAAGGCAAACGAGGCTTAGTGACGCTAAACTTCGCTTTCAAAGAAGATGGTGAAGTTGTTGGTAAAGGCATTAAGCGCATGGTAGCTAGTGGCCTTAAGCCATACGACCAAGAGGCGGTAGACGATTTAGTTCAACGCTTCCACGAACGCAAAGACGCTTTTTTAGCAAAGTTCGCTAAGGCAGCTTAACCAGCCGCCGACAAAAGTATCAAAGAAAACCCAGCTATTTAGCTGGGTTTTCTTTTTACTGCCAGTGTCCACGGACTTTCATTAAATCCAGCGACGCACTTGATTCTTGTAATCCAAATAATCTTCACCAAACAGTCTTTCTAATGCGCGCTCTTCTGGTTTGATTTGAAAGCGATTCATATATACAACAAACAATACGCTACACAAAATGACACTTAGATGCTGCCACCATAAGCCAACCGCAATGATCAATAACAGTAGAGCGACGTACATTGGATTACGCGTATATGCAAAAATGCCGGTATCAACCACCATCGATGCGGTTTCTGGCTTAACGGGGTTTACCGTCGTCTTGGCTTTACGAAACTCGTAAACCCCAGCAATACCGACCGCAACTGCAAGCGCGATTAGCCCTGCGCTAACAAACTCAACAAAAGGCACCGTAATCTTCATCTCTGGCAACGTACCCTTTAACCAGTACATCAGCAGTACCATCAGCAAAAAAAGAGCAACAGGTGGTACTTTAAGCTCTAGCTTTTTCAATCTTCATATCCTTATGAGAAAAAATCATAGTCATCATTGGTAACGTTTCGCTACTGACAAAAAGCCCAGTTAAACTGGGCTTTCGTAAAGTATTATATCAAGGTTAGCAAAGCTTGAACCGGGTGCTTAGGTTTTACCCCTTCAAAGCGTTTGACTTGGCTTCGGCAGGAGTATCCGGTAATTAAACAACGCTCATTATCGAGTTTATCCAAGTTTGGCTTCCAACTCAGATCATAAATATCACGAGACATTGATAGCTTATCCACCTCATGACCGAAAGTACCCGCCATACCACAGCAACCTACTGGTACGGTATTCAAGACCGCGCCAAAGTGAGCGAAGATAGCCCCCCACTCTTTCTCAGCGTTTGGCATTTTGGTTTTCTCTGTACAATGCGCGAACAAATACCAAGGCGCTTGATCATTAGATTCCAGGGCCTCGAACTCACCTAGCCTTGGGTGAAGCCATTCATGGGCAGTAAGAACATCAAACTCGCCTCGCTTGCTGCCTAATACTTCAGCGTATTCATCGCGGTAACAAAGCACTAACGCAGGGTCGACCCCTACCATTGGGATATCTAAATCCGCGACCATTTCAAGGAACTTAGCAGTGTCTTGCGCAGTATTTTTAAACTGACGTAAGAAACCTTTAATATGCTGCGCTTTGCCATTCGGTTTGAATGGAAGTAGAACTGGATTCATACCCAGTTTTTTAACTAGCTTCACAAAGTCTTCCACGACTTCAGCGTCGTAGTAGCTGGTAAATGGGTCTTGAACAATCAGCACATGCTTTTGCTTATCTTCGCTTGATAGACCACTTAATGCTTGAAGATCATAAGCAGTGGTTAACGTCTCAACTCGCTCCTTCAAGGTCGGAACAGAAAGCAGCGGCGCATCAACATACCCTACGGTCGAAGCCGTTAAGCTCTGAACCCAAGATTGCTTAAGCACACCATTAACCACACTTGGTGCTTTTGCCATTAATGGCAGCATAGATTCGATGTTCGACACCAAATAGTCTTTTGCTGGACGTTGGTAACGTGAGTGATAAATATTGAGAAAACGAGAGCGGAAGCTAGGCACATCAACTTTGATAGGACACTGGCTAGCGCATGCTTTACATGCCAAGCAACCATTCATCGCCTCGTAAACTTCGTGTGAGAAATCATACTCATGACGGCGATTTATCGAATGTCGCACACGATCGATCATGGTTTTGATGGACGTTTTGTTTTCTAGCGTTTGCTTCTCTAGGTCGAGAATGTCAATGCCTTGCTCTGTAAGCTGGCGTAACCATTCACGAACTAATCCTGCGCGCCCTTTTGGCGAGTGGCGACGGTCTGCTGTCACCTTCATTGAAGGACACATTGGTGAACTGGTGTCGTAGTTAAAGCACAATCCGTTACCGTTACACTCCATCGCCTGTTTGAAGCTGTCACGGACTTGAACGTCAATCTGGCGGTCAAAGTAGCCGCGTTTGGTATCGGAGACTTTTACCAGCTCTGCATCGCTATTTAGCGGTGTACAGATCTTACCCGGATTCATTTTATTATGCGGGTCGAAAGCTGCTTTTACTCGGCGTAACTCAGTAAAGAGTTCTTCACCAAAAAACTCAGGCCCATATTCAGAGCGGAAACCTTTCCCGTGCTCACCCCACATTAAGCCGCCGTATTTCGCCACCAGCTTAACCACCTCATCTGAGATTTCATGCATCAATGCTTCTTGGTGAGGGTCACACAGATCCAACGCTGGGCGAACGTGAAGTACACCCGCATCTACGTGCCCAAACATACCGTAGTTGAGTGATTTCGCGTCTAGTAACTCACGGAACTCAACAATAAAATCCGCTAGGTTTTCCGGTGGTACACAAGTATCTTCTGCGAAGGCTACTGGCTTCGCACGCCCTTTGGCTGCACCAAGCAGGCCAACCGCTTTTTTACGCATATTGTAGATACGGCCGATACTCGCGACGTCGCTACATACTTGATAACCGATAATACCTGCTTCTTCTGTCTCCAACATGCTATCTAGCTTGGCAGTCAGGAAAGCGACTTGAGAAGCGACTTCTTCTTCATCCTGGCCTGCGTATTCCACCATGTTGATGCCAAGCATCTCTTTATCTGGCACGTCGGTGATTAAGTCGCTCACTGTGTGCCAAACGATGTCTTGTTTCGCTAGGTTAAGTACTTTTGAATCAATGGTTTCTACCGACAAAGCGTTCGCCTCAACCATAAATGGGGCGTTACGCAATGCAGAATCAAAACTGTTGTATTTAACGTTCACCAAGGTGCGCGCCTTGGGAATACGGGTTAGGTTAAGCTTGGCTTCAGTAATAAAGGCCAGTGAACCTTCTGCACCACACAGCACACGTGTGATATCGAAACTATCTTCCCCCTCATCAAACGCATTCTTGAGGTCATAACCCGTTAAGAATCGGTTTAAAGGTGGAAACTTGTCATTGATTTGCGGACGCTTTTCACGACACACCGACTCGGTCACATGCATTGCGGTGTGCGCAAACTCACCTTCACTTGGCAAACCATTTGAAAGATCCGACTCTAACAACGAGCCGTCAGCAAAAACCGCTTGAAGTGATAGCACGTGATCAGATGTCTTACCGTATTTCAGAGACCCCTGACCAGACGCATCGGTATTGATCATCCCACCGATAGTCGCTCGGTTACTCGTCGATAGATCAGGAGAGAAGAAGAAACCGTAAGGGCGAACAGCATCATTAAGTTGGTCCTTAACCACACCAGTTTGGACACGAACCCAACCTTCATCTTCGTTGATTTCTAAGACTTTGTTCATGTGGCGAGATAAATCAACCACAATGCCTTTCGTCAACGACTGACCGTTGGTTCCCGTCCCTCCGCCACGCGGCGAGAAGGTAATTCGCTCGTATTCTTCTTTATTGCCCAGCTTACCAATGAGAGAGACGTCATGTGTGTTTTTTGGATGGACTACCGCTTGAGGTAGCTGTTGATAAACACTGTTGTCAGTCGCTACTGCTAGGCGGCTTGAATATTGGCTTTCGATGTCGCCAGTGAATCCTGCATTTTCCAACTCTTTTAGGAAAGATAATACAAGAGGATCGACATCCGTTTGAGAGTGTAATCTTGGTAACATTGCTTCCTGCCCCTACGACACTATTCCGATCAGTGATAGGTATTGTTTTTGTTTACTTGGCCGACTCTCCAATCAATTATTGCGATAATTGAAGAAGTTGATAGGTTAAGTAATATTCTTTGAATTTCGTCACTTTACAACATTTAAAAAAGTGATCAAATCAGATTCTCATTGCAACAATTGAACTTATGCTTTCTTTTTTAGCTATTCACACCTACATTGATGCAAAACTCGCTTTTAAGACCATTATATTGAGCATTTAGAATGAAAAAAAATAAAGTAGTCACTACTGAGGATATCCTTTTAAAACTTTGTCAGTCGGTTTCTGGCGTCTTAACTTCAGCAACATCTTCTCAAGTTCACTATTCAGCAATGGTGCAAAAGATCAACAAAACCAGCCTTAAGCCAGATTTTGGCTGCTTTGTCCTTTTTGACGGTGGTTTTACTGGCTTAGTTGTCATTAACTTTACCGCAAAGGCGGCGCTAGAGATTTATACGGACTACATGCGTAATATGGGCATGCCGGAAGAAGAACTTGCAATCTCGCATACGTCTGATGAAGTCGGTGATGTCCTTGGTGAGCTGATGAACCAACTAGTGGGTGACTTCACGAATAAAATCCGCAAAGAGCTACAAACAAACATCACGCAAAACCAACCTAAGATGCTGGCTCTGAACAAGCAAGTGATTCTGCAAGTTGATACTAACCTTGACCGCCCACAAGCGCGTCGCGTGACATTCTCTACGGCAAATAACAACATCTTCTATTTGGAACTAGCAATGGATAAAACCGAGTTTATCCAGCTAGAAGAGTTTGAAGTTGCTGAAGATGAAACGCCAGATGATATCTTGGAAGCAACCCGTAAGAGTATGGAAGAAAAGTCAAAGCCTGAAACAACAGCGAATAGCGCGGCAGATGACCTACTTGATGAGCTTGGCATCTAATTTAATGCCAGCCCCCCTCTTTTTTCAAAGCACCCTTCTATGGGTGCTTTTCTTTTGTGGCGCACATAGCCCAGCAAGCTTAAACCTTTGGACATAAAGTCCTTGGTTTCGTTTTTACGCCAAAAAAGGTAATATATCCGACTTCTCAAATTTTGTGTTTTTGTTATTGGTCGTCAATGGATAAGCAAAAAGCTCTTAAGAAAATCGCTAAGTGTCTAGAACTAGGTAACTCCGCCAATGTAAACGAGGCTGCAAACGCTATCAAAATGGCGCACCGCCTCATGCTCAAATACGGTCTAGATAAAGATGACATTGAGTTTATCAAGATGGGTAAGACACAATCTTCCCACCTGTTACCTGCTAACATCAGCTCGACTATACTGCGCGTGATTCGAGGCATTAATACCAAGTTTGGTGTTGAAGCAGTTTTGTTGAACCATAAAGGTCTAAAACGAGTAGAGTTTATCGGTGAAGCTGATCGAGCCATCTTTGCTGCATTTGCCTTCGACATTATCTATCGCGAAATGAACGAAAGCACCGGACAGTTCCGCAATAGTTTTGCTGGTTCAGGCACATCATCCATGGAAGTGACTCGTCGAGTTAACTCATTTGTCTCTGGTTGGGTGGAAGGTGCGTTAGAAAAACTACCGACCATTTCACCTGATGAAGAGTCGGCAAACAAAATCAATAACTACATTGATAAAGAGTTCAAAAACATCGACCGTGAGACGTTCAAGAAACAGCTAAAAGAAGCGATGAAAAATCTCACCGCAGATTATGAAGTCGGGCTAAAGAAAGGACGCAAAGTATCTGTTAACCGCGGGGTTGGTGGCGCACAAGCTAGAAAAATGCTTGATAGCAAATAACTTTTTGGCTGAGTTCATTATCAGTCTGACTTTTACATAACAAATATCAATAACACCCTACGTATAATTCGATTCCTAATGTGAGGCTCACTTTATCGCCTCTGTTTTATATGGAGATATTCCTTTGAAAAAGATGTCTATTGCACTTGCACTAGTGCTTGCTCTTACTGGCTGTCAAGCTACTCAACGTCAAAATGCTACTACAGGCGAGTACGAAACAAACTCAACAACTCAAGGTGCTCTAATTGGCGCTATTGCTGGAGCTGCAATCGGTCTAGCAACAGGTGACAACGCAAAAGAACGTCGTAAGCATGCTCTAATTGGTGCAGCTGCAGGTGGTGCAACAGGTGCTGGTGTAGGTTACTACTTTGATCAACAAGAAGCAGAACTGCGTCGTGCACTACTTAACTCGGGTGTACAAGTAGAGCGTGTTGGTGAGAACCAGCTGCTACTTCGTATGGAAAATGGCATCGGTTTCTCATCTAGCTCATACCAACTAGATGCAGGTATCCACAATACACTGCGTGGTGTAGCGCGCATTCTTGTAGAATACCCTGACACAAGCCTAGTCATCGACGGTTACACAGACAGCACTGGTAGTGAATCATACAACCAAACGCTATCTGAGCGTCGTGCAGAATCAGTTCGTCAATTCCTAGTATCGCAAAACGTCGCACCAGGTCGTGCAATTGCTCGTGGCTATGGTGAACGTAGCCCATTATGCTCAAACCAAACTTCTGAAGGTCGTGCTTGCAACCGCCGTGTTGAAATCCAGATCTTGCCACTGAAGTAATTTGGTTGCACCATATCGGTAATAATAACGATTACCGGAGCAGGTCTAGCGAACTCCGCTAGACCTGACATACCCAATGTCTTTCAGAACCATCGCCCTTACCTTAACTTTAAGTGCCTGCCTTACAAGCACTGCATTCGCTTCTCAAAGTCCTACGCAGCCTGAAGCTCAATTCGATCTAGCGCAACAACTGGCGTTAAAACCCAACCCAGACTCTCCTTCTGACGTGCGTTATTGGCTAGAGCAAGCGGCAAGACAAAGCTATATTCCAGCCCAGAAACAATTAGCTGAAGACTACGCCAGAGGATTAACAGGAAACGTTGACTTCGCACAAGCAACTTATTGGTTTACTTCAGTTGCCTTAAACGATCCAACCGATAGAGGCTTCCTCCTCGCAGACTTTGTTCAGTACCATCAAAATCGCATCAGCACCGAAGATCTACTTGAGGCTTGGTACCAATTAGCCGCACTAAAAAACCCTCAAGCCGAAGAAGCGTATAATCAGTTTTTAGAAGAACGCTTTAATCAACTAAGGGCTAAGCAAGTCTCTGAGATTGTTGAGTTAGACAAAAATGCCACACATGAACAAGCGCAAGATAAAGCATCTGTTGAACAGGAACAGAAAGCAGAGACCACGAACATGTGGTATGCCTCAGGCGCACTCGGGTTAAGTGTATTGGTTGGTGGCTTTGCTTTTGGTTACCGAAGACACAACAAAAAAGTTGAAGCCAATATCGCGCATGAAGCATCGCAATCTCTGCAATTAGAGACTCAGGTGAAAGAACTGCAGTTTGCTAATAAACAACTTAAACGCCAACTCGAAAAGGTGTTCAAAGAGTTTAAGAAAATTAAGGGGCAATCTGACAATCAAAAACTCGCAGTAGCATGTGCCACATTTGGCTACACACCACAGCGTATTCCCGACAGTAAAGCAGTGAAATTGCGCTACAGACAATTATCGAAACTCTATCACCCTGATTCTAGGGGAAGTGAAGATGAGATGAAGCGTTTAAATCAAGCGTTTAAAATTATCTCACAAAATGTTACAAAAGAGTAAACTGAAGCAATACTCCCTTTCCTTGCGAGCTTTTCATCCTAGAAAACAAAGGCTCGCAATCGATCTCCCTCTCAAACAAATTAACAGACATTTAACTTAACGTTCGTTTGTATGCCATAATACGGGGCGAAAAATAACACCTAGCGACTCAAAACTAATTTAGGTGGGGAGAAAATCAATGTTCACTGAAGAAGGCACCTGTGACTGGTGTAAAAAACCTAGCTTTGTAACTCGTCATGATTACCTTGATGGGAAGTACCATCGCTCTTGCAAATCTTGCTTCGACATCGCGAAAATCGACGTTCGCCTGTTTAACCAAGGCGAAATGCAAATGCGTGAACGCATGGCACACCAAGCGAGCTAATCAGAACAAATCAATGGAACTGATTTTCAAAGGCGCCTTTTTAGAGGCGCTTTTTTGATCTCTAAACATGATACCAACTGTATCAAACAACGACGCACTCTAGTTTGCGACAATACTAAATCAAATCACTTTCTAAGGTTGTACCTTTGAGTGGATAAGCGCACTTCAAAGCGCTCCCTCCTTTATCCAAAACACTGTATAGACGAAAAAAAGTACTGTATATACAGTTGTAATGACCTGTAGCTAGAGAAAGAACACTACTTATCTCACATTTATCCCCTTTCATAAAAACAAGCAAAACCAAAAATAATTCCTCTAAACTTCAATAAGTTACAAAAACAAACATAAATAACCATAGGAAAATATTAACTTAAACTTTTAAAAATCGGTTGATCTGTCACCAAAAACAAACTACTGTATACACATACAGCATGTATAAAGGAACAGTAAGATGCAGTTACAAAGTCAATCTCATACATACTCTCGCTACAACGTATTGGCACAAGCAACACAACCTATGGATGTGTCTGACCAACTTCTTTCTAAGTTGGCTGTATTGTCTCAACAGCAACAGTGGATTCTGTTTACTGCTGAGTGTCCTCGCCCTGATTTTGAGCAACTTGCTGCTTCTAACATTCGCTGTCAAAACATCATTCAAATGAAGCCATCTCAACAGCTTTCTGAAGTGGAAATCGTTATTAAAGCTATTCAATCTGGTAATGCTAGCGCTGTTGTCGCATCGAACGAGATTGCATTAATGAATCAATCAATGCTTCGCGATATTGCCCAACGTTATCAGTGTGAAGTCTTTTTCGTCGAAGGCAGAGTGAACAAGTACCACTAACAAGATCGACGTTATCCATCCTGCATCTCGCCTCCTTTTAAGGAGGCTTTTTTTGTACTTCAACAAATTAAGGCAAACGTTTGCTTTTTCTCTGGCGAGTTAAAATAGTTCTGGTATGATGCCCTCATTCGATTTATTCAGCGCACATTGTTCGCTGGATATCTTCTCTTTATGACGTTTGATTAAGATGATAGGAATGTCGCAATGAGCCTTGCTAATCAAGTACTTGCCGTCAATGACGACCTGCCAATTCGCACCCACAAGCCTGTACACAGCGGAAAAGTTCGCTCTGTATACTGGTTAACTGAAGAAGACAGCGCACGACTGATCAAAGAAAAAGGATACGATGTTGCTCCTGATGCCCCATTGGCAATCATGGTGATCAGTGACCGTATCTCCGCATTTGATTGTATCTGGCACGGCGAAGGTGGGCTAAAAGGCGTTCCAGGAAAAGGCGCAGCACTAAACGCGATTTCTAACCACTGGTTCAAATTGTTTAAAGACAACGGCCTTGCTGATAGCCATATCTTAGACATCCCTCACCCATTCGTTTGGATTGTGCAAAAAGCAAAGCCAGTGAAGATTGAAGCGATCTGTCGTAAATACATTACTGGTTCTATGTGGCGCGCTTATTCAAATGGCGAGCGCGAGTTCTGTGGTATTCTGCTTCCTGAAGGCCTTGAGAAAGATAAAGCGCTACCTGAATTATTAATGACACCTTCAACCAAAGGTATCTTGAAAGGCATTCCCGGCGTACCTGAAGCGGATGACGTGAACATCACTCGCCAAAACATCGTAGATAACTTCGAAGCCTTTAACTTCTCTAGTGCAGAAGACATTGCACAATACGAGAAGCTACTAAAAGAGGGTTTTAATGTAATCAGTGATGCCCTCAACACCATTGACCAAACGTTCGTTGATACTAAGTTTGAATTTGGTTACGTGCACGATGCAGCAGGTAAAGAAAAGCTGATTTACATGGATGAAGTAGGCACGCCAGACTCTTCACGCATTTGGGATACAAAAGAATACCAAGCGGGCAATATCGTAGAGAACTCGAAAGAAGGTTTCCGTCAGTTCTTGCTAAACCACTTCCCTGACCCTGATATTCTGCTTAACAAAGAACGAATGCCAGAGCGCGAAGCGCTCGCTCGTGATAACGACCTGCCTATTGACTCTTTGATGGACATCTCACGAACTTACATCGGTATCGCAGAAAAAATCACTGGTCAGCCAATCTCGTTAAGCGACAACCCCAAAGCGGAGATCATTGAGATCTTAAGCAAAGAGTACGGTTTGATCGACTAACTTCACCTCTAAGATGAATGGTTAAAATGACCCAAATAAAAAGTCCGCAAAATGCGGACTTTTTTGTTCAAACTAAAATCAACGTTAACTGTCTAAATATCTAGCGTTACACCATCGGTAGTAGAAGCCGACTTAGTCGTAACTCGATACTCTTTATCTGTAATAGTCGAAACCATGTACCACGTTGATTCTGCTTTTTCCGGAGTAAAGGTTACACGCATAAAACCACGCTGTTTGATATCTGTCCATTGAAGCTCTTTCGATAAGTGAGGAAGCGTAAACTCCATTTGAGCAATCGCAACCGGATCCAACCCTAAATAAGCTTCTAAACCGGGAGAACTGACAGAGCTTGTTGCAAACTCCACACCGATGGGATTACCCGACATATCTGCCAGCTCGCTGGTCCATGCGTTATGGGTATCCCCTGCTAGACAAACGAAATTGCCAGAAACGGATTGTGCTAACTGGTACAGCTTTTCTCGTTCAACATAGTAACCATCCCACGCATCAAGATTATACGGTAATGTCACTGGGTCTGAGCTTGGGTCAGCAAGATACGCTGTCATTGCGGAGTTAACGGCCAATAACGCTGCCGATTTCTGCTCATCTGTGGCGGTAAAGAGTTGAAACATCGCTAGCATGACGCTGCTTGGAATTTCCATCTTCGACATTAGTACTTGCTGGCCTAACACATTCCACTTTGAGTTGTTAGTTGTAAACTGCTCAACTAACCACCCTAACTGGTCCATCCCAAGAAGCTCTCTATCGCTTGCTCTCGACTCAGCCACAAGTTGAGCAATACCCTCCATAGAAGGGGGTGACATGGAAAAGTAATCTAAAGGCTTATCACGTCCTACCAAGCGAGTATCAAGCATCATCAGGTTAACAAGGTCACCAAACGCGAACTGCCTATATATCAACATGTTTGATATTGGGTTTTCACGTACTGGTAGCCACTCTACCCAGGCAGCTGCCGCTGCCGCTCGACGATCATAAAAACTCCCCTCTGAATCTTGATGGTTTTCGGCGCCTTCTTTCCAAGCATCGTTCGCGAGTTCGTGATCATCCCAAACGGCAATCATTGGTAAAGTCGCATGCAGTTCCTGCAAATCAGAATCTTGTCGATACTGTGCGTAACGAGCTCGATAGTCTTCTAATGTGACACATTCTGTCCCTTTGCTTGGCTCTCTACCAAGAGCAGTAGCATTCTCAGTCGCGTATTCACCTGAACCATATTCATAGATATAGTCCCCCAAATGTAAAACCACATCGATAGATTTGCTTTTATGTTGGTTAATGATTTCACGATAAACATTGAAATAACCCGCTGGATAATTCGCACACGATACGACGGCCATTGATATTTCATCAATAGCGCCCTCCGGTAGAGTGTGCGTCTCTCCAATAACACTTGAAGCGTCTCCAACCAGGAAGCGATAATAGTATTTGGTGTTGGCGTTGAGGTTCATCACATCAACTTTTACGGTAAAGTCTCGACTGGTATCAGTTGAAAACACGCCTTGCTGAACGACATCTGAAAAGTTCATATCAGAAGCAACTTGCCACTCTACGTCGACGTTTGCTGCCTCGGTTGAGACTCGCGTCCAAATAATGACTTGGCTTTGTGTTGGATCCCCGCTCGCAACCCCATGCTCAAAAGCTGCACTCGCGACTAACGTATCATCATCGCTATTACATCCAACTAGACCAGTTGCAACTGCTGTCGAAGACATGGCTTTGATAAAATCTCTACGTGACAAAGACATATTAACTTCCCTTGTTATTTTTTATTCCTTTCGCTAAGAGCGATTGTTCGGCCTAATGCGAATAAGTTATCAATCACAAATAGCGTCTAAACATTGTTTGTGAAACACAAACTTAGAAGCACGTTATGACAATTGCATGTCAAAACGTTACAAAAATGTTAAATTAAGTGTAAATACTCTATATTCATCACACTTATTATCAATTCTGCATTAATAACAAATAGGGAAATGTTGCTTTTGGAGACAAAAAAGCGACTGTCGGATCAGTCGCTTGTTATTAGATGTTTAAAGTGAAGAAAAAGAAAGGCTAAAGTTTGACAGTCAAAACATCCGGTTCACTACTCTCTATTTTGAGTTTACTTCTTTGTTCAATGTACTCAATTTGCTGAGCCTCCAAAGCATAAGGCATAACCACGCGCAGCTCATGTATACCTTCACCTTGCGCTAACCTCACTAAAGTAACCAAATTAGACTCATCACTCTGACGTGAAGACATCGATTTCAATGCAGCTTCCCAAAGACGATCTTCGGGCTGTGTTAATTCCGCGATGTTCTGTTTCCACATTATGCCAAAAATAGGAGCGATGGTGGAAAACGCTTCTAGAAAGGTCCACTTTTTGCTACCAGATGCGCCTAGAAAGCTAGTGTAGTCGAATTCAATGCTTCTCTTTCCTTGTTGTTCCATCATAGGCCTCGACACGCTTTTTATTAGATATACCAAATATCGTTCAACTGTTTTGATATAGCAATAGGATATAAGACAATAGTCTTTTATGCCCTAATTTACATTCAAAAGGAAATATAAGAACCAGACTTGTAACAATCGATGTACAGCTTCGCCATATATAAGCATTCAATTGATTAATATTTTAATGAGTAAAGAAAAATGCGACTTCATTAGTAAATTAGATGGAAAATATTTATAAATTCATAAGTTTAATGCCAAGCCCAAGCCGAGTCTGAGAGTGGTTGTAATCGATCAAGGTTTCACCATACCCATGATAACCCTGTAGATAGATACCTAAAATATCGTTAATCGAGTGCGTATAACCCAGTTCAACCCCACCTTTATCCGATGAGAAATTATAAAAACCCCGTGCATCGATTACGCCAGGTCCAGTATAGAATTTGCTCCAAAGTTTATATGGTGCATAAAAGTCCTCCATATCATCATGTTCAGACTTAAATACCCACCAACCTTGAACGCCATATTCGAACGGTCCGGACACGCGTTCCAAAGATAAGTAGAGGCGATCCCAACTGCGCGATAAGGCTGTCGACTGACCGTTTGACTCGTGCATGTACCCTGTCTCTAGATGGTTAAAGAGCAACATGTTCGACTGATGTGCCAAAAAGACTTGGGGCTTGTAGTTGGTTTCTCTAAAAGGTGAAGAAATATCGTTGTTCGCCAACTGCCACAAAGATTTTTGGGTATAGGAAGCTAGCACAGCAGTACCCGAGTTAAAGCGATACACTGGCACTGATGCGGAGAGTTGGAACTTTACTTCAAATTGCTGAAGTTGATCGACGTCCTCAGCCTTTCCTCTCAAAACATCTCTATTAATATCTGTCGTGTACGTACCTAATACATAGTTGTCTTCGTATGTTGCAATGTTAGTGAGGCTTTTGCTCTGCACAAACATTGGAAACAAAAGAAGCGGAAGGATCTTAAATTTCATTACTCTCCTATTCTCGCCGCCCACAGAGCGGCAATTGTATTCCTATTAAGCTCATATACTTGAGCCATAAATAAAAAGAACGGTATCTGTAGCAAATACCGTTCCAGTACAAAAATCTCGCTATCTCGTTGAAGGCTACTTCACATCGATGACACGACTGGCTTTTTTGTACTGCACTTTCCAACCTGACCAACGAGGTAACTCCCAGCGTTTAGGATCGCCCTTTCGATTGCCATCTGTGTAAATAACATGAACCAACTTACGAGATACAAAGTACTCTACGTCGAGTTTTAATTCAGCCAACAGCAATTTAAGCGGAAACTGCTCTGCAAAGTCCTGATATTCCCAATCTGGTATGCCTTCAAATGGGATGTCGTCCGCTTCAAACAGTTCAATGTCTTCCATGCTTTCCACGCCAAGCGTTTCTAACTGTTCCACGAGCCAAGTTGAAAAAGACAAATCATCAAGCGTGGCTTTATCGATAGGCTCTTGATTTAACCCAAGCGTGTTATAAATCTTCCAATGTTGTATTTGTTGTTTTCTTAACGGGGCGAAACCCGGCAGTAGTGTTTCGTCTTCAATCATCTCCACGATGGATTGAACAGCGACACCACCTTGAAGCACTTGGTATTCAGTGCAAATGGTTCGTCCTGCATAGATCAAGTGCATGGTGGCGCGCGGAGCTTCTTCCTCATAGTTGGTTTCACCTTGTTGCCACTCACCAAGTTCTAATTCACGCAGCAACTTAAGTGAAATAGGTAGCATCACAGAGGCAAGGTTCAGTGTCTGCTTTACACCTCTTGCGGGAACGCTATGGCTATCTAGCACTAATGCTGCTTCGCTACTATCAGGAAAACGGCTGTTACGGCCGACCATCATTTCCATCAAACCATTACCCAATGCATCACGACGTCGTTCTCGGCGCACGAATACAAGCTCAGGATGTAACTTGGCGATAGCTTTGGTTAACTCATCACGCTTGTATCGAGATGCGACTTCAAGCTCTGGCAATTCAAATACTTCTCGCATCTGCTTTGCTAAACCTTGCGCTTCTTCAAGCACGTTCAGATCAATGTTAACGCCGGGCAGTTGCTCCCCGCGCACCAAGCGAATCATCATCGAGGCATCACAGCCAAATGGCTCTTCTATTGCTAATGCTTCGGCCGATTCCCCGCCTTGCAATTGATACAATTGAGCCGGCACAGAAAGCGCTGCTGCTAAGTCGATCATCGCTTCTTTTTCTGATTTGGTTTGGATACGAGTCACTAAATCCGCAAATAAGGCATCAATTGGTAGAGGGTAAACTCTTTTACCATGCTCGGTGATATCACCTTGCTCGTCGATCGCTTCCATCCCTTGCAGGATTTGGAGTGCTGAGTTGAGTGACTTTTCAGGCACAGAATCAAGGAATGAAAGTTCAGAAAGTCTGTAACCACAACAAGCCGCTGCGAGCATTGGCTCTACAAGTTCTTCACGATGCAATTCAGGCGGCGTAACTAATTCTAACGGCGCATGTTCACCAAACAAACGAATGCACGCCCCTTCAGCAACACGACCTGCACGCCCCATTCGCTGCGCTGCACTGGCTTTAGAAATGTTGGTTAACGTCAGTGCTGTACGTCCATTTCGTTGTACGGTTCTGCGCTCCAAACCACTGTCGATCACCACGCGAATATTTGGAATAGTCAGAGAGGTTTCCGCGACGTTAGTAGCCAGTACGACTTTGCGTTGCTTTTGCACTGTCAGTGCACGGTGGCGCTCTTCATCACTGACAGAAGCATGTAACTTTACCACCAGCACATCATCGAGATTTTGCAGCATCTGTGAACATTGAGTGATCTCTTTACGACCCGGTAAGAAAACAAGAAGATCACCCTCTTCGTCTTCTAGCGCTTCTTTCACTGTTCGAACGACATCGTTCTCACAACCTTTTTTGTTCGGCAAATAACGACTATCCACCGAGCGATAAGTCACGGTGACAGGAAAACAGCGCCCTTCAGAACGTAAGCGCTTTGCATCCAGATAATTCGCCAGCTTTTCGCCCTCTAAGGTTGCAGACGTGACAATCAAACGGTGCTGTTTTTCTTGCTTTAAAATCGCTGTAAGGAGATCAATGTCCCAGCGGCGTTCATGAAATTCGTCCACCATCACGATATCGAAGCTAGTCAGTTTGTCTTCCGCGAACCAACGCAGTGCAACTCCGGGTGTCACGAAAACAACACTGGTGTTTTCATCGTAGTGAGCATGAAGCTTAATCGCGTAACCAATCTGCTTACCTAACTGTTGACCGGATTGCTCAGCTAGAAACTCAGCTAAAGATGTACAAGCAATTCGACGTGGCTCAATCACCAATACTCGACCGTGATTGGCAGCCCAAAGCGGCAAGCGTGTGGATTTACCTGAACCCGTTTCGGCTTCTACCACCAAGTGATATTGATTCACCAGTCGGTCAAATTCAGCTTGTAAGCTATCGATAGGTAATTGAGACATAATAGATTAGAAAGTGATATTAGATAGCGAGAGAGTATACCAGAGTCAGAAATCCCTGCTCTAAGATTCACTATGCTCGATTTAGTGACGATATTTTCGTCTAGAAGCCGATTTTTTTGCGACATTACGTTGATGTACATCAACGAATGTTTACAACTAAATGGCGAACCCGTTAGAATTTTACACGCATCCTTCAACCCTACATTTAAGGCACCTAATGAACAACGACAAGCGCCCACTCTATATCCCATATGCGGGTCCGGCTCTTTTAGCGACCCCTCTTTTGAACAAGGGCAGTGCGTTCTCTGCAGAAGAACGTAGTTCATTCAACTTGGAAGGTCTTCTACCAGAAACAACAGAAACCATCCAAGAGCAGGTAGAGCGTGCATACCAACAATACAAAAACTTTGAAAGTGACATGGATAAGCACATTTACCTGCGTAATATCCAAGACACCAACGAAACACTGTTCTACCGCCTAGTTCAAAATCACATTTCTGAGATGATGCCTATCATCTATACGCCGACCGTTGGTGCCGCGTGTGAGAACTTCTCTAATATTTACCGTCGTGGTCGTGGCCTATTTATCTCGTACCCAAACCGCGACTGTATCGATGACCTGCTAAACAATGCAGCAAACCACAACGTTAAAGTTATCGTGGTAACCGATGGCGAACGTATCTTGGGCTTGGGTGACCAAGGTATCGGCGGCATGGGGATTCCTATCGGGAAGCTTGCTCTGTACACCGCATGTGGTGGCATCAGCCCTGCTTACACACTGCCAATCGTATTGGATGTGGGCACGAACAACCCACAACGCCTTGCAGACCCTATGTACATGGGTTGGCGCCATCCACGTATCACGGGCCCTGATTACGATGCATTTGTGGAAGAGTTCATCCAAGCAGTGCAACGTCGTTGGCCAGATGCTCTGATCCAATTCGAAGACTTTGCACAGAAAAATGCAATGCCGCTTCTAGAGCGCTACAAAGATCGCATTTGTTGTTTCAACGATGACATCCAAGGCACTGCTGCGGTAACGGTAGGTTCTCTGCTTGCGGCGTGTAAAGCGGCAGGCACTAAGCTGTCTGATCAACGTATTACTTTCTTAGGTGCTGGCTCAGCAGGTTGTGGTATCGCAGAAGCGATCATCGCACAAATGGTGTCAGAAGGGATTTCTGATGAGAAAGCACGTTCACAAGTGTACATGGTTGACCGCTGGGGTCTATTGCAAGAAGGCATGCCTAACCTTCTCGATTTCCAACAGCGTCTTGTTCAGAAATTCGACAACACTAAGAAGTGGGAAAATGAAGGAACTGGTTTCTCGCTTCTAGATGTAATGCATAATGCCAAACCAACCGTTCTTGTCGGTGTTTCCGGGGCTCCAGGCCTATTCAGTGAGGAAGTGATCAAAGAGATGCACAAGCACTGTGCGCGCCCTATCGTATTCCCACTATCGAACCCAACAAGCCGTGTCGAAGCTACACCAAACGACATCATTCGTTGGACAAACGGCGAAGCATTGGTTGCAACAGGTAGTCCATTTGAGCCGGTGGTTCATGAAGGCCGCACTTACCCTATCGCACAATGTAACAACAGCTACATCTTCCCAGGTATTGGGCTAGGTGTACTTGCGGTAAACGCGAAGCGCGTAACCGATGAAATGCTGATGGAATCAAGCCGTGCGTTGGCAACATGTTCACCATTGGCTATCAACGGTAATGGCGCACTACTTCCACCATTGGAAGAAATTCACTTGGTATCGAAGAAGATAGCATTCGCTGTTGCGAAGAAAGCAATTGAGCAAGGCGTTGCGCTAGAAATCACAGATGAAGCGCTAAATGATGCGATTGAACAAGCATTCTGGCAGCCTGTATACCGTCGCTATAAGCGCACAGCCTTCTAGTTTTTGAGACAGTATGCACAATAAATAGCCCCCGCAGTACGGGGGCTTTTGTTTTTTATGCTTTTTTTTACCATTCTAACCAGATTTTGGCATAAATGGACTTCTCTAATTTCCTGACTATCGGATATGATGAGAAACATCTTATTACTCAAGGATATCTCTGGTTTGTTTTTGTCTCAGATAAAGTCAAAGTGCTTGTTGTTGCTTTCATGGAAGCGAATAGCTTTGATTTTGTCGATCATTTTAGTTAGCTTCATCACGGTAATTTTTGCCATTGATCGCTGGGTTGCAACACAATCTGAGGATCGTATTTTTACGTCTTATGAACAAGTACCTTCCCACGAAGTTGCCGTCGTCCTTGGCACAAGTAAGTATATTGGGAGAATACTGAATACTTACTATATCCATCGTATCAACGCTGCCATAGACCTTTACAATCAAGGTAAAGTGCAGCAGTTTTTATTAAGTGGCGACAACGCGCATCGCTCTTATAATGAACCTTGGACGATGAAGCGTGATTTGCTGAAGGCAGGTGTACCTGAGGAATCAATTCATCTCGACTATGCAGGCTTTCGTACTCTAGACTCTATCGTCCGAGCTAAAAAGATCTTTGCCTCTGAGCGTTTTCTCATCGTAACTCAAAGATTTCATTGTGAACGCGCCCTCTTTATCGCAAACGCCTACAATATTGATGCACAGTGCCTAGCGGTAGCAGGGCCGGATACTCAAAAACAGAAATCCTCTATGCGCATGAGGGAGTTACTCGCACGAGTTAAAGCATTTCTCGATCTTTACGTGATGAACACTCAACCAAAATTTCTTGGCCCACAAGAACCTATCGTCCCTCACGATGAGCAACAAGAGCTAGAGAGTACACCCCATTTGGCAGAAGAGCCCCAAACGCCAAACACTTCAGATCCGTTGTAAAATGTTTTATGGGTAGATTACTACCCATTTCTAAATCCTCATCTCACATTTCCGTAACAGTTCCCCCAAACTCTCCAACTTTAACGCCTCAAGCAAAGTAACATTTAATCAATAAATAAAAACAAGTCAGTTACTTTGCCATAAATAATAATTAATAAGGCGCTGAACAAGGAGCTCAAATATGACCGCACTCGCCGTGACATTGAAGAACTGGTTCTTCACCCGAAACAGTATGATTTTAACCGCTAATATCGTGTTGTTTTTAGTCTTACTCACTACCCTTCCTTTCGACCCTAAAGTAGTAACGGGTTTGAGTATCTTAGTATTTGTCGCGATACTTTGGTTAACCGAAGCCATCCACGTTAGTATCACAGCGTTGCTTGTCCCTCTACTCGCCGTGTTCCTTGGCGTGTTTAATACCCAAACCGCGCTAAACAACTTTTCTAACTCAATCATCTTTTTATTTTTAGGTGGTTTTGCTTTAGCAGCCGCTCTACATAAGCAAAAGCTCGATCAAGCAATTGCCGATAAGGTACTGCTCATTGCGCGCGGAAAAATGTCTGTCGCAGTATTCATGCTTTTCGGTGTTAGCGCGGGTCTGTCAATGTGGATTTCTAACACAGCGACTACCGCAATGATGTTACCGCTGGTTTTAGGCGTGATGAGTAAATTGGATGCAAAAAAGAACCACAGTACCTACCTATTTGTACTCCTAGGCATTGCATACAGTGCTTCTATTGGTGGTATAGCAACTTTGGTAGGTAGTCCACCAAATGCCATCGCGGCTGCGGAAGTTGGCCTGAGCTTTACCGAATGGATGGAGTTAGGTTTGCCGATTTCACTCATTCTGATGCCAATTGCAATTTTGATTCTTTACACCATGACGAAGCCGGATTTGAGTCACGAGTTCGAGCTTGACCACAAACCTGTTGAGTGGACAAACGGTAAGAAGATCACCCTAGCGATTTTCCTCTTAACAGTTACATTCTGGATTTTCAGCAAGCCAATTAACGCAATGCTTGGTGGCTTCGCGAAGTTCGATACTTTGGTGGCGATTGGCGCGATTCTTTTGCTTGGTGCTTCTCGCGCGGTAGAGTGGAAAGACATTGAAAAAACCACCGATTGGGGCGTACTGATCTTATTCGGCGGCGGTATCTGTCTAAGTAACGTGCTTAAAGCGACGGGTACAAGCGTATTCTTAGCTAACGGTCTAGCTGGTTTCCTAGAGCAAGCAGGTATTCTGATTACGATTCTGTCTGTCGTCGCTTTCGTAGTATTTTTGACTGAGTTTGCAAGTAATACAGCAAGCGCCGCACTATTAGTACCCGTTTTCGCCACCATTGCAGAAGCACTTGGTCTATCGCCAGTGATTCTATCAGCCCTAATCGCTGTTGCTGCTTCTTGTGCCTTTATGCTTCCAGTAGCGACGCCACCAAATGCCATTGTATTTGGTACAGGCCACATCAAGCAGCAAGAGATGATGCGAATCGGTATGGTACTCAACATCGCCTGTATCGCCGCTCTTACTTTATTCGCTTGGTTGTTCTGGTAAAAACAAAGAGAGCCGCGTTTATACGCAGCTCTCTTTAGGAAATTTAGCACTACAGCTGCTGTTCTCGGTAATCAATGTGAGTACCTAACTACTACCCCCTAGTCATGTTCAGCAGTTTCCCTTTTGGTGGTCGTACGACCACCTTTTTTATATCTAGGGTCTACTTCACCACCTTCAGTGAAACTAGCCCGAAGTTAACCTCAACGCGATTGCGGCCCTTATGCTTCGCTTGATAAAGCGCCTCATCAGCCCTCGCCATCGCTTCAGTCATTCGCTCCTTTTGCATCTCAGCAACACCAATACTACAAGTTAACTTTTCGCCATGTATCCAAAGGTGATTTTCTACATTCTTTCTAAGCTTTTCTGCTCTTTCTTGGGCCTGATGAACAGAGCAATCGGGACAAAAGACAACAAATTCTTCTCCCCCCCAGCGAACAAGACGATGATCTTCTGGGATTGAGCTGGCAATAACCATCACGAACTCTCGCAACACATCGTCTCCCATTTGGTGTCCGTACTTATCATTAACAGCTTTAAAATGATCTAAATCTAAGTACAAGATAGAGAACGACTCAGTCCCCCACCTCACTTGGCGGGCTTTTTGTTCCATCCAGTTTCGAACTGCGTGTCTGTTCATTGCTCCGGTCAACGCATCTCGATGAGCTAACTCTGCAAACTCGTAGTTCTGCGCTCGCAACGTGTTGTTTGTTCTTTCTAAATGAAGATGCCGCTTTTGTGCTTTATCAAAAGCACGCTTACTTTTTCTCAACTCGTTTAAAGAGAATGCTAACCCTAATGCCATCCATGAAAACAGTAACGTGAACAACAGCGTTTCTTGGGCTAGATATGCTCCCTCAAACTCCATTTTCTCGATGATGATTTTGTGATGGCCTAGTCCAGCACCCGCTCCTGTAGCTAAATCAATTCGAGTGATATTTGAAAACTCCGGCCCAGAATGCTCAATAGGTACTTTATTATCAGCTAGCCACCAGGTCATCACCTGAAGGTTTTGAATTGGAATCTCGATGCTTTGTGTATGGCCTGAGGAGTCAAACTGCATACCGTTGTATTTGATTGTGTATTCATCTTGTGGGCTTGAGTAGACTTCATTAAAGTTTCTCAGGTACAACCTTATTTTCTTTGTTCCCTGACCTGACTCTGCATAACGAAGCTTGATACGAACCGTGTGGTAGTTTGATAGATCAATACCTTTGGTTGCTTCTTTAACGTCTGTGTATATAGAGATCCCACAGTAAGGCCAAGCATAGCTACTTTCCTTTAAGTCGCAGTTCAGCTGCAGGTCACCATCATCCCACTTAATACTCGACTGACTAGCCCCACCCTCCGCGGAATCATTCGTAGCATGGAACTTATATTTCTCTGGAGTCACAACCAATTTGCGAGTATCGCCCAGCAGGCTATAAAGCGCGACTAGGGTAATAGTGCATATAGACAACGCAAAAATGAGTTTATGTATCCACTTCATATTTTCAGCCATGAGTAATTGATGATTATATAGTGCAATGTACTGAATGTTTTTTCGAACTTCAAATAAAGATATTTATCAAGCCACTAAAACGCCTAAAGAATAACGTTCTCAACGATGAAACAGTAACAATCCTAACTTGTGATGTTCATTCCATAAAACATTAGGACTTAATTAAATACTGGTTTGCGAAACACTTCACAAGCATGTGCTACAAGCAGTGAGCAAGCCATTCTGGTATACTGTGCAAAAACACAATAATGAGTAATGTCATGTCAATAATTGCTACAGGTACGCTAAACAAAATGCGTGCTTCCCTTGATGGTGCCGTGAGCTACCGCCTCCCTGTGGGTGATGAAGAAGTGGACCTAAGCCCATTTCTCGGTCAAACACTCACCCTGACTCATACTGGCAATATTTACTGTTGTTCTTGCGGTAAGAAAACTAAGAAAAGCTATTCACAGGGCCACTGTTTTGTTTGTATGAAAAAATTGGCGAGCTGCGACATGTGCATCATGAAGCCAGAAACTTGCCACTACGAACAAGGCACCTGCCGTGAGCCACAATGGGGTGAAGAGAACTGCATGGTGGACCACTTCGTTTACCTATCGAATACTTCAAGTTTAAAGGTGGGCATCACGCGCCACACGCAAATTCCAACCCGTTGGATCGATCAAGGCGCGACACAAGGTCTGCCTATTTTCAAAGTGAAAACTCGTCACATCTCTGGCTTGATTGAAATCGAGCTAGCGAAACACATTGCTGATAAGACAAACTGGCGAACGCTGTTGAAAGGCGATGGCGACCCAATTGAACTGCAAGATCGTTTTGCAGAACTACTGCCATTAGTGGAAGACAAAATCGCAGAGATTAAGCAACAGTACGGCGATGACGCAATTGAAGTGTTAAGCGAAAGCATCACTTCTCTAAGCTACCCAGTTCAGCAGCATCCGACTAAAATCACCTCACACAACTTCGATAAAAACCCAGTTGTAACGGGTACATTGCAAGGCATTAAAGGCCAATACCTTATCTTTGATACTGGCGTGATCAACGTGCGTAAATTTACCTCGTACGAAGTGGAAGTGAGCGAATAAGCACTTCTTCAATCAATAAAAAACAAAAAAGCTCGAGCCAAGTGCTCGAGCTTTTGATTTGTGGAATCGTCGATGATTACGCGTCGAGTATGCTCTCTAACACATCAAACAACATATCGATCTCTGCGGTTGTGTTGTAGTGCATACAACCAATTCGCACCACACCACCCGACTCTTCTAAGCCTAACTGGCGAACGAGTCCTAGTGCATAGAAGTGCCCATTCCACACGCAGATATTGTGCTCACCTAATGTCTTAGCGATGAACTCTGGAGAGTATTTATCAAAAGTCAGCGCAAAAGTTGGCGTTCTCAGTTGGTTGCTTTCGTTGTTAATACCAAACAGGTTCACGCCGTCCAGCGCCCCTAAACGCTGCAAGAAATGCTCACTCAATTGCTGCTCATGTTGGCTGTATAACGCATAACTTTGCTCTAAGCGTTGACGAAGTGATGCATCTTCATCACCAAACTGGGCTAAGTATTCAACCGCAGCCGTGACGCCTGCCAAGCCTTCAAAACTCTGTGTTCCGGTTTCAAAGCGCCCCGGCCCAATATTGGTCGCAGGTTCAACTTTGTAGGGCTTAACACTGTGTAACCACTGGTCTGCTACGTACGCGATTCCTACATGTGGCCCAAAGAACTTATAAGCAGAACAAGCAAGGAAATCACAACCTAGCGCTTGTACATCAACTAAATGATGTGGCGCATAATGAACAGCATCCACATAGACCTGGGCACCAATGTTGTGTGCAATTTCAACCACACGGTGCATATCGACAATCGAACCGGTGGTGTTCGATGCGTAAGTCACCGCGACTAAGCGCGTTTTTTCATTCAACAAGCTCTGAAGGTGCTCAAGATCCAGCGTACAATCTTCTTCATTAATTCTGACTTGATGAACCACCACGCCTTTGTCTTCAGCCGCTTGCTGCCAACTCGACACGTTAGAGTAATGGTCTAGAGCTGAAACGATGATCTCATCGCCCTCTTGCCAATCGCGGCTAATCGCACGACTAAGCTGGAATGTCAGCGAAGTCATATTCGCACCAAACACGATATTGCCGGAAGACGGTGCGTTTAGCAGAGCTTGTGCCGATTCGCGAGCCGATTGCATAACATCAACTGTCTCTCTACTTGAGAAATAATGACCACCAAGGTTAGAGTTGAATCGTCCAAGGTAGCTAACCATACTATCCAACACAGACTGCGGCACTTGTGATCCGCCAGGGCCATCAAAAAACGTCACTGGCCGATCGTTGTGGTATTGCGCTAATGCCGGAAACTGCTCTCGAATTTGGTTAAGATTGAAGTTCATTTCGCTTGTCCGTCGCTGTCAGTACAAATACGTCCATATGACCTTCTTGATCATTAATCACTGAGCGAATTGGTACGGCGTTGTGCCATAATTTGCTGTCTGCCAACATTGCCACTTCACCGTTTTCCAACACTTTACGGAAGAAAGGCGCTTGGTTATGGCTGCTATAAAGCATAATGTCACCACCCATGATGTTGTGACGCCCTACACCAACTAATGCGATGTGATCAAAGCCATCTTGGTGTACCCCTTCCGGTGCAACTTGAGTTTCATCGTAGATTGCAGTGATTCGAATTTGGTGGATTTCGATTTCCTGGCCGTTTGGTAAGTGGTTTGCGTTAACAAACAGCTCACACATTTCTCGGAAACCTTCACTGGAAAGAATTCCTTTTTCAATCGGCTCAAACTGACGAATGACATCACCTTGGAAACGGTTGATATCAGAAGATTGTACAAAGCTGTTTTTGTTTAAATCGACTACCTGACCGTTTTCGAACCCCACCACCGAGTAACGGCGAAGACGATATTGGCCGTCAGCGTGTTCAGTACGAGGTAAACCTTCGAAGGAAGGAGAAAGCTGCTCAATCGCTGCCATGCTGAGCTGAGTTAAATGTAGGGTGTTCTCACGTGAATGTAACATCATTGGCTCCTTTAATGAGGCACATCTGGTTTATTTGATTAACATTTAATTTACATTCTAGGATACGCAAATATTCTGTAATTACCAGAATTTGACGTTGATAGCTTCAACAAAAACAAAAAAACGACATACATCTCTATGATATAACCATATGTTAGCTTAAACATTCAAATTAGATAACAGACAGCATTTGAAACTAGAACTCTCCACTATGAACAGCATTTTATGCTAGCGAAAAACAGTTCTCCGTAAACATCAGCAAGTTCTAACCTATAACCAATAATTCGATCAGCTCAATCCGTTTATGCTTTTAAAGCACTACGATTTTCCATACAATCGGATGAAATGTTCAGCCCTCTATGGAGCCATAATGAGCGACGTAAAACACTGTAAACTATTAATTCTTGGTTCTGGTCCAGCAGGTTACACAGCAGCAGTATATGCAGCGCGTGCCAATCTAAACCCTGTGCTGGTGACGGGAATGCAACAAGGTGGTCAGCTAACGACCACGACAGAAGTAGAAAACTGGCCTGGTGATGCTGAAGGTCTTACTGGCCCAGGTTTGATGGAACGCATGAAAGAGCATGCAGAACGATTCGAAACAGAAATCGTGTTCGATCACATCAACGAAGTGGAATTGTCTCAACGTCCATTCCGTCTAAAAGGTGACTCTGGTGAGTACACGTGTGATGCGTTAATTATCTCTACAGGCGCATCAGCAAAATACCTAGGCCTTGAGTCTGAAGAAGCATTCAAAGGTCGTGGTGTATCGGCATGTGCCACTTGTGACGGTTTCTTCTACCGTAACCAAAAAGTGGCGGTAGTCGGTGGCGGTAACACTGCTGTCGAAGAAGCGCTTTACCTATCAAACATTGCGTCAGAAGTTCATCTGATCCACCGCCGTGATTCATTCCGCGCAGAGAAGATCCTTGTGAAGCGTCTGATGGATAAGGTTGAAAGCGGCAATATCGTTCTTCACACAGACCGTACACTAGATGAAGTTCTGGGCGACGACATGGGCGTAACTGGCGTTCGTATCAAAGATGTGAACAGCGGGTCGACAGAGGATTTGGAAGTAATGGGCGCATTCATCGCGATCGGCCACCAACCAAATACGCAAATCTTTGAAGGCCAAGTAGACATGAAAGACGGTTACATCATCGTTCAATCTGGTCTTGAAGGTAATGCCACACAAACTAGCATCGAAGGTGTATTTGCTGCTGGTGACGTAATGGACCATAACTACCGCCAAGCGATTACTTCTGCTGGTACCGGTTGTATGGCCGCATTGGATGCAGAACGTTTCCTAGACGCACTTACTGACAAATAACTTTTCACATTTGTGTCATATCCTTAAAGCCCAGCGGTATTCCCGCTGGGTTTTCTTTTGTATACTACCGCCTCATTAAAACAATTATCATTAAGCCTTCACAATGGATAAGAAAAAGCAAAGCAGCTTGAATAAGTGGCTTAAGCAACAGAGTAAGTTGGCCAAGCGCTGGCTGATGGTTGCGATAGGCCTAGGCGTACTATCAAGCGTGTTTTTATTGGCTCAAGCAGCCCTGCTCGCCTCCATTCTTCACCAATTAATCATCGAGCATGTCGACAAGAGTGAACTTATTTGGCACTTCGTCGGATTGGGTGTCACCGTTGTCGGTCGCGCAGCCTGTACTTGGGGACGCGAAATTGCCGGTTACCGTTGCGGCGAACAGATCCGCGTTTACATTCGCCAACTTATTCTCGATAAAGTCCACCAACTTGGTCCTGCTTACATCAAAGGCAAGCCAGCCGGTAGTTGGGCAACGTTGATTTTGGAACAAGTAGAAGACATGCAAGATTTCTTCTCTCGCTACCTTCCACAAATGTCGTTGTCTGTATTGGTACCTTTCATCATCCTAGTGGTGGTTTTCCCAATCAACTGGGCGGCAGGCCTCATTTTCCTTGTCACTGCACCTCTTGTTCCTATGTTTATGGCATTGGTCGGCATGAAAGCCGCGGATGCAAACCGTAAGAACTTTAAAGCGCTACAGCGTCTTTCAGGTCACTTCTATGACCGTTTGCAGGCGATGACTACTATTCGTTTGTTCGACCGTACACAATCAGAAACCGAGACGTTAAAAGGTGCATCTGAAGTTTTCCGTACACGTACGATGGATGTCTTGAAGATTGCCTTTCTATCTTCAGCGGTTCTTGAGTTCTTCACTTCGATTTCAATTGCGATTACGGCGGTTTACTTTGGCTTTAGCTATATCGGTGAACTTAACTTTGGTTACTACGGTGCTGGCGTAACCCTCTTCGCCGGTTTGTTTATTCTGATTCTTGCGCCTGAGTTCTACCAACCACTTCGTGACCTTGGTACTTTCTATCATGCGAAGCAACAAGCAGTCGGTGCAGCAGAAAGCATCGTTGAATTCCTAGAGCTAGACGTTGACCAAGTAAAAGATGGTCACAAAGTTGTTGATCAAAACGCAGCGGTTCACATCGAAGCGAACGATCTTGTTATCTTCAGCCCTGAAGGTAAGCAACTTGTCGGTCCCTTATCCTTCTCCCTAGATGCCAACCAAAGCACCGCACTAGTCGGCCCAAGTGGCGCAGGTAAAACCAGCTTAGTGAATACCATCCTTGGTTTTATGCCATACAAGGGCAGCTTGAAAATTAACGGCTGTGAGTTGTCTGAACTGAACTTGTCTACATGGCGAGAAGCCGTCAGTTGGATTGGGCAAAACCCAATGCTCCTGCACGGCAGTATTCGTGACAATGTCACCTTAGGTAAGCAAGATATTCAAGACCAACAAGTCCATTCAGTACTCAACGACTCTCACGCCGCAGAGTTTGTTGAAATGCATGGCTTGGATTACCAAATTTCTGACCGCTCCGGTGGTTTATCTGTTGGTCAGGCACAACGTCTTGCACTTGCTCGTGCGATGCTACAAAACGGTCGTTTTTGGTTGCTTGATGAACCAACTGCCAGCTTGGATGCTCGAAGCGAAAAACTGGTTATGGAAGGCATCGGTAAATACACCGAGTCCACCACTAACTTGATGATCACTCACCAATTGGCACCACTGCAAAATGTGTCTCAGATTTTGGTGATGCAGCAAGGACAAATTGTCCAACGTGGTGATTACGCAACGTTGGCATCGCAAGATGGTTTATTTAAAGAAATGTTGGCTGCCAACCTAGCTCAACGTGAATCAGACAAGGGGAACTTAGATGCGTGATTTACTCCCTTATCTAAAACTGTATAAAAAGCACTGGTTTGGTTTGTCCCTTGGGATGCTTCTAGCGTTTCTGACGCTGGCCGCTTCTGTCGGTCTATTAACGCTGTCCGGCTGGTTTATCTCTGCAGCCGCTGTAGCGGGTTTGACCATTGCTCGTGAGACCTTTAACTACATGCTGCCTGGCGCAGGTGTTCGTGGCGCTGCGATGGCGCGTACTGCTGGCCGCTGGGGCGAACGTGTCGTTAGCCACAATGCTACATTCAAGCTACTGACGGATCTACGTATCTTCTTCTTCAAGAAGCTTGCGCCGCTGATCCCTGGCCGCGTTTCTACCATGCGTGATGCGGATCTACTGAACCGCCTAGTGGCAGACGTAGATGCAATGGACCACGTGTACTTGCGTCTAATCAGTCCTGTGATTGTTGGCGTATTCGGCATCTTGTCGCTAACCGCAGTACTTGCTTTCTTTGACTGGCATCTTGCCCTATTGCTTGGCGGTATTCTAACGGTAATGCTGTTAGTGTGGCCGGTACTGTTCTACAAACTTGGTAAGCATAACGGCGAACATCTGACACAAAATAAAGCACAGCTGCGAGTGGCGACACTGGACTGGCTTCAAGGTTACAGCGAACTGAGCCTGTTCGGTGCAGAAGAGCGTTACCGTAACGTGATTCTAGAGAAGCAAAAACAACTGCTATCCAACCAGTTCGTCAACGCTAACCTAACGGGTATGGCTTCTGGTCTGCTGATGCTAGCGAATGGTTTAACGCTCGTTGCTATGCTGTGGTTTGCTGCGGATGGCGTTGGTGGTCGTGCGCCAGATCCTTGGATTGCGCTGTTCGCATTTGCCACCATGGCAAGCTTTGAAATTCTGATGCCAATCGCCAGTGCTTTCCAATATCTAGGTCAAACACTGACATCAGCGCGTCGATTGAACGAAATCACCTTAGCGGAACCAGACGTTATCTTCCCAGAACAATCTAAACGTGAAGATAAGCCGCTAGATATTGAGTTCAGTAAGGTAGATTTCACCTACCCTGATGGTCAGCAAAAAGTACTGAAAGATCTCACGCTATCACTGCCACTGGGCTCAAAAACGGCGATTGTTGGTCAAACTGGTTCAGGTAAATCGACGCTGATTCAATTGCTTTGTCGCTACTGGGATGTAAACCAAGGTCAAGTGAGCATCGGTGGTGCGCCTCTGCAAGATTGGAGTGAGTCTGATCTGCGCGCGGCAATCACAGTAGTCAGCCAACGTGTTGATATTCTTAATGGCACATTGCGTGACAACCTGCTGCTTGCAGCCCCTGAAGCCACGGACGAGCAGCTAGCTGATATTCTGACCAAAGTGGACTTGGCGAATCTGTTAGACGAACCAGGACTGGATGCTTGGCTAGGTGACGGCGGTCGTCAACTGTCTGGTGGTGAGAAGCGTCGAATTGGTATTGCGCGCGCTCTATTGCGTGATGCCCCAATCCTGCTTCTTGATGAACCGACTGAAGGTCTGGACAAACGCACCGAGCAAACGGTAATGGAACTGTTCAAAGAGCACTTTGCGAACAAAACCGTGGTATTTATCACCCACCGTTTAATTGAGCTAGAAAGCATGGACAACATCTGTTTGATGGAGCAAGGCGAGATCATCGAACAAGGTAACCACCAAGCGCTACTAGCTGAGAAAGGTCGTTACCACCAGCTATTACAATCTCTGTAATACAGGGATTCAAAATAGACAAAGGGCTCATCCATTGATGAGCCCTTTTTTATACCAATCACAGTAAGCAAGTGTTCAGAGGTAGCGCAGGAAAAACGCTTGAGAACAAGGCTAAAATTTTCGATAAGTAGTTACTCTACATTCAAAATTTTAAACAAAGTTATCAAGCGTTATAACCAGCTAGAATGAACAGTTATTTGCTACGATTGGTATTACTCTCGCAGTTCCCAAAGCAAGAGCAAACTCGATTATCGACCAGATTTCGCAAGGTACGCAGACATTTCAGCCTCCGGTACCATGCCGCCACCCGTCGCCCAAACTAGGTGAATGGCGTTCTTCATCTTATCTTCACTAAATTGCATTCGAGCTTGGTAAGCTTGGGCTTGTGAAACGTGCACTGCCCCCATCATGCCCGCCAGTGCAGAAGGCTCTAAACGAATGTCTTCTTGTTCACTTAGCTCACCTAGATGATGATACATGCGCTCATCCGTCATGGTGTAGTAACCATCAAGAAGTCTTTCCATTGCTCGCCCTACAAAACCAGACGCACGCCCTACCGCTAGACCATCAGCTGCAGTAATGTTGTCGATACCAAGATCTTGCACCGCGATATCATCATGCAAGCCAGTGTGTACCCCGAGCAGCATACACGGAGAGTGTGTCGGTTCCGCGAAGATACAATGAACGTGGTCACCAAACGCCATCTTCAAACCAAACGCCACACCGCCAGGACCACCACCCACACCACAAGGTAGGTAAACAAACAGAGGGTGTTCTGCATCAACGATGATACCCATATCCTCAAACTGTTGCTTCAAGCGTTCGCCTGCAACGGAATAACCTAAGAACAAGGTCTGAGAGTTTTCATCATCAATAAAGAAGCAAGTTGGATCTTTCTCTGCTTCTTTGCGTCCCTGCTCTACAGCTACACCGTAATCTTGCTCGTACTCCACCACGTTTACTCCATGAGAGCGCAGCTTGTTTTTCTTCCACTCTCTTGCATCCGCTGACATATGAACCGATACAGAGAAGCCGAGTTTTGCACTCATGATACCGATAGACATGCCCAGATTCCCTGTCGAACCTACGGCAATGCTGTACTGCTGAAAGAACTGACGAAACTCTTCACTGAACAATTTGCTGTAGTCATCACTTTCACATAGAAGCCCAGCTTCAATCGCCAACTTCTCTGCATGTGTTAACACTTCATAGATGCCACCACGCGCCTTTATTGAACCTGAAATAGGCAGATGACTGTCTTTTTTAAGCATCAAACGTCCAAGAATTTGAGTGCCGTATTGCGCTTCCAAGCAGGACTTCATCTTGTCGATTTCAACAACGTTCGATTCAATAATTCCGTTAGAAGCCGCCGTTTCTGGGAAGGCTTTCATTAAGTATGGAGCAAAGCGTTTTAGTCGTTCACTCGCGTCTTTGATGTTGGCAGCACATAAGCCAACGTACGGTAGACCTTCTTCAAGTGTGGTGATATTTGGGTTAAACCAAACCACCTCTTCTAACCCAATGAGTCGCTCAACCAAAGGGAATTCTGCTACTAGTGCGTTTACGTTATGCGTAGTCATTATTGTTTACCTTTATTAGATCATGTACGACAGAAGGAATGTGCCTGCTAATGCAACAAAAGAGGCAATGAATGTCGCTGTCGTGTAGTACTTGAAGATTTCTGTCATCGTGGCTCCACAATATTGCTTCACCAACCAAAAGAGCGAATCGGTCACTATCGTACAACCAATTGCGCCAGAGCCTATAGCCAGAGTAATGATTTCTGGACTTACGTTCGGATAAAGTGGGAGTAACGGAGCCACAATTGCCGTCGCGCCCATCATGGCAACGGTGGCAGAACCCACTGCCGCATGTAGAATAATCGCGACAAGCCATGCAAGAAGGATCGGATGCATATCGAGATTAGAAAGTAACTGTGCCAATACATCCGCCAAGCCACTGCCCTTTAATACGCCGTTGAATGCACCACCAGCGCCAATAATCAGCAAGATGTTGGCAATCGAAGAAAATGCACCTTCCGTTTTCTCAAGCAGCACACTCATGCCCATGTTCTGCTTAATACCTAACATGTAATAAGCAACAAAAGCGGCGATAAACATTGCTGTAATTGGGTTGCCGATAAATTCCAAAGTGGTGTACAGCGCACTGCCATGTTCCAAATTGAGTTCTGCCGCCGTTTTTAACAGCATCAGTGCAATGGGTAACATCACGGTGAATAGCGTCGCCCCCAAAGATGGCAATTGCGCTTCATCTTTCACTTCTAGTGAGGTGAACTCTTCAGGTACAGTTTTGAAAGGTAGACGTGCGCCCATCACCTTCAAGAACAACGGACCGCCAACTAAAGACGCAACCAAACCTATGAGTAAACCATAGAAAATCACAGAACCGATATCAGCACCAAGCTCATTGGTCACAAACAATGCGGCAGGGTGTGGAGGAACAATACAGTGCACTGCCATCAAGGCGGTACAAAGCGGAATGGCGAGATTTAAAAGTGAGGTATTGGTTTTTTTCGCAATCGAAAAAGCCAGTGGAATTAACAGCACCACGCCAACTTCTACGAATAGGGTTATTCCGCAAACAAGACCGATTAACACCATAATGACTTCAGGTGATAGCCAGCGAATCTTTTGTAGGGTAAGGCCAATTCGTTCAGCTGCCCCAGACACTTCCATCATCTTGCCAAGTATGGTGCCTAAACCAATCACGACAGCAAGAAAACCAAGCGTTCCGCCAATGCCACTTTCGATAGCACTGACCATCTCTAAAGGTTGCATGCCCATCATCCCGCCAACGTAAAAACTGGCGAGTAACAGCGCTAAAAAAGGATGGAGTTTAAACTTAACGATCGCAAAAACGATCATTAAGATACTCGTTATGAGGGTAGTAATGACCCAAAGGTTGGATTCCATGTTCAGACCTATGTTGTTGTTTTAATTGACTGCAATTAAACGAGGAATCCATAGCCCTGACAAACGATCAAAACTCACCTTTAGATGAAGTGAATTTAAACAAAAGCGTGATTTACACGACGTTTAGTGAATTTTTCAACCCATAGGTGAGCCCAACTATAACAACGCCGTTATTATGTGTTCTATCAAGTTCGACTCAATAACGCACATGTACACCAGAGACAATATTTTCGCCAAGAACCAACGCATCAATAGTTTTCAGCTTTCCAAGCTTCATACTTTTGAAGTGGCAGCACGACACAGCTCATTTTCTCTTGCGGCAGAAGAGCTCTCCATGACGCCCAGCGCCATCTCTCACCGTATCAACAAGCTCGAAGAGGAGCTTGGCATTGCCTTGTTTACCCGCTCTCACCGAAAAATCACGCTCACAGAAGAAGGGGAACGTATTTACCTCGCCTTGAACAGAACACTCAACGAGTTAAATCAAGAGGTAATGGAAGTCAGAAATGGCGAAGTCTCCGGAGAGCTGACGATTTACTCTCGCCCTTCTTTTGCCCAATGTTGGCTTGTACCTAGATTGTATCTATTTAAGCAAAAACACCCTTCCATAGAGCTGAATATTCTTACTGGCAATGAGAACGTCAATTTCCAAGGCTATGGCATCGATGCCGCGATCTATTTCGATGAGCAAATGCCGAAAAAGTTGTGGTCGAAAGAATTGATGAGCGAAGAGATAATCCCGGTCTGCACTCAAACATATGCAGAACAATTTAACCTATTTGAAAAGCCAGCGAATTTGGTAAACACCACCCTGCTTCACGACAACCAAGCATGGGACTACAACTCCCATCACGATGAATGGACGCTGTGGGCAAAGGAAAATGGCATAACAGACATTGACGATATTCCAAGCATTTCATTCGACCGTTCCGATTTAGCCGTTAGTGCCGCAATGCATAATGCGGGCGTTGCTATCGGTCGACTATCGCTGGTGGAAAAACGACTTAAATCCGGCGAACTGATCACCCCTTTTAAAAACCAAACTCTGCAATGCAAGCAGAAGTACTATGTCGTTACCGCCAATGAGAAGCACTCTCGGAAACTCGAGCTGTTTATTTCTTGGCTGTTCAATGAAGTGGAAGCAAAGCCCTAGTGGATATGCCAAGATGCTTGATTCTTCGAGTCAGCTTCGGCTTGTTTGCTGAATCTGAATAATGGCAGTCTGGATATAAAAAGACCTCGCGGATGGCGAGGTCTTATTGATTAGGGTGCTTAACTTGAGTAGAACTCTCTTTTCTTGCAATACATCTCTTCATCAGCAATGGAAACCAATTTATCCAATGCTGCGGTTTGGCTTGAAGCCCCACCGACAGAAAACTGAATAGCATGACGATGATTATCAGATAACTCGATCCATTTATCTTCTTGAGCCGACTCCAGTTTATTTATTAAGCAACCAAGTTGCTCTACACCGCAATTCTTAGCAATCACAGCAAACTCATCACCGCCTATACGATAAAGTTTAGACTCATCATCTAACGCGGTTCGCATGAGCTGAGTACTCTTTGAAATAAGCAAATCACCTCTGTCATGGCCGTAGTTATCATTTAGTTTCTTTAACCCATTAATATCTACAACCAGAATCGACATCGACTTCCACTTTGATTGAGCGACACACTGGCACGCATATTCAAAATCTTCATCAAATGCTTTTCGGTTTGAACATTTAGATAGCTTATCGCGTCTAGCGAAGTCTTCTAACTCTAACCACGAATAGAGCTGTTTCTTAAATAACTCTATCAAAATCACCTCATCTTCGTTGAGGTCACTTTGCCCATAATTAAAGTACCCTAACGTTGCACCCGTCGAAGAACGCATGGTCTTCACTCTTTCACCAGACACCTTATAAAAACTAAAACGCATTTCAGTATTGGGGAATAGCTTATCTAAACCTGTATTAATCACCCCAGGAATCGCGTGGTACCCTATTCCTGCATGGCTAGTCGCAAAGTTGATTAGCGACATTAGCTTCGTTTGATAAGCTTCTTCTCTTGCCAGCATTTCTCTGAGTTCAGCTGTTTTTTCTTCAACTATTAATTCTAGCCCTTGATTGAACTCAGCCAATTGTGCGTTGGAGTCATGAACTTGCTGGTTCGCTTGGCGAAGTGCTTTGTTTCGAACTTCAAGTTCTTCCATATTCGAAGTTAACTGGCACCACATAGAGTCCAATAATGACATTAGCTGTTTGAACTCTTTAAATTGATACCGCTTTGATTCTAAATTGGGTCTTTGGTTGTTCTTAAAGCTTCTGACCACCAACTCCATTTCTTTAATTGGCTGAGTTAACCAGCGGCTTACTAGTATGGCAATACATAAGGTCACAACTAATGTGGCAATAATGATATTCAATAGCTGCTGCTTTGACTTAGTTAACTCCTGGTTCCTCGCTAGATCAGAGAAAGTATGAACCATTGTTACCGTCAAAGGAGACATAAAGCCCGCACTGTTTATTTCAATGATGCTGAGATTTCGATTCACTTCCCCTTTGACCTTCTTCAGACTTCCATAATGAAAATCAACACTCTCTTGCGAGAACAAGAAAGGTTGCGATACTTTCATTAGATCTTGATAAGAGATGAGAACCACCAAATACCCTTGGGGTTCATATTCCGAATTCGGTAATAAAGTGTAAGGCAGCAGAGGGCTGACAAAGGCGATTCCCGCTTGTCCTCCTTGCATTACTAAGCCCTCATCGAAGTATGTGGTGTGATACATCTTCCCTTGCTTATAAACATCTCCGGCAGTCCTTATTTTCTGAAGTAACTTACTCTCTTCTAGGTGATAGACCGAGCCATTACTTTCATACATTGGCTGCCAATTTTTGTCGATGATGTAAGTAGCGCTGACATTGGTTGCCAACTTTTCAAACGTTTGGATTTTTTGCCAAATAATGCTCGAATACAGGACATTGTCCATACCTTGAACTAAAAGCCGATCTTTTGAATACCAGCGTGTTAAGTTTGCAATAAAGGTAAGATCATCCTCGACGGTTTTTCGAATACCTTGGTTGCTATTTTCAAGCTTAAGTGCTTTCTGTGCTAGTAAGTCTTCTTGGTGTTTATCGATCATGCTGGTACCAACCCAATAGGCTGGTAGCAATGAACCAATCACCACAATCAGGGTTAAGATACTTCGTAAACTGACCATTACTGTGACTTCCTACGCTGATGTATGTGTTGAGAGTGTTCATTAATGAACTTGACAACAAATTGAGCGGCGTCTTTGGCTGGCATTCCCGCTGTATAGCGTTTGTAACCTCTTATTAGCGCTTCCCAAGTCACTGCCATCTCTACCGTACTTGGCATAGCATATGCGGGACTTAATTGTTTATATAAATCACTATAGTAAGTGCTGTCAGTGTCATACCATTTACGATTAATCGACCGATTGGTAGAGATAAGATTCTGATTAATGATTACATCTTCAATAAACGTTGGCTTTTGAACAATAGTAGCTAGAGTGCGCATCGCTTTTCGTTTTTCAGGATTAGCCATTGCCTCAGTGTTGAAAGCCAATACCTTGCCACCACTTAATGAATGCATGTGATGGTTGTTATAAGTCGGTAAGCCACTGACCCTAAGCTCTTTGCTAAAGTGCTGCTTCAACTCACCAAGAGCCCAATCACCATCAATGAGATAAGCCACCTCACCATTAATAAACTGCTCACGAGCTTGCTCTTGGGTGCACTTATCTTTCACAATATTATTGGTTGCGAGTGATCCATAAAACTTTAACGCTGCCGCTAACGCGCCTACATCGATATCTGTGACTGGTTGCGCCCGATAGTCGGAAAACATAGGAACAAATGCCATCAAGAAATACATATTTGGGTACTGCATGGCTAATGGAAACTCGCCTCGTTTAGCCTCTTCCAATAATGCCTCCCAAGTGGGCTGAACATCTTGAGTCAACTTAGTATTCACATATAAAACTAAGTGATTACCTAAGCCTAAAGGCACGCCATATACGCCCCCATCAACAGTCACTAGTTCTAGAGCTTTGGGCTCCATGCTATCTTCATCTATCCAACTAGATGGTACTTTTGCTAGGTCAAAATAATCGTGTAAACCCAAGAAATCGGAAGGCACCCAAATAACATCTGGAAAAGTGATACTGGTCTGCTTCGCTAACAACAGCTCTGAGCGAATATTATTCACATCGAATTCTCGAATCGCCAACGTGTTGCCAGTCTCCGCTTCAAATCGTTCTTTGATTTCAGCGACCGTTGAATATTCAATACCGCTCCACACTTGGATCTCTTGTCCATGAGCGATAGAAGATAAACAGAACAGGATTGTCAGATAGAGATTTTTCACTAAAGTTCTCATAAGTAAATGGTGCCACAAAAATAGCGAACCTATTATGGTTGTTCAAAGTTCCGCCACAAAAATGTGCGAGTGCTTCCATGAGATTGCTAATCTCTAAAAAGCAAAAAGCGCCGCAATTGCGACGCTTTCAAAAATTATATCACAGCTCTTAGTTAAGCGTACTTTTGTTCAAACTCGCGCATAAAGTCGACAAGAGCTTGGACACCTTCTAGTGGCATTGCGTTATATATTGAAGCTCGCATACCACCAACCGCACGATGCCCCTTAAGCGCTTTCAACCCCTTCGCATCAGCCAGTTCTAAAAATGTGCCGTCAAGTTCTGGTTTCGCTAGTTGGAACGGTACGTTCATCAAAGAGCGGTTAGCAGAGTACACACCATTACGATAGAAGTCTGACTGGTCGATGTAATCGTACAACAGCGCAGCTTTTTCTCGGTTAACTTGCTCTATCGCTTTTACACCGCCCTGCGCTTTTAGCCACTTGAACACAAGCCCAGATAAGTACCAAGCAAATGTTGGCGGCGTATTAAACATCGATTCTTTTTCTGCCAACACTTTGTAGTCGAGAATGCTTGGCAATACATCTTTCGCCAAACCAAGAAGATCATCACGAACAATTGCAATTGCGATGCCTGAAGGACCGATGTTTTTTTGCGCCCCAGCATAAATAACGCCGTATTGAGAGATATCGATTTCGCGAGAAAGAATCGTCGAAGACATATCTGCAACGATTGGCTTATCTGTCACCGGCAAATCATTGATTTCAACACCATCGATGGTTTCGTTCGGACAAAAGTGGACATAGGCTGCGTCTGGTGAGATTTTCCATTCTGTTGCAGGTAGAACCGCCGCTTTACCGTCAATCGTGGTTTTCGCGTTGAAGACGTCAGGTTCACAGTACTTTTTCGCTTCTGCCACTGCGCTTTCTGCCCAGTAACCACCATCAATGTAAGTCGCAGTTTCCGAGTTACCCAGTAGGTTTAGTGGAACAGCGGCAAATTGAGCACGAGCACCACCTTGGCAAAACAGTACTTTGTAGTTGTCTGGGATGTTCAGAAGATCACGAAGGTCTTGCTCTGCTTCTTCTGCAACCTTAATGAACTCTTTGCTTCGGTGACTGATTTCCATCACTGAAGTACCAAGACCTTGCCAGTTGATTAGCTCCTTTTGTGCTTGCTGCATGACTGCTTTTGGCAGACCTGCGGGTCCTGCACTGAAGTTAAATACGTTGTCCGTATTTTGTTCCATGATGCTCATTGCTCCTGCTAAGTAAAGATTACGAAATTAATATCACGTTTTTGCAGGGATAAAAACAAGAAAAGAGGTCTTACGACCTCTTTTTAAACTGAAAAAGCTAAAAACTTACTTTGTAAACTTCTCTATTGCATCAATGCAGGCATAAGCAGCGCGATTAAAGGAAATTCTTGTCCATTTTCGAACTTCAGTTTCCCGTCAGAGATTTCTGCTTTTAGTTCATAGCCACTTTCTGTCTTCTCTAAAAGCTCCATCACCATCAACTCATCAACACCTTCTTGAATGAATGGGTATAAGTTGACCAGTTCATCAGAAAAATAGGTGTTTAGGGAACCAGTAGTCGCTGTCACCAACTTCATTGGGTCTTGCGTAACGTTGTCTGTCCCTTGAGGAATAGATAATTTCCACTGGTTACGGAACTTACCAGCACCAAACGCTAGAGATAGCTCATTGACTGAAAGGTTAAAACCTTTGCTAAATAGTGTATCTACATGCGGCAATAGCTTTTGGATTTCTTGCTCATCCAGCATTGGTGAACTCTGATACATTGACATGATCTGATCGAATGATTGGCTATCAACATCACCAATGGCGAAATCAAGCTTAAAGCTATCCACGTCGGTACCATCAGTAAGACGCATTTTCTGCGCACCCACAACAAGATTGGTGCTCAGCTTATCGCCAGTCTCATTTAGCGATGTCTTCCCACTGTAGTTCGCATTTTCAATGAGAAACATCGGTGTAAGCGTAGAATCAACAACGTCTAACTTCTCTAATGCAAAAGACTGCTCACCTAACCAGTAGCCTTTTGCTTGCTTACCTTTTCCTTCTCCAGATAGCTCTGTTAAATGAATTTCTTCACCATTTTCAAAATCAATCTGAACAGAAGGAACTGATACCTGGTAATTCAGATCACCAAGCACTGTTACATTACCGGTTATATGCGCCGGGCTAGAAGAAAGGTGCATCCCCTGAGCTTCATTTTGGTAACTCCAGCTGGCTAGATTGAGAGTGAAATCTGTATTCCCATTCAGCTGAGTCGTACTGTGCATGGTTAGCGGTAAAAAATCGGCATCAACTAACTTTGAGTCTGCGGTTAGGCTAGTTAAGCCATGAGACAAATCACTTGTAACATCAAAAGCTGTTGGTAGGCCATCACGCTCAAGCTGGCTTTTAACTTCAGGGTCAACCACCGTATAGCGAGTCAGCACAACGGAAGAAAGGTAACCACGATCGTATTCCACGATTTCGCCCTTCACCATGTCATCATTCATGTTCGCGATGCCATCTTCAATGATCGATTGGCCAATTTGTCCAACGGCTAATGGCCAACATAATGCCAAAGAAATAGCGCCACCAATGGCACCGAATTTTTTTAAGTTTTGCATAGTGTCTTTACTTGATGTGTTTTAACTCAGTCTAACGCAAAGACTAGCCAGTGGAAACATTGAGATAAATCAGACTATTGAGGCTTAGTACCAGTGATAGCTCTATAACCATACTTAGCTCCCAACCGTATTCATTATTTCTTGATATGGTGTTACGGCCAAGTCTTAGCTGGAGCCTTTAGCCCTGTGAATCGATACGCCGTACTTTGTCTAGATAACAACCCTGTCAGTGCAGAGCAGTTTCGCTTAGAGCTCTCTCCTTTGGCGAGTAGGTTTGATATTCATTCTGTAGAGTCCATCGAAGAAGCACAGAGTGCTCTAGAGTATCTAGAAGAAAGGCAACAGAGCGTCGCTCTGGTTATAACCAGTCACCACGCAAACTTAAATGGTGTTGAGTTTTTGATTGGGCTTTCTCGTGCAGCACATACTGAGAAAGCGAGGAAAATACTCATCAGTTGCTCCTCTGATATCGACGCTATTCTTACAGCGGTTAACGAAGGCCGCCTCGACCACTGTCTGACCAAACCTTTGCCAGACCAAGTGCTTTTTAATACCGCACAGAAAGAACTGACTCAATTTGTATTGAAGCACGATCGAGACAACCTTCTTAGTTACAGCCAAATACTGGATCAACAAAAGTTGCTCCGCGCGCACATAGAAACCCAAATGAAAAGTTATCAAGCAGGTTTCTTAAACGATTATCATGCGCTATCTGATTTTGAACTTGCAGAACAAGTTATTGGCGCTCTACAAAACTTTTTCGCTGAGAAAGAGGACTCAAATGCTTGTCGCACCTACTCTCCGGAACACTTACTGACAGTAGAGGGGGAGCCGAATACGTTTTTATGGTTTATCACTAGTGGAGAGGTCGCGCTCTACAAGCGTGATGAGCTAGGAATGCAAAGAGAAGTTGTCCGTCATAGCAAAGGTAACATTGTCGGTGGCATGTCTTTCGTGACGGGTGAGAACTCTTTTTCTACTGCGTTGACGCTAACCACAACCAAAGTTATTAAACTGGATAGAAAAGAGTTTCGAAAAGTAATGCAAACAGACTCAAACTTGCTTCCTCTGTTTACAAATCTATTGTTGAGGCATTTTAATCGTCGACTTCAACGTAGTATCAACACAAAATTAGAACTGCAAAAAACACTCGAGTCACTCGAGTCAGCACACCAGCAACTCATAGAGAGAGAAAAAATGGCGATGCTGGGGCAACTTGTCGCCGGTGTCGCTCACGAGCTTAATAACCCCATAGCCGCCATTTTAAGGGGTGTAGAAAATCTCACGATGACACTGGAAAAGCTATTAACTCAATCACCAACGCCACCAGAAAGAGCCAAAGGGGTTGCAATATTGCATGATGCTCAAACCTCTAAACCCTCTTCTACTGCTGAGCTTCGGGCGCGAGTGAATCAGCTGAAACCACATGTCGTCGATAGAAATATTGCAAAAAAAATGGTGAACTTAAATCTTGATGCTGACAACTCTATGTTGGAATCTTTGGCTTCTGCACCCAGCCAAGCTATCGACACGCTCAACTTATTTGAAAGTTATCATCAGACAGGTTCTGCTTTGCGCTCAATAAACGTTTGTGCTGCACGCATAGCAGATATGGTTAAAAGCCTAAAGGGATATGCACGAGCAGATGATGAAGTGATGCATTCTGTTGACATTCATGAGGGCATTGAAGACACATTAGTGATCTTTGAGAACAAGCTCAAAATGCATACTTTGACTAAGGACTACACCCCAGTTCCGAAAATTCTTTGTCAGCCTATTGCGTTGCAACAAGTTTGGACCAACCTCATTTCCAACGCGATCGATGCCTTCCCAGAAAAAGGCGAGCTCAATATTACCTCAGAAATAAAAAAGAAAGCGCACAAACGATATATCGTTGTGTCTTTCCAAGACAATGGCGCAGGAATACCTAAGTCTCAACAACAAGCGATATTTGAGCTCAACTTTACGACCAAGAAAGAAGGTAACTTTGGACTTGGGATTGGCTTGTCTATATGCCAGCAAATTGTGTCTGCTCATCACGGATGGATAGAAGTAGATTCTAAGCTCGGAGAGTACACCGCGATGACTGTGTGGCTACCGATTAATTCAAAAGGAGAAGAACATGTCTAAGTATCTAATTTTATGTGTTGATGATGAAAGAGAGGTCTTGGATAGCGTACTTCAAGATCTTGCTGTGTTTGAAGATAACTTTGTAATTGAAGGAGCAGAATCGGTTACAGAAGCGAAAGAAGTGATCGCAGAAATGAAGGGGGAAGGTATCAAGCTTGCGCTTATTCTATGTGATCATATCATGCCAGAACAAACTGGTATTAGCTTCTTGATTGAACTAAATCAAGCAGATGACACTCGCGTTGCTCGCAAGGTACTGCTCACTGGTCAAGCTGGGTTAGAAGACACCGTTGAAGCAGTAAATAATGCAAGCCTTGACTATTACGTAGCGAAGCCTTGGCGGGGAGACGAACTCCGATCTGCACTAGTTCAACAGCTAACCACTTTTATGATTCAGCACGATGATAATTTGCTCTCTTGGGTTTCGATATTGGACTCTGAAGCAATACTAAATGCCATGTCTGAACGAAGAACCAGTTTCGGAGAGTAAATTAACTTTGAGCAAACTCACATTCGGATAGAGGTTACGCTAGTCCGCTGGCACTTTATTTGCTTGAGTATCGTTAAAATGACAAATGTTCGACACAATTTTATTGGTCGTAGCGCCATGTTTTGATTATGATGTCGAACAATCTAGATAAGGTTCAATTATTTATTGAACCAAAGGAATGACAACTAACAAGGTTTATCGTTGATTATGCGTAAAACACTTTTAGCAGCAGCACTTCTGCTAGCATCAAGTCAAGTAATGGCTTATGAAGATCGTGATAGCCCAGCTACCATGAGCAACTTTAGTTACGACTATTTCGAAGCGCGTATCGGCGCTAGCCCTGTTACTTTTGGTGCAGGTTTCAGCAAGTCGATCCACCCAAATGCACATGTTATTGCTCGCATCGACTCCGAGTTTGACGGTGATTTTGATTCAGCAGCGGGCTTCGGCTTCCACTCTCCAGTAAACAACTGGGCAGACTTAACTGGCGCGATGCTGATGCGAGTTGTTCAACCGACATCTTCAAGCAGTGCAGATGTTGGTATGGAGCTAAATGTAGGCATTCGTCAATGGCTTGGTCCTCAGCTAGAGGTTGGTGGTAAAGCTGGCTATGTTTCCATCGATAACAATGATGATTGGATAGGTTCTGCTTATGCTCGCTTCCACTCAACAGAGCTATTCTCTCTCGGTGCAGAAGCAAGAATTAACGATTTCTACGGTGACCAGTTTATGTTCACTACTCGCTTCAAGTTTTAAACTTCGAGCGTAAATGACAAAGCCGAGGCAACTCCTACCTCGGCTTTTTGATCTATTGCAGTGAAGTGACCGCGTACTTTAACTTCCATATCAAGGCGCAGCTCTCATCCTTTTATTGACTCGCTAACTCCACTTAAAATCAATAAAATCAATCTATTGACAAAGAGATAATAGCTGTTTCTTTCTTGGCTCTTGGATAAGCTTCCAATGAACGCCGTCTACCGCTCCGGCAAACTTCCAAAGCAACTTTAGATCAACATCACTGCCGTAAGCCGCTCGAACTTTATTGAAAACTTCTACAGGTCCCAACGCTAAGAATGTTTCAACATCGTCAATGCCTGCCTTCTTAACCATACGCTCAAGCGTAAGCTGCATATTCGGCAAATCACGTAGTCTTTTACTAGCAGAAGATTTTTGGAACTCTCTCTCTCGTACAGAACATGCTATTGACTTAACAACGAGCTTATCTAACTCTGGTGCGCGAGCCTCAAACAGCTCAGTAACGTCGTAGTAATTTACTGTGGCCGTTGTTTGCTTTTTAACGTGTTTGTATTTCTCACACTCCAAGTCGACAAATATTTGGTCTAGTTCTTTTCCGCCGCGAAGGTAGCAGCAGTCATTGCTTACTAATGCAAACATAGCATCGTCACTAAAAAGCCCTATACCACCAAACATAGAGCGCTTTTGGAAAGATTTAAATTTTTTTATATAAGTAAAAAAAGCTTGGTCTGTCATTTCCTTTGACCTCTTAATCTGAATAAATTACCCCGATTAGCGATGTCACCAGATAAAACAGCAGCTTGTAGCGAAAAATTGTCAGTTTGTTGGCGATATTTTGTGATTTGTGCTCACCAACTTTTCTAATCATACTTAACGTTGAAAAATAAGTTAGGATCTGTGTCACAGATAGAAAAGTATAAATACAAGATACGTGATTAGTTTCACATTACACCTTCTAGTACGATGTTTTTTTGACACTTAATACAACAAACATCCGTCAAGTAGGTGATTTAGCATCCAAATACACCACCCAGTTAAGCAATAAATTGATAATAGACTTTAGTCGAGGGTACACTGTACGAAAGCTCTCCAGCACAGCATTTTATGGAACATTTATCATTTTACTGGCTACCGCAAAACAAAGAAAAACTAATAAAATCCCTTGAAAGCGATTTTTCACACTTAGTAAAACAATCGATTTCAACTGGAAAAATATCACTACCACCCATTCCGGATGTGGTACTGAAGATTCAACAGCTTTGCACCGAAGAAAATACCGCGATCTCAGATATTGCTAACTGCTTAATTGAAGATCCTGGATTAGCCGCTGTTGTTCTAAGGGTGGCCAACTCCGTGATTTTCAACCGACGCAATATCACCTGCAATGATCTGACGACAGCAGTATCTCGACTAGGGATTCTTCGAGTCCGTGATATCGTCACAGCGCAAGCCATCGAACAACTCAAACACTCCGTTAACCTTACCAGCGAATGTAATTCAATCTTAAGAAAAAGCGCGGCTGTATCACGAGAGCTTGGCGCGACTATGGTTCTGGTCGTGCAGCACTTCAAAAAGCATGAGCCAGATTGCTATGCTTATTTGGAGCAAGAAAAAGCGTTACTTGTCGGTTTGCTAGCTGACATTGGTTTATTCTGTTTAGTTAATGAGTATCACCTTTACCTAGACCGAGGCAATTACCTCGATAGCGATATCGCGCTACAGATCTTCCAAACACGCTGTTCTGCCACCAGCAAACTAGTTCTGGAGAAGTGGGGCTTTGATAACGATTTCAGTGAAGTTTCTTCCAATGAAAAGCTGACCCCACACCGTCCTGAAGTAAGCTATCTTGATGTTGCCCGTATCGCGAATCACCTTCTAATGTTCCGAAACCAAGACGAACGTATAGATGAACATGAAGTAGAGTTTAATTTGACTGGAGCAGAGGTACTGTTTGAATTAAGTAATACCAGCGATGACGATTTCCAAAATATGATTAAGGAAGTGCTTCACGCAAGTGGTCTTTAGAGACATATCACACTACAATACGCTCAATTTACTACTTTATAATTACTAGGAAATTGAGGGTTTTATGTTCTCAGGGATGTTGTTTATATTTGCCCCTCTTGTCGTTGGCTATCTGATTCCAATTTCGCAAGCTTCGTTGCTCGCTAGAATTAATGCCGCTACGTCAAATCTAATCTACGTCATTCTCGCGCTGATGGGCCTTAGCCTTGCGGCGCTTGATAACCTCAGCACCAACTTGCAGTCTATATTGCTCTATGCTGGTACGTTTTTTGTCTGTTTAAGCACTTGTAACCTTCTTGCTCTTCCTCTTATTGATAAGCTGCTACCGCTTAAAACAGACGCTCAACACAAAGCATTACCTTTATCATCGATGGCAATGGAGTCCGTTAAGTTGGTATTGGTTGTAGGTGGAGGGTTGCTAGCAGGCCTTATATTACCTATTGGACTTGAGTGGGTGGATACCGCTAGTGAATGGATTCTTTTCCTTCTACTATTTTTCATTGGTATTCAATTACGTAATAGCGGACTTACTTTGCGTCAAATTTTGCTTAATAAGCAAGGCATGGCCATTGCTTCTTTGGTAATAATGACATGTATGTTAGGTGGAGTTATCGCTGGGTTCCTATTAGATATTCCTCTCTACCAAGCCCTTGCGATGTCATCAGGCTTTGGTTGGTACTCTTTGGCAGGGATTCTTATGGGCGATGCTTTTGGCCCTGTATTTGGTGGCGCATCTTTTCTAATTGAACTTATGCGAGAACTCGTCGCTCTTGTCGCAATACCTCTTCTTATAAGAAGTTATCCATGTACTTCTATCGGATATGCGGGTGCAACCGCTATGGACTTTACTCTACCAGTCATTCAAACGACAGGTGGCGTCCGCTGTGTGCCTATCGCAATTGTTAGTGGCTTTATTCTCAGCTTATTAGTCCCTGTCATGATGCTGTTCTTTGTGTCACTTGCTAGCTAGATCTCAGGTTTTTTCTTTAACATCTATTACAATGCGGCAAAATATTATAAAACGCTAATACTTGCCGCTATGTATCTCACTGAGATAAGAATGTGAATTCATGGCAGGTATACCAATTAAAAGTTGCTTAATGCAACAGCCCAAAAGGAAATAGAATGAAACGCTTTGTAGTAGCAGCCTTGCTTGCTTCTTGCTCAGGCTACACTTTCGCTGCAGATCAGCAATGTCTCGCTCAAAAATACGATTCCTATATCGATGCTTCACTGCAATGGTATCAGGACTTAGTGGACCTAACAGTGACTCAATATCCTGACCTAGATGAGGTTAGTAATTGGTTTTTAGAGGGACGTAAGCATCACTTCGAACTAAACCGACAAGCCGTACATTATTTTTTAGAAAATGACCCTAGCAGAGTAGCAACAGGTCAGCCAGTCGAAGCTTGGCTAAAGCTCGATCAGCATGATGTCAAACAGCTTGCGACTCGAAATGATGATCTAGGTAAGGCAGCACAAAAAACGTTTTCTGACCGACAGTCTGCAAATCATGAGAAGAATTATGATCTTCGCTCAGCATTTGCTGATCTCCTAAGCCATCCAAAGCAAATTGATGCTGCACTGAACAAATACAATCAATCCATTAGTAAAATCGAAAAGCAAAAGTGTGATTAAACGCTCCCTGTTTTTCATTTCAGCAAATTGGTTTTCAACAATTAAAACGGGACTTTGCTCCCGTTTTGGTTTAGATTGTTGCGCTCGTCTTACTAATATAATTACAAATAATTCTTGCCATGGTTAAGGAACAAAAAACCGCAGATGTTAGCTTTGAGAGCTTGTTAAAGATCTTCACTATTCCTGAAGGGCCAGACTCAACGTTAACTAAAATCGAAGAGAGCTTGTCTCAAAATCTAAACCAGTTTCTACGCGAGCATATCGTGGCAGAAGAAAAGCCTTTGCGTGAAATTGAAAAAGACTTTTCTTCTGCTCAGATTCCTGAGCAGCCAGAGTTCGTCTCTGATCATACCGAGCACTTGTTAGATACGCTCGTCTCGCACTCAGTACACACCTCTGCACCAAGCTTTATTGGACACATGACTTCTGCCCTACCGTATTTTTTAATGCCGCTGTCAAAGATCATGATTGCTCTAAACCAAAACTTGGTGAAAATTGAAACATCAAAAGCATTCACTCCGCTTGAACGTCAAGTTCTCGGTATGCTCCATCGACTTATATACGGTCAGGACGATAAGTTTTACGCAAAGTGGATGCACAGCGCGAAACACTCTCTTGGTGCGTTTTGTTCTGGTGGTACTATCGCCAATATTACCGCTCTTTGGGTTGCGCGAAATAAAGCGCTAAAAGCAGACGGCACTTTCAAAGGCGTAGAAAAAGAAGGCCTCTTCAAAGCCATGAAACATTATGGCTATGAAGGTTTAGCAATCTTAGTTTCAGAGCGTGGCCACTACTCTCTAAAAAAAGCAGCTGATGTGCTCGGGTTGGGCCAAGAAGGCCTAGTTGCAATCAAAACAGATGGCGCTAATCGTATCGTTCCGTCCGACTTAAGAGCAAAAATTGCTGAGCTTGAAGCCCAGAAAATTAAACCAATTGCAGTTGTCGGTGTGGCTGGAACGACTGAAACTGGCACGATTGACCCTCTTGAAGAAATTGCACAGGTATGTAAACAACATGATTGTCATTTCCATGTCGATGCCGCATGGGGCGGCGCGACATTAATGTCAAACCACTACCGCAAGCTACTTGCTGGCGTTGAATTAGCCGATTCTGTGACCATTGACGCGCACAAGCAACTCTATATCCCTATGGGCGCTGGTATGGTTCTATTTAAAGACCCTGATGCGATGAAATCTATTGAACACCACGCTCAATATATTCTACGTAAAGGCTCAAAGGATCTTGGTAGTCATACCCTGGAAGGCTCCCGTTCAGGCATGGCGATGTTGGTCTATGCGGCAATGCATATCATCAGCCGCCCAGGCTATGAGTTACTCATTAACCAGAGCATTGAGAAAGCACGTTACTTTGCTGACTTGATCAAAGAACAGGCAGACTTTGAGCTTGTTTCCGAACCAGAACTTTGCCTGCTTACTTACCGTTACTTGCCAGAAAGTTATCGGGATGCTCTTGCACAAGCAGATGGCATCCAGCGTGAAAAGCTCAATGAGCTTATCAACCAGCTAACTCAATTTATTCAGAAGCGCCAGCGTGAAACTGGTAAGTCTTTCGTATCTCGGACTCGGTTGAACCCAGAAAAATGGCAGCGAATGAATACCATAGTATTTCGTGTCGTTCTTGCTAACCCTCTTACAAGCAGGGATATCCTTTCATCGGTGCTTGATGAGCAGCGAGAGATCGCGACACAAGCCCCAACCCTTACTGGAAAGATTCAAGAATTAGTCGATAAGATTCTGAATCAATAAGGCTCCGATTGAGTTACATTGAATTGAAATTTTCTTTCTTTTTGATGTAACTCAAACATCATTATTGTGCCACTTGAGGCGAATACCACCCCTTCTACATTCAATTCTGTAGTTTTTACAAAATTTTGTTTGAGGCTTGTCAAATTCTCACTAAATAGTAACCGTATTTGTTTTAGCCAGATTGAGGATCGGGTTTATACTAATTTTATGGCGCTGGTAGTTTTCGTTAACGCCTCAGTACAGATTGAAACTGACGTATTTCTTGCCGTTAACAGAGCCAGCGAGTTGTTCTCTTACCCTCGTGAACACTATGAATACATTAGAAAAAATTCAAAAAAACCTGGAGAATTTCAGTAAGTCGGAACGCAAGGTTGCAGAAGTAATCATGGCGTCACCACAAACTGCGATTCATTCAAGCATTGCAACGTTAGCTAAAATGGCTGACGTAAGTGAGCCCACTGTAAACCGTTTCTGTCGTCGTCTGGATACCAAAGGTTTCCCAGATTTTAAGCTTCACCTTGCACAAAGCCTTGCTAATGGTACACCTTACGTAAACCGTAATGTCGAAGAAGACGACGGCCCAGATGCCTACACCCATAAGATTTTCGAATCAACAATGGCGTGTTTAGATGTTGCGAAAAACAGCCTTGATGCGATGCAAGTTAACCGCGCAGTTGATCTTCTGACTCAAGCGAAGCGCATTTCATTCTTCGGTCTAGGTGCTTCCTCTTCTGTGGCGCGTGACGCTCAAAACAAGTTTATTCGCTTCAACATTCCAATTACTTGTTTCGAAGATATCGTAATGCAACGTATGAGCTGCATTAACTGCAGTGACAATGACGTTATCGTTTTGATTTCTCACACCGGTCGTACTAAGAGCCAAGTTGAGATTGCAAATCTTGCTCGTGAAAACGGTGCGACGGTGATTGCCATCACAGCGAAAGACTCGCCGCTAGAGAAAGCAAGTTCACTGGCTATCACGCTAGATGTACCTGAAGACACAGACGTGTACATGCCAATGGCAAGTCGCGTAGTACAAATGACGGTCATCGATGTTCTAGCAACCGGTTTCACGCTGCGCCGAGGCACTGGCTTCCGTGAAAACCTTAAACGCGTAAAAGACGCACTGAAAGACAGCCGTTACGACAAGCTAAGTCAGTACTAACGAATTAACAAAGGGGAGCCGAATAGCTCCCCTTTGCGTTTCTAACCCAAGCGGAATTCTATTGATTCACATCCGATAGATCAGTGCGAGATTCCAGCACCTCCACGGAGCTCACATGATGCGAACTCTCCCCTATGCACGCATCGCTGCAATCACACACTTGGCGAAGAATGTACACTAATCGATCTTGTGTAAGTGGTAATGGGTTGCCTTTGATAGCGACCGATTTCAGTGCATCATCGGCGACTTGCTCAAACGACGTCTGACACACACCAAATTTTCCTAACTGAGGTAGCTCAAGTTTATCCAGCACCATTCTCACCCAAAGTACGCCATCGTGCTCATTGGCATTGGTTCTGTCTGTAACGAGCTGTGCCAATCGCTTGTAACGGCTAATCACATCACTACGTCCTGCTTTCCTCGCTGCATTTATATTCTCATGCATGACATGAGGAGCCAAACGGGCAGTAATAACACTGTGGGGCGCATCGAGCTTGCCTCCCAATGCTGAAGCTAAACCATGTGCCGCACCAAGCTTAGCGTTAGTGATGGCCATACCACCTAAAAGTGCCGCAAAAGAAAGATCTGCACGAGCTTTGTGACAGTCTTGTTTACACCCAGCTATTACCGAGCGGCTTAGGCGACGTAACCCTTCCTCACAAACCATGTCAGTGAGCGGATTCGGGTCACCACATACATAAGCTTCCATCAGGTGAGTAAACGCATCCATTGCGCCGCGACCCGAGGTATATTGATCAGTGCCATAAGTTAAGGTTGGATCGACTATCGCAACGTCGGCAAGCATTTCTGGGCTTCTCAAGCTGACTTTCACTTGGTCTTGCCCCGATTTAAGCACTGCATTTCTGGTCACTTCTGAGCCGGTACTGGCCGTGGTTGGAATGGCAATAAAGTGAATCGGTTTGGTTTTTAAAGGAACATTTCTACCTACTACTTCGACATAGTCGTAGACGTCACCTTGGTTAGGAATAATCGCCGCGAGCGCTTTACCCATATCAATGACACTTCCCCCACCAATCGCGATAACCATATCGGGCTGGAACTTGCGTCCAAGTACTGCGGTTTCTTCAACCATAGTAATGTTGGGCTCACCATTGATGGCGACATGCTGATAGCGCATATTTTGCGCTTTTAGATAGTTAACAATAGGTGTGGCACGCTGCGTATCTTTACCAGTCACCAGTAAAACGCTGTAGCCAAATTGATTGATTACAGACAGCGAAGATTGGAGCGCCCCCTCGCCGAAGATAATCCGTGTCGCAGTCATAAACTGAAACATACACTTCCTCCCCAAAACAACAACTCACACTAGAGTGCTATGCTTTGCACCAAAATAAATTGACCAAGTGCACCTTGTGCCATTAATAACCCTTCTAAAAGTATGTTTTTATGCGTCACTTCACACGCTTAACAGCGTTGAATTCTATGGTTGAATAAGGCAATAACCCCACCTTTCTTGGCTTTAAGCCAAACTCGTGTTCAGTTTTTACACGATAGATTTCACCTATCGAGACAAGAGGTAATTGCTGCTTTATTTCCGTATCTGGATCGGGCATAGTTATCCTAACAAACGAAAGCGTATGCCGACATGAGGTCTAGCTGCACTTTCAATTAGAATAGATTTTAGGAGAAATGAGATTATGTTCGTAGTTATCTTTGGTCGCCCAGCTTGTCCATTCTGTGTTCGTGCAAAAGAGCACGCAGAAACGCTGAAAGCAAAACGTGATGACTTCAACTACCGTTACGTAGACATCCACGCTGAAGGTATTTCTAAAGCTGACCTAGAGAAAACAGTTGGCAAACCAGTAGAAACGGTTCCTCAAATCTTCATCGACCAAGAGCACATCGGTGGCTGTGATGACTTTGAAGCTTACGCAAAAGAGCACCTAGGTCTATTCGACGAGTAATCTTAATTACTGAATGTTTAAAAGCCGCTTATTGCGGCTTTTTCTTTATACCCAAGTAACCTCTATTTGGTTGGGTATATTTCACAATGACAATTACAGCCCTAGTGCAACTAATAGAAAAAGCTAAAAAATTTCACTTATCTTTTTGCTATATTTAGTTACAATTCGCCATTCTTAATCTTTCTCATTGGCACACATTTTACCGAGCCACGCTGTGAACATAGACGTCGTACACCTTCTCGATCAAAACCCTATTCTTCTAATCTTCGTTGTATTGGCCATTGGCCTTGCAATTGGAAAAATTCGCTTTGGAAACCTACAGTTAGGAAATTCAATTGGCGTTCTTATTACATCGTTGATAATGGGCCACTTAGGATTCTCATTCAATGCAGAAGCTTTGACAATTGGCTTTATGCTGTTTATCTACTGTGTAGGAATTGAAGCCGGTCCAAACTTCTTTGGTATATTTTTCCGCGACGGAAAACATTACTTCATCTTGAGCATGACAGTATTAGTTTCGGCAGTAAGTTTGACTTACTTTTGCAGCCATTACTTGGGACTCGATTTCGGTTTATCTGCCGGTATGATGGCAGGGGCTCTTACTGCTACGCCTGTGTTGGTGGGCGCTCAAGATGCATTGAACTCTGGTCTTGCCACGATTCCACGTAATATGGATTTTTCTCTAGTATTAGAAAATCTATCTGTCGGTTACGCGATGGCTTACCTGGTTGGTTTGATCAGCATGATCATGTTCGCCAAACTGCTGCCAAAGCTGCAAAAGCAGAACCTTTCAGATTCAGCACAACAAATCGCGCAAGAGCGTGGACTTGGCAACTCGAGTCAACGTAAGGTCTACCTGCCTATTATTCGCGCCTACCGCGTTGGTCCAGAACTGATTGACTGGACTGATGGAAAGAACCTACGTGAACTCGGTATCTACCGCCAGACAGGTTGCTACATTGAGCGTATTCGTCGTAATGGCATTCTTGCCCATCCTGATGGTGATGCCATTCTTCAAGAAGGAGATGAGATTGCATTGGTAGGCTTCCCTGATAGCCACGCTCGTCTTGATCCAAGCTTCCGTAACGGTAAAGAGGTGTTCGACCGTAACCTACTTGACCTTAGAATTGTAGAAGAAGAAATCGTCGTAAAAAGTGATGCTATTTCTGGCAAGCGCCTCTCTGATCTCAACCTATCAGAGTATGGCTGTTTCCTAAACCGCGTTGTACGTGCTCAGATTGAAATGCCAATGGATTTGGACATTGTTCTTGCTAAAGGTGACGTACTACAAGTCAGTGGTGAGAAGAGCCGTGTTCATGGCCTAGCAGAAAAAATCGGTTTCATATCTATCCACAGCCAAATGGCAGACTTATTGGCTTTCTGTAGCTTCTTTATCTTGGGCATTATGTTTGGCTTGGTAACCATGACATTTGGACAGGTATCTTTTAGCCTTGGTAACGCGGTAGGCTTGTTACTATCGGGCATTACCCTAGGATTTCTTCGAGCCAACCACCCTACTTTTGGTTATGTTCCTCAAGGGGCATTAAACATGGTCAAAGATCTAGGTTTGATGTTCTTTATGGTGGGTATCGGCTTAAGCGCTGGTGGCAAAATGTTTGAACATTTGACACAAGTTGGTCCACAAGTAATTGGTCTTGCATTTATCGTTAGTGTGGTGCCTGTTGTTCTAGCATACCTAGTCGGTGCGTATGTACTTAAGATGAACCGAGCTCTACTCTTTGGTGCCATCATTGGAGCTCGTACATGTGCTCCTGCTATGGACGTGGTAAATGAGTACGCTAAATCAACTATCCCGGCATTGGGCTATGCTGGTACATACGCTATCGCTAATATATTGATGACCCTCGCTGGTACGATCCTGATTATTCTAAGTTAACACCTTTGAATGAGCATTACTGACTAAGAAGTGCTCTCTATTCATCGCCAAGGTTTAGGACATAAAAAAGGCGCTCATTGAGCGCCTTTTTCAATTCAATAAGAAACGATTAGATTTGCGTAAAATCTGTTTCTACTGCTGGGTTCACGTCTGCTTCGTAATCCACACCATCCACACCGAAGCCGAAGAGCTTCAAGAACTCTTCCTTGTACTCAACGTAGTCAGTTAGCTCTTTAAGGTTTTCTGAGGTGATTTGTGGCCATAGGTCACGACAGTGCTGTTGGATGTCTTCACGCAGTTCCCAGTCATCCAGACGTAGACGGTTCACTTCATCTACTTCTGCAGCGCTGCCGTCTTCTTTGTAAAGACGTTGGCTGAACATACGGAAGATCTGCTCCATACAACCTTCATGTACGCCTTCTTCACGCATTTTCTTGAATACCATGGCGATGTATAGAGGCATTACAGGAATTGCAGAACTTGCTTGAGTCACAACAGACTTAAGTACCGCTACGTTTGCGCTACCGCCGGTTGCAGACAGTTTCTCGTTCAGTGCTGCTGCTGCACGATCTAGGTCCATTTTCGCTTTACCCAGCGCGCCATCCCAGTAGATAGGCCAAGTTAGCTCAGTACCGATGTAGCTGTATGCAACTGTTTTACAACCATCCGCTAGAACGCCAGCTTCTGATAGTGCGTTAATCCAAAGTTCCCAGTCTTCGCCGCCCATTACGGTTACGGTGTCTTGGATTTCTTGCTCTGTTGCAGGCTCTACACTTGCTTCGATAATTACGTCTTTGTTGGTATCAACAGCAGTCGACGTGTAAGTCTCACCGATAGGTTTAAGCGCTGAACGGATAAGTTCACCCGTTTCTGGCATTTTACGTACTGGAGAAGCCAGTGAGTAAACTACCATGTCTACCTGACCAAGGTCTTCTTTGATCAGATCGATTGTTTTCTGTTTTGCTTCATTTGAGAAAGCGTCGCCGTTTAGGCTTTTCGCGTACAGACCTTCTTCACGAGCTAGCTTTTCAAACGCTACCGAGTTGTAAAAACCAGCTGTACCTGGCTTCTTCTCTGAGCCTTCTTTCTCGAAGAAAACACCAATAGTCGAAGCACCGCCACCAAATGCCGCAGCGATACGAGAAGATAGGCCATAGCCACTTGATGCACCCACAACAAGAACGCGTTTTGGCGCGTTTTTAATTGGGCCTTGCGCTTTGGTGTAAGCAATTTGTTCTTTTACGTTAGCTTCACAACCCACTGGGTGCGTAGTAGTACAGATAAATCCACGAATTCTAGGTTTGATGATCATATTCAACTTCCTTTAAAAAACGTTGCTAGGATAAAAGGTTCAGCCCTACTTCGCACCTAATTTCTGTAAAAATGCTGCGAAAATGCAAGTGGTTGGAGCACTCAACAGAAAAACCTAGAGGCTCAAACACAAAAAAAAGCACCTCATTGAGGTGCTTGTCTCATTTTATACTCAAACGCTTCAAGCTGCTGAGTTTAAGTGCGACTTTTTCGAGGTGACATTAGTGCGAACTTCTGAGAAATCGTGACTAAAGTGGTCAACTTGAATTGCTTTGTATCGTAGTTTGTCCGCGGCCATGATTTGATCAATTTCTTGCTCAGTCAGCACCTCAGCTTCAAATGCTTGTTGCAAGCGATCATGTAGTAGGCCTTTACGCGCTACTTTGCCATCTTTCGCTGCTTTCATTAGCTTACGCTCCAACGGCTTTACATCGTACATTGCTAAAAACGCTTGCTCCATTAGACCAACGCTGTCGTCTTCCTCTTTGCCGATGTAGCACAGGTGAGTCAATCGATCACGTTGAGCTCCTGGTGTCATCATAGCTTCAGCAAGACCAACACAAAGTTCATCACTTGGCGCTTTGAAGTGGTTACCCAATGGGAACAGCAAGCCTTTAAGAACACCACCAACATATTTCACAGGGAAGTTAGAATATGCCTCATTTAGTGACTTCGATGCGTTGTACAAACAGTGCTGCACCGCGTAGTGAACAAAGTTCAAATCACCTTGCTGACGACCTTCGTCTTCGTACTTCTTAAGCGCCGCTGACGCCATGTACAAGTAGCTTAAGCCATCGCCTAGGCGAGCTGAGATCATCTCTTTACGCTTCAAGTCACCGCCTAGGGTTAACATTGCGAAGTCTGCGCTCACTGCCAGCGCGCGACTTAAGCGTGTGATGTCTTTGTAGTATTGCTGAGTTGGACCACTCATATGCGCTTTCACAAAGCGAGAGCCTGTCAGTGCTGCACCTAATGCACCAAAGGTATTACCCATTGCGTGTTTGATGTGCTTGAACAACAGATCATCAAACTCTTTCGCCCCCTCTTTCGGATCAGGATTTGCCGCCGCTTCCATCTCTTTCAGAACGTATGGATGACAACGTGTCGCACCCTGACCAAAGATCATTAGGTTACGAGTCAGAATGTTTGCACCTTCAACCGTAATCGCGACTGGAATACCTAGGTAGTGTTTCGCTAGGTAGTTCATTGGGCCGTCTTGAATAGCGCGACCAGCATGGATATCGAAAGAATCGTTCAGGATGGTACGTGCCATTTCAGTCATGTGATATTTCGCAATCGCAGTCACAATGCCTGGCTTTTCCTTCATATCCAGAGAAGTTGTGGTTAGCGTTCGAGTCGCTTCTAGTAGGTAAGTTAAACCACCTATACGCCCCATTGCCTCTGCTACACCTTCAAACTTACCAATCGACATACCAAACTGCTTACGAACATAAGCATAAGCGCCGGTTGTGCGTGTTGTGAGGTGACCAATCGCGGTGCCTAATGCAGGAAGGGAAATACCTCGTCCAGCTGATAGACATTCTACCAACATACGCCAGCCTTTACCTGCATACTCGGAGCCACCAATCAACCAATCCATAGGTATAAATACATCGTTACCGCGTGTTGGACCGTTCATGAACGCAGAACCTAGTGGGTCGTGGCGTTCTCCAATCTCCACACCTTCGTGATCAGCAGGAATCAACGCACAAGTAATACCCACATCTTTCTTATCGCCAAGCAAACCATCTGGATCTTGAAGCTTAAATGCTAACCCTAGTACAGTCGCGACCGGTGCCAGTGTGATGTAACGTTTATCCCAGCTAAGTCGGATACCAAGCACTTCTTCGCCTTCGTGCGTGCCATAGCAAACCACACCTTGGTCTGGGATACCACCGGCATCAGAGCCTGCCTCAGGACCAGTTAGAGCAAAACACGGGATATCTGTACCGTCTGCTAGGCGTGGCAGCCAGTAATCTTTCTGTTCTTGAGTACCATAGTGAGAAAGTAGTTCGCCTGGCCCAAGTGAATTAGGCACCATGACCGAAACTGCCGCACTGATACTACGCGTTGCAATGCGAGAAACAATGGTTGAGTTAGCCAGAGCAGAAAACTCACGACCACCGTATTCTTTTGAAATGATCAGCGAGAAGAAGCGCTCCTTGCGTAAGAACTCCCATACTTCTGGTGGAAGATCTCTATCGTCTTTTACGATCTTTTGATCATCCAGCATTGCTAGTAAAGTCTCTAGCTCATTGTCCATGAAAGCTTGCTCTTCAGGCGTCAGTGCAGGCTTCGGGTAATGATGTAGTGTTGTAAAGTTCGGCTTGCCTGAGAACAACTCAGCATCCCACCACACGCTACCTGCTTCCATTGCTTCTTTTTCAGTACTGGACAATGGAGGCAGTACTTTTTTAAACATTTTGAATGCTGGGTCACTAATCCATTTTCTTCGTAGAGAGCTCATAGTTCAGATCCTTTTGTTCACGTCACCGCTTGCGGCTTTAGCTTATCTTTTTTATTGGTTTAATGTGGTTTACTTAGCGGACATACCTGCCGACAAGTATGGAATTAACAGGTCCACGACAGACTTCGCGTCGACCTCTTTGTCAAACTTACTTTCTGCAATCTCGGTTAACGCTTGGCTTGATGCCATAGTGAAAACACAAGTGCCTAATGTGAAGTGCAATCGCCAGAACAGCTGTTCTTCAGTCAGTTCAGGGTTGGCTTTCGAGATAGAGAACATGAACAGGTTCAGCACTTCCTCATATCGAGTACTGATAAACCAACGCAAGTGCCCTTGCACGTCGGTATAACCTCGGCCAATTAGAAGCATAAATAGCGCCGTTCCATTTGGTCTTACACTATTCAACGCCCTCAAAGGCAAACGCAACGATTCAAATACTTCATCCATGTTGTACTCATCGCGCGTATTTAACTCGATCAGCGAGCTTTGGATACTTGGCATTAAAGCCTCTAGATATCGATCTAATACCGCTCGTACCAATGTTTTTTTATCGCCAAAGTGGTAGTTAACCGAAGCAAGATTGACATTTGCTTTACCAGTAATGGTTCTTAATGATGTGTCATTGAAGCCATATTCTGCGAATAGTCCTTCTGCTACATCAAGTATCTTTTCTTTTGTTGTACTTCTCGGTGCCATTTCAATCACTCGTATTAAACAACTGTTTGAAATATACTCCCGAAACCTTAGATTAACAAATGATTAACATCACATTTTCAGTCATTGGTCTGACCAGGCGACAAAATGAATAGTTAAAGGGATGAATTTAAAGCGAATATTGTTTTGTGAAAAAATTTCTTAAAAAAAATGGAACTGTTTGGAATGCGGTTGGTCTTAATTACTGTAACAACTAGGGCATTTTAAGTTTTTCTGGCCGTCAAACTTGTTTCTTTCTAGTTGCTACATTGCTGCTTTTTCTTATTAACTCCTATGTTTGTATCCGCCCAAGCGCTTTTTAGCTTGGGCTTTTTTTCGTCTGCATTTCCTTGATTACGTAATACCAGTTCCGTTAATTAGATGTTCAAAAAATTGCATCTGTAAAATCATTTAGAACAAGGCAAAGATTGCAGCTAGTTAGTTACTCTACCTACAAAATCTTTAACACCGTTATTAACCAGCAAGAATGATCAGATAATTGATGGAATTGGTATAACCACATCACGACTAAACGCAAAGAAGCCTCCCAATAGGGAGGCTTCTTTATCATTTTAGCGACTTGCTACTATGCTTTCTCAGCGGTTACTTCTTCTGCAGATTTCTTAGGTAAAGAGAAGTGCAGTAATGCGTAACCAATGATGGCCGCCGTAGTCGAGCCCATCAAAATACCCAGTCGAGCGTAAGTATCAAACTCTGGGCTCACATTGCCAAATGCCAGTGACGAAATGAAGATCGACATGGTAAAGCCGATACCACACAACACTGATACCGCAAAGATATGAATGAAGTTAACACCTTGAGGCAACTTCGCAATACCTAACTTCACAGCTGCCCAGCTGAACGTAAAGATACCCAGCGGCTTACCTACTAGTAGGCCCATTGCAATACCTAACGGCAGCATTGAAGTCAGACCCGACATCGACACACCTTCTAGCGAGATACCTGCGTTTGCAAAAGCAAACAGAGGAAGAATACCGAACGCTACGTATGGGTGAAGTGCGTGCTCCATATGTTTAAGTGGAGAGTGCTCACCCTTTTTGCCTTTTAGCGGGATAGCAAAGCCAATTACCACACCTGCAAGTGTTGCGTGAACTCCTGATTTTAGTACTGCGAACCAGAGGATCGCGCCAACAATCATGTACGGGGTTAACTTGGTCACCTCTTTTGCGTTCAACATGAACAGGACACCTGTCATGATGAAGCCGACAATAAGCGCCATTGTGGATAAGTCACCTGTGTAGAACAGTGCGATGATAACCACTACACCAAGGTCATCAATGATAGCCAATGCCAGCAGGAAAACCTTCAAACTGATTGGTACACGCTTACCGAGAAGAGCCATGATACCAAGCGCAAATGCAATGTCGGTTGCAGCTGGAATTGCCCAACCAGAAATCGCTTCTGCATCACCTGCGTTGAAAGCAACGTAGATAAGTGCTGGAGCTAACATACCGCCTACCGCTGCGATTGCAGGGAAGATCGCGGTTTCTTTAGACTTTAGTGCACCTTCAAGTAACTCACGCTTTACTTCAAGGCCAATTAGTAGGAAGAACACAGCCATTAGGCCGTCGTTGATCCAGTGAGACACTGACATACCAAATACATAAGTATGCAGCATAGCTTGATAACTTTCGCCAAGCGGTGAATTTGCAATAGTCATTGCGATTGCTGCTGCAATCACTAGAAGGATACCGCCTGCGGATTCCATTTTGAAAAAGTCACGAATGACATCGTTCATGGTTTCGCCCTTATATTTATTATCTTAATAAACGATTAACAAAGAATGATTAGAGTGTATAGCTATCGAAAACTTAGGAATAATCGCTTGTTCAGAGTATAAACCTCGAAATTTCCGAAGTTAACTATACGATACATCGTATTTTTCTTAAGTATGCTCTTCAGTTATTACTTCCATGCCTGCGTGATATCCAAACTTGTTATTCCATAGATTACTATTAACTTAGTTAAATATCGTAGTCATTTTCGTGATTCGCAAGCTGTTTCTTGATGAAAACTAGGTGTTTCTGACACAAAAAAACCACCATATAGGTGGTTTTTTTCAGAATCTAGTACCCTGTCAACTGCATAAATCCCCAAGCTTCATTAGAACCAGAGGCGAGAGTTGGCCCCTCCCAGTAGGGAATCACAAATGGCAACCACATATCTGACTTTGTAATCCTTGTGGTCAAGTTAATATCATACTTAGGCACGTTGATAATCCATTGTAGTGGTAAACGCCGACCGTTTGATAGTCCTGTGACCTGAAGAGGTGTAATGGTAAAGTCGTTCTCCGTCAAATTGATCACTTTTCCGGATCGAGTAGACAACGTACCAAATAAATGCGGTAACTGCCCATTATGACGATAACGGCTTACGGTTAATGCCCTACCATCATCCAAGTTGAAAATGAACCAATCCCAACCTTGCTGCCCATCTCCAATTAAGCCACTTCCCCACTCTTTTTGAGTCCATGCGTCACCGGAGACAGCCACGTCTTTGCCATTAAGCTTCAGTGTTCCTTTTACATTTAAATACGGTGCACTAAAGCTAAACGAGGCAACTGATTGCAGCGCATGCTTAACTTGAAACCCTCGTTCACCATTAAGCACAAAAGGCCCACTTGTCGTGGTATTTAACTCAAGGCCAAATGTATCTGTCGACACGTCTAGCTTGCCAGGAAAAGGAGTCGCCCCTAAAGAGCGCCAATTCCAGTTGTCAATCCATAGCCGGAACGGGTGGTTAGTCATTCCTGCTTGACCAATTCCACCTCGCGCTACTCGTTGCTCTCGCCAAACCTTATTACCCCGGCTAATAACGATATGTGAAATATAAAGCTGTGGACTTTGCCAGCCTCTCATTTCTCGCTCATCAGTCGCGACTCTAAAGTAACTCCATTGGACATTGTAAACAGTGCCATGCTTATCTTGGAGCCGAGCAAAATAGTTCCACCATTCATGCTGATACTCAGGGTGAAAACGAAAATCTTTAGGAAGTGATACATGCTCGTCAGGTAACACCGGTTCGAAGATCGTTTTGTCTTCTCTCTTGAGCATAGCGTTGAGTTCGTTATCCTCGGTTGCTGTTGCTACTGCCCAGTAGGTCACGTAAACAAAAAAGCCCAATGCGAGTATCGCCGCGACGAACACCAATGCCGTTATAGAGCGAGTGCGATTTTGATTTTGCTCTTTCATCACAATGCATCCCTTAATGACTTCATTGGCGTACTCTTAATCATTCGGATTACTGGCAAAGCACCAGCAACAATAATAGCAATCATCGCCCAACCAATAGTTTGCGCATACTCCCATGGGATTAATTGGAGCTCTAAAGACCAACCAAAAGATTGTTTAATAATGATATCAACGATTAAATGAGCTAAAGCGAGGCCTAACGGTACCGCGATAATGGCTGAGATTGCACCAAAGACAAACAACTGCATTCCTCCAAGCGCAACAAGCTCTTTACCGGATACACCCATACAACGTAATAACGAGAAATGTCGCTGCCTTGACAGCTCACCCGCTAAGGTCGCAAAGAACAAGCCAAACACCGCAATAATCAAAGTAATGTTGCCCAACGTATCGGCAATTGCGAAAGTATGGTCGAAGACTCTCATCGCTTGATTATAAATATTGTTGTTGTCAAAGATTCGGTCTTGAGAAAGACGGAATACATTTTCCAATCGGCGCTTCAGCCCCTCGCTCTTGACGTTATCTTGCAGCAACACTCCTAACGCAACGTTTCCAGTGCCTGCAAACGCATACAGCCAATTACGGTGTGAAACCATTATTTGGTTGTAAGGATTGCCATAATCATAGTAAATACCGACGACTTGCCATCCGCCCCCCAGAGGCTGAGCCATGTCTATATAATCACCAGGACGTATACCTAACTTTAATGCCATGGATTCGCTCACCATCAAACTCTTTGAGTGGTGTAAGTGATACCAATAGTTTGGAACACCCAGTTTTACAGTAAGTGAGTCTAGTTCCCCTTCAGATGACCCCGTACTCACTACTTGCAAGGCACCGCGATCAGTAGGCAAATCTTTTTCCCAACGCCACCATACCGCGTCGACTTCTGGCTGCTCTTGTAGCCATGAGCTCATTCTTGCTGCTGAGTTGTTGGTCGGGTAAATGTAGATGTCCGCTGCAAGTCGTTGGTTTAACCATTTATCAGTAGTATCTCTAAAACTACCAACCATAGTTTCTACGCCAATATTTGCAGCCAATGCCAACATAAATGCCATCGTAGCGACGCCTCTGTAGCTCATGCTCGCAGCTGCATCAGCAAAGAACCATCGCACTCGCACCCAACGCAAAGAATAAGAAAAGCTTTGGAACATGTGCCACATCAAAAATGGCGTAAATAGCGCCACACTAATGAGCATAAGCGCAATGATGGTAAAGCCTGATTCTTGTGTTTTTGGCGCTTGATAAACTGCGACGGCAGCCACGCAGAATGCACATGCAGCTAATGCTTGCCAAGAAAACTCTCTGCCAGCAAATCGCATCAAAGATAAACGAGATGAAAGTCGAATTGGCTGAGATTTAAGTAAACGGACGAGTGGCCATAAACAGGATATCAATGCCCCCACTGAAGCCATCGCCAGACTGTAAAGGCTCGACTCCCACGACCAGCCAATGGTCAAACCAACATTTGCGTCGTAAAGATCGCTCAAACTGGCAGATACCGCAGGAATGAGTTCATTCGCTAGAATCAATCCAAAGAAATTGCCACATGCCCAAGCAACGAGGATGAGGAAGGTTAGTTCAAGAAGTAGTGCTTGGGCTAACTGAATACCATTAACCCCTGTCTGACGCAGAATGCCAACCAGACGTTGGCGTTGGATGAAAGACAGTGACATTGCTTGATAGAAGATGAACAAGCCGACTAAAAATGACAGCATCCCCATGGCTGTCAGATTCATGTGAAATGCTTTAGTTAAAGACTCAAGCTCAGAACGACTGTTACGAACTAAAGTCATTCCATTCGGGAGTATGTTCTTGAGCGCTTGAACTTTCTCCTCTGGCATTTCGCCACAAGCAATCGCTGATAAACCGGAGCTACGTTTGAGCATACGTAACAATGAAATATCCGTGACTAAACGTGTACCCGATAACAGTTGGTCGGTATCAACTTTAATTGGCCCTAATTTACTGCCATCATTCAAGCGAATAAAATCACCTGTTTGCCATTGCATATGCTCAGCAAGGTCTTGACTGACTAGTATCGGGTATGGTGGTTTCATCAGGCTCAGCATTGGTAAATCGCCTAAAGATTTACCTTGGCGCAATGGCAACATCGCGACTGGGTCAATTCCCACGAGCATTAAGCTGAGATCAGATTGTGTATCTAAATGAAGGACATCAAACGGCGCACATTGATTAAAGCCCGCACGACGGAGTTGGATATAAAATCCTTGAGGAATTTTGTTCGCAGAGTGCTTTGTACGAATACGGTAAGGTAACGGGTTAGAAAATAGCTTTTCACCTGTTTCGTAACTTTGCCTAGCATGCTGGTTTATAGAAGTAACACCAACCAAAAGGGACACACCAAGTGTAAGCCCAAGCCAAACCAAGATAATTTGTAGAGGGTAACGGCGGTAGTGACCAAGTAGTGCCTTAACTACGGGCCATAACATGCAGCTGTCCCCCTTGCAGGCGAATTCGACCTTCCATATGTTCAGCAACTTTTTCACTATGCGTTACCAATAGCAGAGTACACTCTAGTTGGCGAGCCAAGGAGGTCAACAAACGCATTACTGCTTCTGCATTACGCTCATCCAAACTCCCCGTTGGTTCATCAGCAAGTAGTAGCTTGGGTTCCATGTACAAGGCTCTAGCAATCGCTGCACGTTGCTGCTGACCACCAGATACTTCTTCAGGGTAACGACCTAAAAGCGGCATGAGGTCTAGGGCTGAAAGAATTTGACGCCACAAACCTTTGTCTTCTGGTAAGCCTTTTAATTGGCGGCAGAAACGGATGTTGTCAGCGATATTCAAGGTAGGAAGTAGATTGAACTGCTGGAAGATATTACCAATATTGTTGCGGCGATATAGCGTACGCAAATGCTCTGGAGCATCATGCATCGCGAAGTTGGGAAAGGTGATCTCACCGGAATCAGCCGTATCAAGGCCAGCGATTAAGTTCAAAAGGGTACTTTTTCCTGAACCGCTTTCGCCCATTAATGCAACCTGCTCACCTTGCTGTAATGTTAATTCTGCCCCTTGTAAAACAGGATGAAATTCGCCCCCGTCTACATAGCCTTTGCATAGGTCTGACAGTTTCAACATTGATTTTGCCGCTCGAATGGTGGTATAGAAATTTGGGTTCCGAATCTACACTAAAATCTTGTTGGTAGGAAGTATTTTGATTCCTCGGTCACACTTTGGATATCTAAATACAACCAATTAGTCACCTAAGCATCATGATTCGATCAAATTTTTCATCCATTTTTTACTGGCCATTCGCATAAGCGATCCAACCCACTTGACGACTTCTTCAGTTAGGAAAAACAAATACACCCATTGAGGCTCCAATCCCAATTTGATCGCAGCAAACGCAGCTAAAGGAATACTAATCAGCCATTGAGCAACAAGATCTTGGTAAAGGCAAAACTTAACATCTCCACCAGCTCGCAATACACCAACAATAGCCATCATAGGGATCGAACGAAGTATTACACCAAATGCTAGGATTAACATAAATTGCTCAGCTAACTTCCTTGTTTCAATAGTTAAAGCACTGAACGCGTCCAATATAAGGTTATTAGTAATCAGAAGCGTGATAGCAACGACAATAGCAATCAATAAGTTAAGAGCTATAGTTGCCCATGCCTGATAGTAAACAGGTTCGAAGTTCTTTGCTCCCAACTGATTCCCGACAAGTACTGCTGCCGCATTAGACATGCCTATCATCATCGCCAACGCTATTGATTCAACGGGTGTCATCACCGAAAGTGCGGCCAAGCCCTGAACACCAGCTTGTCCCATAATGGCATGATAAGCAAAAAGTCCACCGGCCCACGCTAGGAAATTAAACGTCGTAGGTAGAGAGAGCTTAAGAAAGCGTATTATCTTGTCGACCACCAAAATAGCGGCAAGATCACTTAAACCAAATGCAATCGTGTGTTTCTTGCGCCACAAGTAGCCAAACAAAAACGCCACTTCGATTGCACCGCTGATAACCGTAGCAATAGCAGCGCCTTTTATGCCGAGCGCTGGCATACCTAAATGACCAAAGATCAACACCCAGTTCAGGAAAATATTTGAAGCGATGCCAATACCACTAAAGAAGGTACTGGTGCCAGGTTGATGCATAGCACGTAAACCGACAGCCATACTTGCAACACAGGCAACCGCAAACATACTAACCGATGTAATAACTAAGTACTCAGCTCCTAGACTTATTACCTCTCGGGAGTCAGTCGTTAAGCCCATAATAGCTTCGGGAAAAAAGACAAATAGCAAAACCGTAAAGGCAGCAAAAACCATGGAAATGAGCCAAGTTAAAGATGTACTTTGCCTTACCCCCTCTTTATTTCCCGCTCCCCAATACTGTGCGGTGAGCAACGCCCCACCAGTTGTAACACCCACAAGCATAATCGTAGTGACAAATGTGGCACGTGCCGCTACGCCGACAGCTGCAATCTCAGCTTCGCCCAGTTGCCCTAACATTAGAACATCGACCAAACCTCGACTCGAGAACATGATGCTCTGTAGTGTTATTGGTAACGCGATAGCGACTAGACGGCGTAAGAATGCTTTATCAGCATGAGCCATAACTTGAGATAAGAATGTCACGATAAACCACTCACAACTTATTGATAGAAAGGGAAAAGTATTCCATGATTATACCTGTAGGTGATTATTCCACCAGCAAATAAAAGGGCTTTCGATGAAAAAGATTTTGGTACTAGGCGCATCCGGTTATGTTGGCTCACAGCTTATCCCTTTGCTACTTGCTCAAGGACATCACGTCACTGCAGCAGCCCGCCATATTGACTACTTGAGCTCTAGAGTCGAAGCTCACCCAAACCTTGAATTGCTCTATCTTGATCTTGCCGACAGAGAGCTTACCTTGGAAGTGGTCAATAACTTTGATCTGGCCTTTTTCCTCGTGCATGGTATGGCGCAAGGACATGACTTTGTTGAATATGAATTAAGCCTCGCTGAAAACTTCAAGCAAGCACTTGAGCAAAGTCGCATCCAGCACGTTATTTACTTGAGTGCGATTCAACCGCAAACTGGTAACTCTCAACACCTAGCAGCACGTAAAGCGACAGGTAAGATTATTCGCCAAGCAGGTGTGCCCGTTACAGAGCTTCGAGCGGGCGTAATTATTGGCCCAGGGTCTGCTGCGTTCGAGATCATGCGCGACTTCGTCTATAACCTGCCGATTCTGATTGCACCTAAATGGGTAGATTCCAAAGCCAATCCAATTGCCCTACCCAACCTGAATCACTATTTGCTTAAACTGGCAGAAACCAAACCAACAGAGAGTGAAATATATGAAGTTGGTGGTCCAGATACACTAAGTTATCGCGAACAATTTGAAGTCATTTGTAAGATCACCAAGAAGCCTTATCGACTTTGGTCAACACCACTACTGACACCTAAAATGGCATCGTATTGGTTGGCCATCGTGACATCGGTTCCTGCAAATATCGGTAAAGCGTTACTTGCAGGTTTAGAACACGACTACATTGCCGATACCAAAGCCATTCATCAGCGATTCCCACAGCAGCTGATTAGCTACGAACAGTCTGTTAAGGACACGATCGCAACGGAAGGCACTTTTGTACGCAGTAACGTCTGGGGCTTCGAACCTGCCGCACTCAAACGCTGGCAGCCGGGCTATGGGTACTATCCAAAACAAGCGGGAGCGAGCATCAAGACTAAAGCTTCTGCCGAATCACTTTGGAAGGTGGCACAAAAGATCGGGAGCCCTGAAAAAGGCTATTACTTTGCTAACATCCTTTGGCGCACCCGAGAATGGCTCGATATCTTCTTTGGTGGCGGAAAACCCATTCGTGTTTCCCCTCCCGGTCCAGAGCTCAAAGTGGGTGATTTCATTGATTCTTGGAAAGTCATTCGCTGCGAAGAGAACCAGTTCCTCTCGCTATTTTTTGGCATGAAAGGGCCAGGGCTTGGTCGTTTGGAAATCACCATTAAAGATGATGGTGAGGAGCGTGAATTCGATATCACTGCATGGTGGCACCCGCAAGGCTTTCCGGGCTTACTCTACTGGTTTGCGATGATGCCTGCTCACCTGTTCATCTTCAAAGGCATGGTTAAGGCCATAGCGAAAGAAGCAGAAGCACTCGAAAGCCAAAGCAAAGTCCAACCTGACGGTTAAGGCAATAATCGGCGGATATTTTCTAGATGAGCCAGTATTTCTTGCTTGTCATAAAGCGTGTCCGCCTTTGCTGATGTGCTTTGTCGTTCAACCAAGCTGACAGGCAAAACTTCTGACACAACGCCTTGCCCTTTCTCCATCTGGCTCAGTACAAGTTTGACCGCCCTTCGTCCAAGCTCATTGAAATCTTGCTTAACCGTAGTCAGAGGGGGTGAGAAAAACTGGCTATCTTGAATGCCATCGAACCCAACAACAGACACGGTTTTAGGGACATTAATACCAGCCTCCGAAAGCGCGCATAACACGCCAAGCGCCATCTGATCATTCGCCACCAATACAGCATCAAAAGGTACACCCTTTAACACGGCGTCTTTAACTGCGTCATAGCCACTGGCTGCTTGCCAATCCCCCTCATAGTACGCCACTTGCACCAGTTCATGTTGCTGAATCTGTGATTGCCACTCTTGGTAACGAGTCTGAGAAGCGGTGGATGCCTTGGGGCCAGAAATGCACACAAAAGACTCGCGTTTGTGCTCAATCAAATGAGAGACCGCCAAATTTGCCCCAGCTTTATGATCACAACTGAGAGAGTTGACGGGCGTCCCCTCTGGTACATCAATAAAAACCAGCGTGAGCTGACTGAACTGCTCCACTAGATTCTCTGCCATCTCTCTGGTTACCGGAGCGTTGATGATAATGGCATCAACTTGTTGGGCAATAAGCTCTCGGATTGCACTACGGAATTCCTCAATGGAGTTGTCACCTAACACTGCCAGCGCCGTCGCGTAATCCATCTCATGTGCTTGGTTGCGAACGCCATTAGCAATAAGAGCCACACCGTGCAGTGAGATATCCAAAGAGACAATACCGATGATCCGCGACTTCGCTCGGCTCAACATTTGTGCCCCTTTGTTCGGCACATAGCCAAGCTTTTTAATCGCGTCGTTAACTCGTTTTCGTGTTTCTTCTGCGACGTTATCCGCGCCATTAGTTACGCGCGATACGGTTTGCGTAGATACTCCAGCTAACCGTGCAACATCTTTAAACGTGACTGCCACTGCGTTCTCCTATTCTGATTTGCAGTTCACTCTACCAAATTCATTCGAATATTCTCGTGAACAATGTCGTAAAAAACATGAAAAAATGTTCCCGAAAACAGCAGATCTAGCACACAAAACCAAGTTCTAAAACCTGTTCAAAGTCACATTTAAACGGCTATTCAATCGAAATAAAACCAAACAAGCGCATGATTATTTGCAGATTAAATGTTTGCGAAAACAGAGAAACAACATGCAAAAAATTGTTCACTTAAAATCCAAGAATCACAGCATGATCATCAAAGTGGATCGTGTTCCTGAAATCCTTCATTGGGGAGCAAAGATCGCTCAGATCGATCCCGATTTAATGCTCTCAACCGAGCGTCCTATCTCGCAGGCTCGTCTTGATGTCGACGTACCCCTATCACTTTGTCCTGAGCTTGGTAGCGGTCACTTTAATGCGCCTGGGATTGAGGGGCATCGTAACGGCGAAGACTGGGCTCCCGTGTTCACAACCACATCCATTGAGCACGATGACAACAGCGCGACATTTACTCTGCAAGATGACATTGCTGGTCTTGAATTATTGATTGAGCTACAACTGGACTTTAACAGTGATGTGGTACAGAAACGCATCACCGTGAAAAACACGACTGCCGGTGAGTATTGCTTGGGTAAGCTCTCCTCTACCCTGCCACTTCCTAACCATGCAAACGAGCTGATGACGTTCCACGGGCGTTGGTGTCATGAGTTTCAAACTCAGCGTTTGAGCTTTGAGCATGGTGGCTTTATGCAAGAAAACCGCCGCGGTCGCACCTCTCACGAAAACTTCCCAGGTTTGTTCGCGGGCACTAATGGCTTTAGTGAGCAATTGGGGCAAGTTTGGGGCTTCCATCTTGGTTGGAGTGGTAACCACCAACTTCGTGCCGACGTTCGTAGTGACGGTCGTCGCTTTGTTCAAGCAGGTGAACTGCTACTGTCTGGTGAAAAGCGTCTACAAAGCGGTGAAACCTACCAATCACCTTGGCTTTACGCGACATACAGTAACTCGGGTTTGAATGGAATATCAGAGCGATTCCACGAATTTGTTCGTGCCAATATTATTCAATTTCCAAACAACAAACCTCGCCCTGTTCACTTAAACACATGGGAAGGCATCTACTTCGATCATAAACCTGAATACATCATGCAGATGGCAACCGAAGCTGCTGAGATGGGTGTCGAGCGCTTCATCATTGACGATGGTTGGTTCATTGGTCGTGATGGCGAACGCGCAGCGCTTGGTGACTGGTACTTGGATGAGACGAAGTACTCAAATGGTCTAGAGCCTGTCATCGAGCACGTAAACAACAAAGGCATGGAGTTTGGTCTTTGGGTAGAGCCAGAAATGGTCAGCCAAGACTCAAATCTCTATCGCAAACACCCAGATTGGGTATTGAGTCTGCAAGGCTACCACCAACCTTCAGGTCGCTGGCAATACGTATTGGATTTGCAAAACCAAGATTGCTTCAACTACCTGTTTGAGCGTTTGAATGACTTACTGACTCGTTACAACATCAGCTACCTGAAATGGGACATGAACCGTGAATTGGTTCAACCAGGACATCAAGGTAAACCCGCTGTGCATGGTCAAACGAAAGCGCTTTACCGGTTGCTAGACGAGCTTCAAGCAGCACACCCTGCGGTTGAAATTGAGTCTTGCTCTTCGGGTGGCGGTCGTATTGATTTTGAAATCCTTAAACGCACTCACCGTTTCTGGGCTTCTGATTGTAACGATGCGCTGGAACGTCAAGCGATTCAACGTGGTATGAGCTACTTCTTCCCACCTGAAGTCATGGGTGCTCACATTGGTCCTGCAGAGTGTCACTCAACCAATCGTCGCCATGCGATCAACATGCGTGGCGTGACGGCGTTAAGTGGTCACATGGGTGTGGAGCTCGATCCAGTAAAAGAAAGCGCGGAAGAAAAACAAGCGTTTGCTCATTACATTCAACTGCACAAACAGTATCGCGATTTGCTTCATTCTGGACGTACATTCCGCATCGATCCTGCCGATCAAAACCAGAACATCTATGGCGTTGAGAACGGACAAGAAATGCTGATTACGGTGTGTCAGTTGGCCATGCCAAACCATGCACTGCCATCTCCACTTCGCGTCAGTTGTGCGGATGAAAACGCCCGTTACGAAGTCAAGATTGTTGAAATGCCAAAAACCAGCTTCCAGTTGATGAAGCAACGTCCGCAATGGCTAGACAAAACCCTGACGTTAAGTGGCGATAACTTAAAGGAAATTGGGGTGACGCTTCCGATTCTCGATCCAGAATCGGCACTGATTGTACACCTTAAGAAAATTTAAACCTCTACCTGTGCCCTCTAGCGACCGGGTTTCAACTTCGCGTTGTTCCTGATAAAACACTCCTATACGCGCTAGAGGGACACCCTACAACTAACAAGCAAAACTTAATTGCTTAACTTGTTAAGGAAACAAAATGTCTATTACAGTATTACTTTCGTTCTTGCTGTTTACAGGCTTTGTTGTGGTGTTCACTTACAGCAAAGTTAAAAACGATAAAAACACCTCTCAAGACGGCTTCTTCCTTGGTGGACGAAGCTTAACAGGCGGTCTGATTGCCAGCTCTTTGATTCTTACCAACCTGAGTGCCACCAGCTTTGTTGGTATGAGTGCGCAATCCTACACCCACAACATGAGTGTGATGGGCTGGGAAGTGGCCTCTGGCGTCACACTGGTTATCATTGCGCTGCTGCTTGTTCCTCGCTACCTCAAGCAAGGCATCACCACTATTCCAGACTTCTTAGAAAGTCGTTACGACATGTCGGTGAAGAAGTTCGTTACCTTGTTGTTCTTGTGCCAATACGTCATCAACATTCTACCGACCACTCTTTACGCTGGCGCAGTGGTACTGGGCGAAATCTTTGATGTACAAGGTTTACTGGGCATTTCTGAATTCAGCTCTATCGCCCTTATTTCGGCCACTATCGGTTTACTGGGTTTCTTCTACGCGATTTACGGCGGTCTAAAAGCCGTGGTAATAGCAGACACGATCAATGGCGTAGGCTTGATCACCGGCGGTTTGATGATCCCTGTATTTGGTCTGATGGCATTAGGCGGCGGTAACTTTATGGAAGGTTTGGACGTATTGCTGACGGCCGCCCCAGAAAAGCTGCAATCCGTGGGTAAAGAGACCGATCCACTGCCGTTCTCGACCCTGTTCACAGGTCTATTGTTGGTGAACTTGTACTACTGGGGTACTGACCAATCAATTATCCAACGTGCACTTGGGGCGAAGAACCTGAAAGAAGGTCAGAAAGGCGTGATTCTGGCGGGTGCGATTAAAGTTATCTCTCCACTTTTCCTAATCATTCCGGGCATCATTGCGTTCCATATGTTTGGCGCAGATGCGGGCAACCCAGATACGATGTACACACGCTTGGTGAACGAAGTGTTGCCTAAGCCGCTTGTTGGTTTCTTCGTTGCGGTTATGTTCGGCGCAATCCTAAGTACCTTTAACGGTGTCTTGAACAGCTCAACAACCTTGTTTGCTTTGAACGTTTACAAACCACTATTTGGCAAAGACAAATCGGATGAAGAGTTAGTCGGTAAAGGCCGCATCTTCGGCGTTATCATTGCTATCATTTCGGTCTGTATTGCCCCTTTCATCATGTACGCACCAGAAGGCTTGTTCCAATACCTACAAATGGTTGCGGGCTTCTTTAGTGTGCCTATCTTCACTATCGTGTTTGTGGGCTACATTTCAAAACGTGTTCCTGCTATTGCCGCTAAAGTTGCTTTGGTCGTATTTGTTAGCTCTTACGCTGCGATGCAATTGGTCTTTGGTACACCAATCCACTTCCTACACCAATTGGCGATTCTATTCGTCGTGTGTACTGCTCTGATGTTTGCGATTGGTCACTTCATGCCGCGTGATACAGACTACGTAATGCCAGTAAATGAGAATATCGATGTGACGCCATGGTCATTCCGCTTTGAAGCATCAGCGGTAATCATCTACATGGTATTGGGCGCTTACGTGATGTTCTCAGACTTTGGCTTTGTCTCAAGCGATCCGACTATCATGCAAGTGTACGGTTTCTGTGGTCTGGTGTTGATGTTCGGTGTGGTTTCTAACTACTTCATCAAACGCAGAAAGCACAAAGAAGTATCAAAGCTTAATGATATGTACATGCCTTAAGTCGACATAGATCGCACACATAAAAAATCGGAGCACTGGCTCCGATTTTTTATGATGCGATAGACGAATTAGTCAGCTTTAAATGACAGAGGAATCTCTGCCAATTGATTACCTTCATTCGCAGGGAAGATTAGGTATTCGCCGTGGTATTTCACCATCGATTTGTAATCGGTCACCTTATGAACCATGTAGCCTGCTTGCGATGCTTTCTCAACAAACTCCGCATGGTTACCACGAACAAACCAACTCATCGGTTTTACCAATAGTTCACCATCAAAACAGCTTTCACATTGGTCTGCGCACAATGCTAATGAGTTTTGCCCTTCAGTAAAGATTTGTACTTTACCGCAACCAACTAGTTGTTCAGACGTAGACACTTCCCAACCAGCCTGTTCCATAAGATCCAAGAACGCTTCAATGTCAGAATCTTTGATCACTTTAGGTTCTTCACCTTCTGGAAAAAACTGCCCGTAAAAAGCAGAGATGCGTTTGAATATAAACATTAATCCAGCATCATTGCCCTTCGAACGACCTGCTTTTTGCCAACGAGTAAGGTCATCACCCACAGTGCGACCAAAACGTTGTGATTTCAGCGCCTTGGTTACCCAACGAACTAAGTAATGGTTGTTCGCTACTGGCGCATTGGCCAATTTACCTGAGCGGTGCTCTTGGTCTAAATCTGCCAAAGCAGCGTTAACTAAGTTTTGAATTTCTTTGGTGTAATTAGACATTACGCCTTTCTTCCTAAAGTCCAATAAAACAGTGCAGACAGCACTGAACAAGCAAACATAACAACGATCATCGGCCACGCAACGCCACCGGGCATTGCTGCAACAAGCGCACCAATCAATGAACCTGTGCCAAAGCGCAGAGTACCAGCAAGTGAAGATGCAGTGCCTGCCATCGTTGGGTAGCCACTTAGCAGCAGCGCCATCGAGTTACTACCAATCGTAGACAAGGTTCCAATAAACAGCACTACAAATGGCACGATGCCCCACAAACCAAGATCAAGCATCCAACCAGCAAACAGTCCAATACCAGCAATCAACTGGATGGTTAGACCGAAGCGCAGCATAAAATGGGAACCGACCTTTTTCACCATGCGACCATTGAGACTGGTCATGATGATCATTGCCACAATGTTCAAGCCAAATAGGTAACCAAATTGGTCTGGCCGAACACCGTATAAATCGATATATATAAATGAACCCGCAGTCAGGAATGCAAACATGCCTGAGAACGAGAACGCACCTGAGAGCATTAACCCTAACGCTTCAGGGTTAGAACACAGACGTGCATAGTTACGAATCGTGGTTCTGAATCTTAATGGCTGACGGTTTTCTGGTTTCAATGTCTCTGGAATCATCCATAGAACAAGCAAGATCACCACAACCGCGAAGATAGCGAGCACCCAAAAGATTGAACGCCAACCGAACCAGATCGCGAGGTGACCACCAATCATCGGCGCTACCAAAGGCGCAATCGTGATCACCAAGGTGACGAATGACATTGCACGCGCGAAATCTTCACGGTCAAACATATCGCGCACAACCGCTTGGATAATCACAGCCGCGGCAGCGCCGGCGAAACCTTGCGCTGTACGCACATAGGTAAGCGCATCGATACCGTTAGTGGTTGCACTGACTACTGCGGCCAAACCAAAAAAGAGCACACCTAAAATGAGTACAGGTCGGCGACCATAGCTATCCGCTAACGGACCATGAATCAACTGACCTATCGCAAAGCCTGCCGTATAAGCCGTTAACGTAATTTGTACCGCACCTGGGGTTACACCAAGATCTTTCGCGATGGTTGGCATAGCTGGCAGGTACATATCGATAGCAAGTGGCGTCAACGCACCAATTGCACCGAGTACAAGGAATAATAAAAAACTGATTTGTGACTGGGGAGCACTTTGGGCTTTTTCTGTCATTGCCTTACCTCTTGTTGTGTCCTCCCATCAACATTCCACATTGATTGAGATAGATGATTGACGCTTCTCTCACCCTGAATCCGTAACAGTCACGAATTACAGCGCATAGTCTCCTTACTATTGAGAAGATCATAAAAGACGAAAGTATACCAAGATGGTCTTGACTAACTCGACGCTAAAACCTGCATGATCAGTATGCAGAACGACAAAGTAACCGAGCTAAAACGAAGAGGCGGTGACGTGAACACCGTCTGTACTTATCGTCAGTAAGAACCAACAAGAGAAAAGGATTTCTCAGACTAAATACAGTTCTGCCTGCGTTTACGAGCGGCGAATAAGCGTCTTACTCAGACACTAAGACTGATTTGGTAGGAAACACCATTCTGAGTAATTTCTCATCAAAAGACTAGTTCCTATCAGGAATTAAACAATTTCCCAGAACAGTGATTATTTCCAACCAGATTGAGTTATTTCACAACTGATTCAACTTCTTCTTCTGTTAAGAAGCGGTAATCACCCGGCTCAAGTGCGTCATCCAGCACAATGGAACCAATACGCTCACGGTGAAGATGTTCAACTTTGTTACCAAGCGCAGCAAACATACGTTTCACTTGGTGGTATTTGCCTTCCACAATAGTTAGCAACACTTCGTTTTCGGCTTCGTCAACGATCTCAAGATGTGCTGGCAGTGTTGGCTCACGTTCGTTGCGTAGCTCAATACCCTCAGCAAACTTCTCAACGTAATCAGGTTGAATCGCATCCACTAGCCATACTCGGTACGTCTTCTCACATTTGTGTTTTGGTGACGTAATACGGTGAGACCATTGACCATCGTCAGTGATCAACACAAGACCGGTGGTATCGACATCCAAACGACCAGCAAAGTGCAAGTTTTCTACCTTTGGCTCATCCAGTAGAACAAACGCCGTTGGGTTGTGCCCATCTTCATGCGAACATACAAAGTCCGCAGGCTTGTACAACATGATGTAACGAGGACCAGGAGCACCTACTTCGCGCCCTTCCCATTCAACCACACCACCTTCTGGTACTTTGAACGCACCACTCTTTTGTACTTCACCATCAACCGTTATTTCGCCACTTTTGATGATCTTCGTTGCCTGCTTGCGAGTCGCACCCAGTCCATCACACAAATATTTATCTAAACGCATGAATACCTCTAATGTTTAAGGTCGGGTATTATAGCGATCCTAATTCGAATAGTTGAGCAATTTCACAGATTTTCATGTACACCCTTCGACCATACCAAGCCGACTCTGTAAAAGCGGTGATTCACTATTTTCGTAAACACTCCACACCAGCGGTCATTGTGCTGCCTACAGGTGCGGGCAAGAGCTTGGTCATTGCAGAGTTAGCAAGGCTTGCCAAGGGCCGCGTGTTGGTACTTGCTCACGTAAAAGAGCTGGTGGAACAGAACCATGCAAAGTACGAAGGGTATGGTCTAAAAGGATCGATATTCTCAGCAGGGCTTGGGAGAAAAGAAACCGATCAACAAGTGGTGTTTGCCTCGGTTCAATCCGTGGTGCGCAACCTAGATTCTTTCAAGAACCAGTTTTCTTTACTGGTCATTGATGAATGCCATCGCGTGCCAGACGAAAAAACCAGTAGCTATCAAAAAGTGATCACTCATCTAAGAGAGCTTAACCCTGGCATTAAAGTTTTGGGATTAACCGCTACCCCATACCGCTTAGGCATGGGCTGGATTTACCAGTACCACACCCGTGGACAGGTTCGAACTGAAGAGTCACGCTTTTTCCGTGACTGCATCTTCGAGCTCCCTATTCGTTACTTACTGGATGAAAACTTCTTAACACCTGCTCGTATGATGGACGCCCCCGTCTTATCTTATGACTTCTCGCAGCTCAAACCGGCTAACACAGGTCGATACAAAGAAGCCGAAATGGACATGGTGATCGACAAAGCTAAACGTGCGACACCACAGATCGTTGAACAAATCATTCAATACGCCAAAGAACGTAAAGGCGTGATGGTGTTTGCTGCCACGGTTCGCCATGCACAAGAAATCCACGGTCTGTTGCCAGAAGGCGAAACCGCGATTGTGATTGGTGATACGCCAACACCCGAACGCGATACCATTATTCAATCGTTCAAGAACCGTGAAATTAAGTACTTGGTCAACGTGTCCGTTCTGACCACGGGCTTCGATGCACCACATGTGGATTTAATCGCGATTCTTCGCCCTACCGAATCCGTCAGTCTATATCAACAGATTGTCGGGCGTGGTTTGCGCCTGTCGGAGGGCAAATCCGAATGTTTAGTACTGGATTACGCTGGTAACAGCTACGATTTATACCAACCTGAAGTCGGTGATCCGAAGCCTGACTCCACCAGCGAGATCATCACCATCCCTTGCCCTGCTTGCGGCTTTAATAACAACTTCTGGGGTAAGTTAGACAGCAACGGCTTTTTGCTGGAACACTTTGGTCGCCGCTGCCAAGGGTATTTTGAAGACGATGAAACAGGAGAGCGCGAGCATTGCGGTTACCGTTTTAGAGCCAAATACTGCGGTGAGTGCGGTGCTGATAACGATATTGCAGCGCGTATTTGCCATGAGTGTGATGCCACTCTTGTTGACCCAGACAAAAAGCTCAAAGAAGCATTGAACCTAAAAGACGCGCTGATCTTTGAATGTACAGAAATGGATTTGACGGTGTTTAAATCCAGTGATGGCAAATCACAATTGAAAGTGACGTATTCTGGTGAAACCTATCAAGGCGAAGGCAATGCACTGGTGCATGAGTTCTGGACACTGAATACCAAAAAACAGAAGCAAAATTTCAAAGACCAGTTTGTTCGCCCCCACCTCGCCGACAAACATCGTCCGTTTGAAGAAGCATCGCCAACTAAAGTGGTGGCCAACCAGCATCGTTTCCGTCTACCGCAATTTGTTATTGCCCGTAAGTCAGGCCGTTTCTGGAAGCTGCGCGACAAGATCTTTGACGACGAATTAAGATAAGCGAATGCTCACTAATTCACTTTCTGTTCATGTACAGCACGATATAATCGTCGTAACTCATTGAAAAAGGCTTTGCCATGTCTATCTCCTTCACTCCGCGCAAACTTTCCGTGCTGCTAGCTATATTTCCGCTTTTATTGTCTGCACCAAGCTTTGCTGATCACCACGATCACAAAGACCATCATGATGACAAAGATGGTCACGCTATCGTTCGTGACGTCGAAAAACCGGGGACACGAATTGAGTTCGATGAAGATCAGGATGAAGTCTACCGCGCCGTTCAGAAAGGCTATATCCGCCCGTTCTCTGATATGTACGCAGCAGTGGAGAATGATTTATATGGGCGTATTATTAAAGTTGAACTTGAAGAAGACGATGACGAATGGGTTTACGAACTTAAGATCTTGTTCAATGACAGTGTGATAAAGGTGGAATACGATGCCGCTACACTAGAAATGCTCGAGATAAAAGGACGTAACTTCAATAAAGCTCTTAAGCCGCAGTAATCGATATCCAAACATAATTAGAAGAAAGAATATGAAAATACTTGTTGTCGAAGATGAACCTCGCCTAGGCGAACAGATTTTAGAAACATTGGAAAACAATGGCTGGGTACCAGAACTTTCCCAAGATGGCATCGATGCGCTTTACCGTGCGACCTCTGAAGAATGGGATGCAATTGTGCTCGATCTAGGTTTGCCAAAACTAGATGGTCTAACGGTCCTTAAAGGTATTCGAGACGAAAACATTAATACGCCAGTTGTTATTTTGAGTGCCCGTGACACATTATCTCAGCGTGTTGAAGGCTTGAATGCTGGTGCAGACGACTACCTAACCAAGCCATTTGAAATGGTTGAACTAACTGCACGCCTTCGCGCTCAATTACGCCGCGCTTCAGGTAACGCCTCTCCTGTCATGCAGATTGGTGATTTGAGTTTAGATACTCGCTCCTCAAAAGTACTGTGGCAAGGACAAGCGGTCAGCTTAACCGCATTGGAATATAAAGTTGTCGCCTACTTTATGCACAACCCAGAGAAAGTCATTTCTCGTACCGAGTTGGTAGAGCATATCTACAAACAAGATTTTGACCGTGATTCAAACACCATCGAAGTGTTCATCGGTCGTATTCGTAAGAAAATTGCACCGAAAATCATTAAGACAGTTCGTGGACTCGGGTATCAATTGAATGCGGAATAAAAACAAACTTCCCATGCACATTCTTAAGCGGCTGAGTATCAAAAGTCGCTTAGTACTCGCGGCGGTCGTTTGGCTCACAGCGATGATCCTCGCCGCTGGGGTGACAATCCCAACCCAAGTCTACGTCTACATGGTAGATGACACTCGATCACAATTGAATGTCTACATGGACGAGATTGCCGCCCAGCTCGAAGTCGACAGCAAAGGCCAACTAACCCTGCCTACTCAGCTTTCCGATCCTAGATTTAATCGTCCATACAGTGGTCTTTACTGGAGCGCATCGACGGACACAAGCCTAGAGCGTTCGCGCTCCCTATGGGATAAGAAAATCGAGTACAAAGGGTTAGATAAAGACGCCTTTGGTGCTCGTGATGAAAAACTGATCACGTTGAAAAAGACCCTTTATCTGCCAGATTATGATGGTCCCATTAATGTCATCATCGGTATTGACGAAGACCCAATTGAAGGCACAATCCAGTCTTTAACAGGGCAGCTTTGGATCATTTTAGGATTGCTGTTTGCCGGTGTTCTTGCGGTTATCTTGCTACAAATCGCATGGTCTTTAAGCCCGCTGACCAAGCTGCAAAGAGAATTAGCCGAGCTTAAATCAGGTAATAAGAAGGGCTTGGAAGAAGAGTACCCGAAAGAAATCTCACCTTTAATTTCTGACCTCAATGCTCTGCTCTTTCACTATCAAGAGTTGCTTGAACGTGCACGAAATCATGCGGGAAACTTATCTCACGCGCTAAAAACACCACTTTCGGTTTTAAAAAACGAAGTGCAAAACTTCACACCTGAAGAACAAGAACGCTTGAACGCACCAATCACACAGATCCAACAACACATCGATTATCACTTGGGTCGTGCTCGTATGGCGGGTTCAATGAACATCCTTTCGGTGAAATCGAACCCTTCAGAGCGTGTTGATGCCATATCAATGGCGTTTGACAAGGTCTACTCACATCGTGACGTCACACTGATTAACGAGCTTGATTCTGATTTGAATGTTGCGGTAGAGAAAACCGATCTGGATGAGATGGTGGGTAACTTACTGGAAAATGGCTACAAATGGGCGAATAGCATCATTCGTGTTCACTCAACGCTAGATAAAGACAACATTCATATCATGATTGAAGACGACGGCCCGGGGATCCCTGCGGAGCAATTATGCCAAGTGATAAAGCGTGGTTACCGACTGGATGAAACGACGCCGGGTTCCGGTTTGGGCTTAAACATTGTCAGTGAAATGGCGCACAGTTACCGCGGTCAGCTTGAACTATCAGAGAGCAAAATGGGCGGTTTAAAAGCCACATTGATTCTGCAAAAGAGCCGCGCTTAAGTCGCTTACATCAGCCACTCACAGTAACGCTTTAAAATGGCACTTATCGATTTATTCGCTAGGTGCCATTTTTGTATCTAGATTGAGCTCTGGCTACTTAAATTTAGAGCTAACGACGGCTCGCTAATCAACAACACGTTTCCATCAGAGTAATAGTCATGCTTACTGTCCATTGCAACAGGCTGTGCCAGCGAATATAACTCCCCCACTAACGCTAAATCACTCACTTCAATTTGATTCGCTAGACGGTCTCTTTCGCTGTCCACATTAGGATCTATTCGATGCAACACCGTCACAATGCCTGAGTAATGCGCCAACTTGAGACCGTCATCGTAGCTAATCGCTCCAACCCAAATCGGCTGACCAGACTTTGATTCTAAACCTGCTTGCCACCAGCGGATATGAGAACGTTTTAGCAAACTTCCGGGCTCTTGGAATGCCATCGACTGTGGCTTGCCATTCCAAAACAGATCAGAAACGGGCGGCAGTTTCTGCTTCAACAAACTCACATAATCTGCTAGCTCGATGTCGTTTCTCGAGAAGGTTTTATTCTCTAGCCAGCCTAGCTCTTGCATTAGGCTTCTCGGGGATTCACCAACATACACCAAGTTCACTGCCTGGGCGTCAAACACATTCGAGCGCCCCGGATAAACCTTAAAGCCGATATCATCAAGTACTATCGGTTGATTTTTAGTAACATCGGTTTGTTCTACATTGTAGTCTGCTAAATAGAAAAAGTGTCCATAATTCGCAGCAACTAAACAGAGCACTAAAGCTGTTAGGGATTTACTCCATTTACGGGACCAGTTTTTCTTCCAAGCCACAAAGGCGAATACAGAAGCGATGAGCGCTGAGGCGATAAGAAGCTTGTGTTCAAACAGGATGAACTTAATGGAATCAAGTGGAATCCATGTGTTAAGACCCGCGGCAAGCAAATACCCTGCAACGACAAACTGTCCAACACCGAGCATCAATCCAATTGATGAACAGACCGTAAAACGCTTCCAACTCACATTCACGGAACCCGCCATAAATGGCACGACCCAAGCAACAGGTCCGAGTAAGCGTGCAAAGATCAAAATGGCATTGCCGCGTTTTTTCATCAGCAAACGGCAACGGGCTATTGGGCGCTTCGTCTTGGTTTGCCACCGAATAAGCTTCCTCTGCGCTTTAGAGCCAGAACGTTTGCCAATAAAATAACTGAGTTGGTCGCCAATCCAACCGCCCAATAAAACGGCGACGACGCCCCAAATGACGCCTTGGTGTAATTGATAGCCCGCAGCGAGCAAAAACGGCTCGCCCGGGATAAAGAGGTTAGGTCCAATCGTCGCATCTAACAGAGCCCCGAAGAACAGACTGATCGCTCCCAGCATGCAGCCCCCGACGATTATGAGTGTTGATCTTTATAGTGGCCGAATTTGTATTCCATTTCGTTATTACGCATCTCGCCAAAGAAGAATCGACGCATATTAGCTTTGAAATAGGTCATGCCCATTTTAAAGAAACCGTCTTGATCAAGGCGGCGCGGATCGAATTCAAAAGTCATAGGTAAGAAGCGGAAACGCCATGTTTTTGAAGCTCGCTTTACATAATCGCAATCTTCACAAAGCGTGATGGACTCATCAAAGCCATTGATCTCTTTATGCGCACGTTTTGTAGAGAAAATACATGCCCCTACTGCGGTTGGAAATGTGTATTGAGTAATAAACAAACCTGCGTTAAACAGACCGTAGCCTAACTTATGTGCCATTGGCAGATCGTTTGATCCCATATAAACACCTGCTACTTCCAACTTCGCACCTTCCAATTTACCCATTGCTCGGCTCAGAAAATCGCTCGGTAAGCGCACGTCCGCATCTAAGAAAAGAATACGTTCATATTTTGCAAGTTCTGCTCCCGTGTTGCGTCCTAAGCTGACACCACGCGTTTCCATATGATGAACAGTCAGTTCTGGTAGTGAGCCATCGTAAGCTTGCGCGACCTCTCTCGTCGAGTCTTCGCTGTTCGAATCCACCACGATCACTTCAAATTTTTGGTGAGTTTGCTTGGTTAAATCTTCAAGTAGTCGACCAATACGTTTTTCTTCATTCAAGGTAATTACAACGATACTAACTGAATCCATAATGTGCTCCATTGAGGTTATCCGTTTATTTACGATGGAGAATAGAACCGAGTGACTTAACGGTTACTGAGGCCAACATTCATTTTGCGTTCATTTTGTTAATGAATGATTTCGTTCAGCAAGAGAATTGACTGCAAGAGGAATAAAACGTGCGAACAAAAAAAGCAAAATCGGTTAAAATCAGCGCAATGTGAGCAAACTTTTGCCCGAGCCGCAAAAACGACACTCTTCTGCAAGAAGAATTACTGGCTTTTTGGTGATTTAGGTACAATTTCGGTTGCTGAATTCAGAGCAGGATGATAGTATCCGCGCTCGCTTGAACAGTTCCTGTTTCAAGCTTTACCACGAACACAAGGTCGCATTGTGTCGTGAAGTTTTATTTTTTACTAATTTGAGAGTAAATACTATGAAATTCGAAGCAGTAGTACGTACTGAACTAGGTAAAGGTGCGAGCCGCCGCCTACGTCACGCTGGCAAATTCCCTGCAGTTGTATACGGCGGTGAAGAAGCAGCAGTTGCTATCGTTCTTAACCACGACGACATCGTTAACCAAATGGACAAGCCAGCGTTCTACGAAGGCATCGTTCTAGTTATCGACGGCGCTGAAGTTAAAGTTAAGCCACAAGACGTTCAACGTCACGCTTACAAGCCAAAAGTTGAGCACATGGACTTCATCCGTATCTAATTCCCTACCAAGGAATTAACGGATAAAATCCAAACCTTTTGCATAAAAGATTATCGGACTTACCAACCGAGACATCTAAAAAATTTCAAAACCCCGGAGACTTACCACCTCCGGGGTTTTACTATTTAGGGAAAAGTAAATTCTCTTCCTCTTTTCTCAATTTTATCTTCATTGCCAGCAGCTTACTCTACCAAACGCTGCGCAGCACATCCTTCACCAGTAAGTTATCACGTTCGTGCTATATACTTCACTAACGTAACATCGTTGAGTGTCATCTCATCAATGACTTCCGCTTCCTCCTCTCCAGAACGTACAAAACCGCACTTCTTGTAGAAATTAAGCCCTTGCTTATTGCTGTCCAACGCCTTAAGACTGATTTGCATCACTGGCGTTGAGAGCAAGCGAGTTTCTAATTCATCGATCAGAGCACTACCAGCACCTTGCCCGAAGTATAAGGGAGATACATAGCAGCAAGTCACAATAGCCGTTTTATCTTCACTGGAGTGATTAGGCAGCTCATAACTCAAAAAGCCGACAATCTCCTTCTGCTTCTCTACAACAATGAGATGCGCCAGTTGCTCCGTCATAACCCGAGTCCACATTCGCTCTCTACGCTCTCGAGTAAATTGGTCGATGTAGCTTTGAGGCATTAACCCTTTGTAAGCGACTTGCCATGAATCGACGTGTATTTTGGCGATCTGACCCGCTTCATCTCTAATTGCATTTCTAACTGTATATTCCATTGCTTGACTTTCCATTACTCCGGAGTAAACACCCTTTGACGACTGTACGCTTCAAACCCAAAAGACTGGCAAAGCTTTATCGAAGGCGTATTTTCGATATTTACTCGATACCTGATTTTACGCTGCCTCAACTTCACTTCATTGATTAAATGACTGAGCAGGCGTTTTCCATACCCTTTTCCTCTTGCTTCAGGAGAAACCAATATGGATAAAGATTCAAACGGTTCTTTCCCTTTATAGCAATAAGAAGCCAACACCGCGACCAGCTCATTTTTGTCAAATATGCCGTAAAAGAAATGGCTATCGAGGTCAAAGTCCGCTTTAAGGATATCTTCTTCGCTCATTCGGCTAACAAAAGATTCAAGTAATTCGAGATCAGATTCGATCGAGAGAGGAATTATCCCATCATCTTTATTATTACTATTATCATTAAATAAATAGTAGTCGACATCATCAAATTCACAGAACAATTGCTGATCATTGAGCTTTCTCTCCAGCTCATTTGGGTGAACATGTTTAATTGTTTCCCATAAACTTTCTGGGCAAGAAATATATGTGACGCTACCCGATTGGTATAGAAATACAGCGCAAAGTTCAGAGAACTTTTGCCAATAGTGCGGGTCATAAGAATAGCCGTTGTACAAATTGCCGCTCGCATTGAACAGTCTTTGCCATGAGCAATCGATTTCCGCGGTAAGTGTGGTTGTTTTTTTGAGCATCCCTTCCTCTCAACACAGCGTACAGAAAAATCTTAACTATTTGTTTCATTGAGGGTAAGAAGACATTAATCTGATAAAATAATCACCAAAGTTTGCTTCATATCTCACCAAAATGCGTATTGATTCACATTAGAAAAATGAATTCAATTAAGTCACTCACAAAATAAAAACTTAAATTTAACTCCCAACCACAAAATACCATTTCTGTTTATTTGTAGACTTAGGTAGCAGCCTCGTTAATTCCTTTCGTCGACAGAAGTATAAATAAGACTCTGATCACTAAAGTTTAATATTTTTTCCGTATATTTCACGCCGTAACTAAATCAAAATCACACAGAAAGGATCCCCTATGAAGTTTTCCAAATCTCTTTTGGTGCTTTCAGTCGGCGCAGCACTAGCAGGATGTGGCTCAGACAGCGATAACTCTCCAGTTACTTGTGAAACAGCAGATTCATGTACTAAATTCACTGTTCTACACACTAACGACAACCACGGTCGTTTCTGGGAAAACAGTAAAGGTGAGTACGGCATGGCAGCACGTAAAACTCTTATCGAGTCAATTCGTGCCGAAGTTGCAGCTAATGGCGGTGAGTCAATCCTACTTTCAGGTGGTGACATCAACACTGGTGTTCCTGAGTCAGATATGCAAGACGCAGTGCCAGACTTCGTAGGTATGAACCTTCTTGGCTACGACGCAATGGCAGTAGGTAACCACGAGTTTGATAACTCTCTAGATGTCCTAGACATGCAAGCAGAACTTGCTGACTTCCCAATGCTAGCAGCAAACATCTATAAGAAAGATGCTGACGGTAAAGTAACTGATGAACGTTACTTTGCTCCTTACAAAGTGTTTACTATCAACGGTCTTAAAGTTGCAGTAATTGGTCTTACTACAAAAGATACTGCGAAGTTAGTTAACCCTGACAATGTAGCAAGCATTTACTTCGAAGACCCACAAGTTGAAATCCAAAAAACACTTGCTGAAATCGAAGCTAACGAAAAAGTTGACCTAGTATTTGCAACTACGCACATGGGTCACTACCAAGACGGTAACCACGGTAGTGAAGCGGCGGGTGATGTAATGCTGGCACGCTCTCTTAAAGAAGGTGAGCTTGATGCAATCATCGGTGGTCACTCACAAAACCCTGTGTGTATGGAACCAGGCACTAACGAATACGCTGACTTTAAACCAGGCGACGATTGTGCACCAGACCAACAAAACGGCACTTACATCATGCAAGCGCATGAGTGGGGTAAATACGTTGGCCGTGCAGATTTTGAATACTACGACGGTAAACTACACCTAGCAGATTACGCGCTAATTCCAGTAAACCTAAAAGCCAAAGATGAAAATGGTGATTACCAGTTCATCACTGAAGAAATCAAGCCTGACGCAACAGTTAAGTCAATTCTTCTTCCTTACCAACAGCAAGGCCAAGATCTTCTAGACGTTAAAGTTTCTGAAACTGACGGCAAGCTAGAAGGCGACCGTACTACAGTTCGCTCACAGCAAACTAACCTTGGTCACCTATTGGGCGAAGCGTACCGTACTTACAACCTAGTAAATGCAGACTTCGGCGTGATGAACTCAGGTGGCGTTCGTGATTCAATCCAAACGGGTGACATCACTTACCGCGATGTACTGACAGTACAGCCTTTCGGTAACTTTGTAACGAAAGCAACCATGACTGGTGCAGAAGTGAAAGAGTACCTAGACGTAGTAGCAACTAAGTCTGCAGGTTCTGGTGCATACGCTCAACTAGATAACATCACGCTATCTGTTGATTGTGATGCTAGCGACGTAACAATCACTGACATCAACGGCAAAGGCTTCGATCTTGCAGCAACGTACACATTCTCTGTAATCAGCTTCAGCGCAGCAGGTGGTGATAACTACCCAATCATCGACGTTGAGTCTACGCAGATGACTGACGCTTCTGTTCTGCGTGAGTTCTTTGTGAACAACCCTCAGATCTCAGCTGAAGACTTCAATAAAAACTTAGACAACATTCAGTACTTCAGTAACGGTCAAGCTGTTAAAGGCTGTCCATCTGCAAGTAACTAAACAAGCATAATTGCTTTAACTTGTTGTCGACGTCCACTCAGTTAGTTAACAACTGAAACAAAGGTCGTCAGACTGACCCGAAGACCAACCGGAGCCGTAAAGCTCCGGTTTTTTATTAGCGCTAAATCTCTGATAAAACACCACCTTCACAAATCGTTCAAAAAATGTTCATTTGTGTTATTGACGCCTCTGTGTAGGACTTCTATGTTTGATAAGGTCTTTCATATATGCAGATTCATTAACTGTGATTTATGACTCTTTTTGATTAACATAGCTAATGATTCTAAGAAAGGTGCGAATGGCGTTACAAACACTGCTCTCAAACAATTTGTCTCTCAGACTTCAAACTAAAGCGATGGGCTTCTACGCTCCCGCAAATGAGCAGCCACCCGAACGCCAATGTGTTCAAACTGCTGCCATCGAGTTCTGGAGGTCAAAATGAAACGAGCCAGCAACAGCTATAGACTGCAATTAATTAAAGAAGTGGTCACTCGTAGAGAGCGCGAAGCGTGTACTGATCCTATGGCGAGATACATACATCAACTAATGGATGAATTGCCAACCAGTAAATTAGACGTGGAACAAAATCATCGCTTTGCAGGTAGTCACTTCGACGAACAAGCAGGAGGCTGGGTAAGCGACCAATGGTCTTTAAAGTAACGCCAAACGCTCATATCTTTGGGCGAGAAAATGGATAGGAAGTTCCCGGCTCTTATGGATAAGAATTTCAGACTGGGCCGGGAATCGTTATGGAGCGAGAACAATCAAAATAGAAATAAAAAAGCTAGAACAGATCTTGTTGTGGTGATGCATCATCGCGAGGCACTTCTTTTTTACTCTTCCCTGCTAACACCTTTCTTCTGTATCGTTGTCGACACAGCTTAATGACGTGCAACTGCTGCGCAGGAGTAAAGCTCAGCCAATTAAACCGCTCTTCTCTTTTACGCATGCATCCCTTGCAGTAACCTTTTTCGTCAGAAGTACAAACTCCGACACAAGGACTTTGGACGGTAAAAAACTCCAATTGCTCCATGCTCAACCCGTTCTTCCGTTCACTTATTTAAGTCCGATACGTTTATAATCAAATAACCATAAGAAATTTCGAAGTTTTCGGTGAATTTCAATACCGAGAATGGGATCTCTGTTATAAAATACGCCGTGTTTAAAAACATACGAAACCATAACCGTATGCTGACAAAAACAGTGTTTTATTACCTATACTTACCACGTTTTCTAAAAACGGAGTCAATAAAATGAAGCTTAGCCTAAAAACGTTAGTAGCAGCAATCTCACTTCCAGTTCTAATGACTGCATGCGCTAGCAATGGTGACAATGTGAAAGAAATTACGGCTCAAGATCTACAGCACCATAACTGGCAGTTGGTTCAAATCGATGGCAATAACATCGAACTGAAAGAGCGTCAAAAAGCACCTCGCCTAGAGATTGGTGAAAACCTGACGGCAAACGGCAACGCTGGTTGTAACAACTTCTTCGGTCAAGCTGAACTGAAAGACAACCAACTACGCATCGAAAAAATGGGTATGACCATGATGATGTGTATGGATGACCAAATGAAGATTGAAAAAGTAATGTCTGAAACGCTTTCTGATTGGAGCAACATTACTCTGACTAACGAAGGTCTAGTACTGAAAAACGCAGACCACGAACTAACGTTCGAATTGCGTGATTGGGTAAACTAATCCTATATTCGTTTCGAGGCAATCAGTCTCTGACAGAATAAGTCTCTAAAAAAGCAGCCAATGGCTGCTTTTTTTGCTTTCGGTTTTTATCATCAGAATGACTGCTGAGAATAAGACTCCCCGTCAAAACCACTCAATTGCTCATACGCTTTAGACAGAATTGCAATCCCGATGATGGTGACTACAAAGCTCAGTAGACTCATTAAGAAAGGTAGTTGCAAAAACGCCAATGGCGACATCGCCAATCCGAACAGAAGCGGCACCAAAATAACCACGCTCATCATGTACCAAGTATGGCCTTTGGTCAGATTCCATGCATAAGGGAAAGAGACACCTTTACCGATGGCAATCGCTGGAAACACAAGTACCAGTCGGCAGCAAATAACACCTAACACCAGCAACGCGATAGCGGCAAGTGCTACATTAATCATGGCGAAAAGCGCCGCAACCGCGACAACTGCGATTGTCATTGCCAAGTAGTGGCCAATAAACCACATTTCGATCTTTCCAAAAGTGAAACGTCCCCACTGAGGTACCGATTGAGGGCCTTTCAAAATGATGCTGTGTACGTTTATTGCCACAATGGCAGACAGTAATGCCATCAAAATTTGCACTAAGACAGTAGCACCGTCACCTTCTGATTTGCTTAAGAGAAGATCCAGAATAATTGAGAGGAGGATGGGTAACGCAGTTGCTTTTGCGATCGCTTGTTTATGAGTACTCAGAGAAGAAAAAGCGCTTTTAACGGTATCGACAAACATAGTTAAGTTCTAGCCAAGATTAAGGTTTATTCTGGTTGCTGATGTTATCTTCCTGATATCAATTGAGCAAACCTTTCCCTAAATATCATTAGGTTACAATAAATATTTCGACCTAAATACTTTCATTTATCGATACCAAAATACACTGAAGCTAAATTAAATGCCCCACTTTATGGATCAACACCGCTAAGCTCTCTGCTTCGAGCTTCTTCATCACGTTAGAGCGGTGCACCTCAATCGTTCTCAAAGATACGCACAATAAGTCCGCCATCTCTTGGTTTTTCATCCCTTTGACGACCAAACCGAGAACTTCTCTTTCACGCTTAGTGAGACTCTGTAAAACCTGCTTAGCTCCCAACTTCTCACCATTTTTGAGTGACTGCGCCATCGCATCATCCACCGCCGTCACAAGGGCGTTACCATCGACTGGTTTTTGAAAGAAATCGAGTGCGCCATCTTTTAGCGCATCCACTGCCATTGGAATGTCACCATGTCCAGTCAGGTAAATCACGCTAATTGGGCTGAGTTTCTCGTTCATCATTTGGTGAACATCTTGCCCACGCATGTCTGGCATGCGGCTATCGAGCAAAACACAGCCAGGCGCAGACAAATTGACCTCATTGAGAAAATCTATCCCGCTAGAGAAGGTCTCAACCTCATAGCCATAGCTTTCTAACAGAAATGCCATGGACTCTAATACTGGCTCTTCATCATCAACGATATAAAGCGAACAAAGGTTACGACTCATGACAAGCCTCCTGATACGATAAAACGATGGTCACCTGACACCCTGTTGGATCAATTGACCTAAATTGAATGCTGCCTTGATGGGCATCAAGCACATCACGGCAAATGGCCAAACCTAAGCCCAGTCCATTTTCTTTAGTGGTGTAGAAGGCTTGATCTAATGGTGTCTCTTGCTCTTCGATACCAATGCCATTGTCCATCACATCGATAATCACCATCTCATCGCAAAAGCTAACGTGGAGATCTACATACAAGTCTTCGCGCTTCGGCACATGGCTCAAACAGGCGTCTTTTGCATTGTTCAGAACATTGAGAATGACTTGCTGTAGACCAGTGGCATCAGCAAAGACTTTTTGTGGCTCGCCAGAGTAAAGCACTCCCAATTGAATTCGGTGTCGTTGAAACTCGTAATCCACCAGCTTCATTGCTTCTTCAATTAACGAAGCTAAATCCACCCAGCTCTTTTCAATTGGCGTTTTGTTTATCAAGCTACGAAGGCGCTGAATAATGTCACTTGCAGAAGTTACCTGCTGTTGAATTTTATCGAGGATTGGTGCCATCTCTTCGGCAGTAGCACCTCGCTCCATACGTACCTTAGCCCCTTGGCTGTAGTTCTTTATCGCCGCCAGAGGTTGATTGATTTCATGCGCGAGGCTACTACCAAGCTCACCGACTATGGTGATTCGCTGCGCGTGCTCAAGCATGGAACTCTTGCGGCGCAAATCGTTCATGGTGGTTTTTAGTGTTTCGCGACTGCGCTGAAACTTCCACTCCAGCCAAAAGTGATAGCCCGTCAACAACAGTAAAGTCAGTAAAGACGCCATCGCAATGGCTTGGTTCTTATGCAGCCACTCTTGCGCTTTTTGTCCCCAAGATTTTTGCAGTGGATGCATGTCTAAGTGCTTGTAAACTTTATCTACATTGATGCTCGGTGCAGGCAGCATCCAACCGACATTGTTTGCAGCAATCGCTGCAGGGTGGTCTTCTGGCATTGCGAATAGGGTTTGTGCCACCATCTGACCAACATCGACTGGTGCACGTTCCGTCATCGCCATCGTCCAGTTTGGGTACAGTGGCGTACTCACCGCACAAACTGAGTCTGCGGGACGCTTCTCATTCAATACACGTAGGTTATGCAGTTGAATACGCCCCTCTTTCGCCATGTTCTCCAAAGTACAAGCAGGAACGATCGCCACATCGAGATCGTTCTCGATCACGTCCAAAATCAGTTGATCCGTAGGTGGGCCAGTAAAGTGGATCTTTTCAAAGAATGATGATTTGAAGTAGCCCAGTTTATCGAGCTCATAACGCAGCGCGAGAAAACCACCAAACGCTTTTTCCGATACCGCCGCAACATTGGCTTTATTGATGTCTTTCAGTGTTTTAAAAGGCGATTCTTCACGTACAACCACCACCGAGGCAATCGACTTATTTGGTAAATCACTGTAAGCCGTTTTCTGCGTTGCCAACCAGTTGATTGGGTATTCACGAGCAAGCTTGGTCGCCTGCCCCGGACTGGTCAGGATGAAATCGAGCCAACCGTGCAAAAACGCGTCTTCAAGTTGGTCAAAGTCGTAAGTATGTAAGTTGAATTTATAACCGGGATTTTGAGCCTCTAACCAATCTAAAGTCGGTTGCCATGCTTCTCGCGCATGTGCGTGCCCGCGCAGTGCTAATACACCGACGTCATAAATCATTCTTTGTGTTTTTTGCTCGTCCGAAAAACTAAAAGAAGAGAAGAAAAGGGAAACAAGGAGTATCAACCGGACGAATTTATGAGAATGGTTATTAATCACTTAATAAATAATATGAAAATTTGTTTGTAGCACATTTTACCATCACATCCCCCTATCAGTTTGTTGCTTTAGATCAATTCGAATTCATTATTGTGGGAAACCACAATACCCCCTAAGTATCGATTTCCTCAAAATGCCTACCAACAAAGGGCTAGATGCAAATGCACTCTTTAAGAGTGTTAATACACCATGAACACTTATGAAAAATTACAAAGTTCATGCTTCTTCTTCCTAGCTGCAAAAAATTCTAACTGCCGAGCGAAATGACTCGTCAGGAAAACTTTAAATTAAAATATGGAAGCAACTCATGAAAAAATCGACGATTGCGTTGGGTGTGTTGGCGGCTGTCGCAGCTGTTGGCTACTCAGCTTACAATACGATGTTCTCAGCTGAAGCAGTGACAGTGGATGCCGCAGCACAAGAGCAAAAGTTCACTGAATACGCTCACCCAGAGCACTTCATCTCTGCACAACAACTGAAATCGCTGATGGACAGTGATAAAGACGTGGTTGTGATCGGCGCGCTAAACCCTATCAAGCCAGACAGCCCTATCTCTGGTTCTTACACTATGTGGCGTAACGATTACTCTGCGGCAGAAGGCGTTTACGATTTCGGCGGTATGAGCAACAGCACAGAAGAGATGGAGACCATCTTAGGTAGCTTTGGCGCAACCACTGACAGCACAATCGTCGTTTACGCGGCAGGCTCTCACCACGATGCTGCGCGTCTTTACTGGCAAATCCATAACCTTGGTCACCAAGACGTTCGTTACCTAGACGGTGGCTTGAATGCTTGGATGGGCGCAGGTTTCCCAACTGGCTCTGCAAACCAAAGCGTTGCAGCGGTTGAATACAAAGCTCCGAACACGAAACAAGACAACAACACACTAGCAACGCTAGACATGGTTATCGCAGCGCAAAACAACCCAGACTGGGTGATCCTAGATACGCGCGGCAACGACGAGTTTAGCGGTGAAGTAGCGGTGTCTGGCGCGTACGGTCCGGGCACTATCCCAAGCAGTGTTCACATTAACTGGACCAAAGCGTTAAACGAAGACACAACGCTGAAATCAGCAGAAGAATTGCAAGCCCTTTACGGCGACATCATCAAAGGCAAGAAAGTTATCGCTTACTGCCAGTCTGGTGTTCGCTCTGCCCACACCACCATGATTCTTACTGAAGTATTAGGTGCAAAAGGCGTCTACAACTACGACGGCTCATGGATCGAGTACAGCCATGCTCACTACGAGCAGAAGAATCCTGAAGTGAACGTTATCAACGGCAAGAGCTAATCAACACGGAAACCGCAGTTAATGAACAATGTAATTTTTAGCCAAAAGCTATACGACACCGCGCAAATGATTGTCGATGGCTGTATGGGTGATGCCGATCCAGCATGTCAAACCGCATGTCCAATGCACACAGACGTAAAACAATACGTTCGCATGGCAGGCGAAGGTGATTTCCAAGGTGCTTTGGATCTGATCCGCAGCAAACTATTCCTACCTCAAACGCTTGGCCGCATCTGTGCACACCCTTGTGAGGCTTCTTGTCGTCGCAACACTGAATTCGGTCAGCCAATCAGCGTTGCAGGCATCAAACGCTTCGTTGCAGAAAAACTGGATAACCAAGATCACTGGGATCTTAACATCGCGCCCCTAACCAACAAGCACATCGCGATCGTGGGTGCTGGCCCTGCTGGTGCGCAAGCAGCTATTGAGCTTCGTCGTCAAGGCCACGAAGTAACGATTTACGAAAGGCTAGACGTATACGGCGGCATGATGCGTGTGGGTATCCCTGAATACCGTCTACCACGTGACGTTATCGACTTCGAATACAGCTACTTAGCAATGCTAGGTGTGACGACTCGTTTCGGCGTTGAAATCGGCAAAGACATCAGCTTCGACACTCTACGTAGCGAACACGATGCTGTGATTCTGGCTCACGGTGCACACGTAGGCTCTATCATTCCGCTACCAGGTCACGACAACGACGGCGTGTTCTCTGCAGTTGAATACTTGAAAGAGATTTCTGAAACTCGCCAATTCCCACGTGCAGGCAAACGCGTGATGGTTATCGGCGGCGGTGACGTGGCAATGGACTGCGCGCGCTCTTCATGGCGTATCGGTGCAAGCGACGTTTACCAATGTTCGCTTGAGAGCCTAGAGAATCTACCTGCAAGCCAAATCGAAATCGACGAGTCGCTAGAAGAAGGCGTCGAGTTCAACGCAGGTTGGGGCCCAGTTGCTATCGAACATGAAAACGGCAAAGTAACCGGCATCACTATCAAGAAAGTAGTGTCTATCTTTGATGAGCAAGGCAACTTTGCACCTCAGTACAGCGAAGAAAGCAAAACTATCTCTGTGGATACGGTTGTTTTCGCTACGGGTCAAGTTGTGGCTGACATCACTGGCGGCGCACTGGAACAAACTCGCGGCGGCCGTTACGTTGTCGATAAACAAACGCTAGCTTCTAGCCTAGAAGACGTCTTCGTAGCCGGTGACGCGTGTGGCGGTAACATCGTGATTGAAGCGATGGCATTAGGTCGCAAAGCCGCAATGAGTGTTGAACGTTTCCTAACAACTCGCCCACTGACTGAAGGTCGCGACTTCGAGCAAGAATACAGCTACTCATCTCGTCTAGACGTGCCACTACCAAAAGGTACGGTAGATACCCCTCGCCTACACGGTGAATTGCGTAACGCTGAAGAGCGTAAACAAGATTTTGCACAAGTGGATTTAGGCTTTACTGAAGCTCAAATCAAACAAGAAGCCTCTCGCTGTCTGCAATGTAGCTGCAAGCTATGTATGACCGAGTGCATCATGATGAATGACTTCAGTGACTGTCCGAAGACCATCTTCTCTGACTTTGTGAACAACAAGTCAATGGACCCATTGATGGCTTACTCATGTAACGCCTGTGACCAGTGCACCATCGTATGTCCGAAAGACTTCCCAATGAAGGAAATGTTCCTAGGCGCACGTGCTGACTTTGTTAAGGCAAATAATGGTGAATCACCAATGCCGGGTCACAAAGCAATCAACATGCACCAGAAGCTGGGCTTCTCAAAAATCTTCACTATGGCAAAACGAGCGGTATCGACAAAATGAGTAATAAAGTATTTATGCCAGGATGCAGCTTGCCATCCTACTCACCAGAAGGCGTAGCAGCAATTGCGAGCTACTTAAAAGAAGTGTACCCAGACATGGGCGCAGTACAGAAGTGTTGTGGTAAACCAACCGCTGCTATTGGCCAAACTGAGAAGTTCAAAGAGCGTTACGGCCAGCTTCAAGCAGACTTCGATAAGCTAGACGCACAAGAAGTCATTGTAGCGTGTCAAAGCTGCTACGGCATGATCAAGAAATCTGGCGGCACACAAAAGCCGGTTTCATTGTGGAAACTGCTTCCAGAAATCGGTCTGCCAGAAGCGCTACGCGGTAAAGCGAAAAACAGTGACGTGGTATTCACCATTCACGACTCTTGCTCTACTCGCTACGAAAAAGAACTGCAAGACGGTATCCGCTGGATCTTGAACGAGCTTGGCTACAAAACCTCAGAACCAGAACACACACGTGAAAACACACGCTGTTGTGGTTTCGGTGGCATGGTAGTGCCAGCAAACCCAGACGTCGCAACACGCGTAATCAAACGCCGCGTGGAAGAGTTTGAGACAGACTACGTTGTGGTTTACTGCTCGGCTTGTCGCGCATCCATGATGGGTGTTGGTACGAAATCTTGGCACATTCTGGATCTGATGTTCGGCCCTGTAATCATGCAAGGTGATGAGCCGCCAGTAAACGTGCTCGCTAGCCCTGTGAAAGCTTGGTTCAACCGCTACAAATCTAAAGCGGGCCTAATCAAGTGTATGTCTGTGTAGATGTGTCTCTGTAGCTACGTTTTTGTAGCTACATCTTTTTAATTATTAGGTTTAAGTGAAGTTGAACTTATGAAATTCGTAAAAATCGCTCTTATTGTTGCTGTTATCGCTCTCGCTCTATTTGCAGCAAAACAAACTGGCATCCTTGAAATCATCACAGACATCAAGAGCCTACAAGATTGGATCGCAAGCTTTGGCGTTTGGGGTTACGCAGTATTCGTAGCAGCATTCGTGTTTGCATGTGTTTTCCTACTACCAGGCAGTGCGTTCACCATCGTAGCGGGTATCGTATTTGGCCCAATCAAAGGCGGTATCTTAGCGCTGTTTTCTGCAACGCTTGGCGCGGTGGCGGCATTCATCGTGGCGCGCTTCCTGCTTCGTAACACCATCATGAAGAAGTTTGGCGATAACCCAATCTTCAAGAAAATCGACGATGGCGTAGCAGCAAACGGTACAAGCTTCTTGATCCTGACGCGTCTCGTGCCTGTATTCCCATTCAGCCTACAGAACTACGCTTACGGTCTAACCAGCCTAAACCTTGGCACTTACGCTCTGGTTTCTCTACTAACAATGGCACCAGGCGCGTTTATCTTCGCTTACATGGCGGGTGATATAGCAACAAACGGCGTGTCTGCGATGCTGCTAGTGAAGTTTGCGGTTGCGGGTCTTATCCTGTTTGGCATGTCTCTGATTCCAAAATACATCGCGAAGAAAAAAGGCATCAACATGGAAGAATTAGCGAAGTAATCCGGTCTATCCATTATTGACGCCAAAAGAGTGCGACTTATCGGGAGTTGCACTCTTTTCATTCTTACTAATTTGCTCACAGTTTGTGCCTCTTTTGGCGACTTTTAAAACCAAAAACTGACGTGAATTGGTATGACCTCACAAGGCGAATAATTCTATGAAACTATTATCAAATTCGCGTTGATAATAAAGCGAGATAGATTACTATCCATGTAGAGGGAACGGAGCGTTCAGCCTGTTTATACCCCTATGTTGAGTATTGAAAATAGACGTTTTTCATCACATAGGCGAACAAAGCTCCAAAATGAAAACAAAGATAAAGAAACACGGATTACGTATGAAAAAGCTACTTAGCACCATTGGCATTTTAGCCACCACTTTTGCCACCTCCTCTTATGCCACTTCTCACTCCGAAGAATGGCAAAAAATCGAGCAACAAGCCGACGGTCAGACTGTTTATTTCCATGCTTGGGGTGGTAGCCAAGAGATCAACCGCTATATCCAATGGGCAGGCAAAGAGCTTAAATCTCGCTACAACGTGACGCTTAACCACGTAAAAGTCACCGACATTTCTGAAACCACCACTCGTCTTATCGCAGAAAAAGCCGCAGGGAAGAACAGCGGTGGCAGCGTAGATATGGTTTGGATTAATGGTGAAAACTTTAAATCAATGAAAGACAACCAACTGCTGTTTGGTCCTTTTGTTGACGGTCTACCAAGTTGGCAATATGTCGATAAAACACTACCGGTAGATGTCGATTTTTCAGAACCGACTGATGGCCTAGAAGCGCCATGGGGTGTCGGCCAACTTGTTTTTATCTACGATGAAGAGACGCTAAACAACCCGCCAAGTTCTTACGCAGAAATGCTAAGTTACGCAAAAGCGTTTCCTAACCGCCTTACTTACCCTCGCCCACCAGAGTTCCATGGCACTAGCTTCATTAAATCTCTACTCATTGAGTTAAGTAACAACGATCCTGCACTGCAAAAACCAGTGACCGACGAAGCATTCAAAACCGTTACGCAGCCTCTATGGGCTTACTTAGATGAATTCCACACTGTTGCATGGCGCGGCGGTAAACAGTTCCCTGGCGGAACAGCAGAAACCGTACAACTGTTAGATGATGGTCAGATTGACCTAGCTGTCACGTTCAACCCGAACGCGGTTTTCTCAGCACAGTCAAGCGGCAACCTAGCAGAAAGCACCAAAGCATACGCGATGGACGCAGGTGCGCTTTCGAACATCCATTTCTTAGCGATTCCTTGGAACGCAAACGCCAGTGCAGGCGCGCAAGTTGCTATAAACTTTTTATTAAGCCCTGAGGCACAATCTCGCAAAGGTGACATCAACATCTGGGGTGATCCTTCAGTGCTAAGCAGCCAGTACCTAACCGGCACGGCTAAGAATACTCAACAGTTCAAATCTATCGCTGAGCCACACCCAAGCTGGCAAGCAGCGTTAGAAAAAGAATGGCTGAAACGCTACGGAAATTAATACACACCCATGTTAAGAGCGCTGTATCTAGTTATTATCGCAGTTTGTATATTACCAACCATCCCGGGGCTACTCGGGGTGGTGGTGTCTGCGCTCGGCTATGTACCCCCCATTGGTTTGCACCACTTTTCACTGGATGGCTTTCATGCTGTGTTTGACTGGGAAGGTGTGTGGACGTCGATTGGACTGACTTTCTATTCCGCCATTTTCAGCAGCTACCTTGCTTGTTTGATCACTTTCGCGATTCTTCAAGCCTCATGGGGTAGCAAGTTCTGGCGCAAGATTGAAATGAGTCTTTCCCCTCTTCTTGCTATGCCGCATGTCGCGTTTGCTATTGGTTTCGCTTTTCTATTCGCACCAACAGGCATGGGCGTTCGCGTGCTCAATCAAATGTTTGGTTACGATCCAAATGCACAAACGGTGAATGACTTAGCGTTGTTGATTAAAGACCCACACGCACTGGGTTTGATCGTGATGCTCGCTATTAAAGAAGTGCCGTTTTTATTGTTGATGAGCATTCCTATTCTTCAGCAATTAAAAGTTGGGAAGATTGAAAAAGTCAGTCATTCGATGGGTTACAGTTCCGCCCAAGCGTGGTGGAAATGTGTCTTCCCACAATGGTTAGCGAAGCTGCGTTTCCCAATGTTGGCTGTTCTGGCTTACAGCTTATCCGTTGTTGATGTGGCGCTAATTATTGGCCCAACCAACCCTCCTACGTTTGCAGTCTTGGTATGGCAATGGTTTAACGATCCTGATTTGTCACTCCTACCAAGAGCAGCGGCGGGTGCGGTGGTACTGTTTGCCATTGCGAGCCTCTTGATTGGTTTTGCACGACTTGTTGAATGGAGCATCACCAAAGGCTTCAAACGCTGGCAATACTCTGGCCGCAGCGGTTTCCGCTTACCGGGTAAGACCTTGTTCTCCATGATTGCTCTACTCGCACTGTTAATGGTGCCTTTGATGGTGGTGTGGAGCTTTGCACAGCGTTGGCGTTTTCCTGACTTATTACCAAGCCGCTATAGCTTACGTTTTTGGGAATACGAGTGGCAAAGCATTCTTGGCACGCTAGAGCAAAGCATGTTGATTGCAGTTATCAGTGCATCTGTTGCCCTCGTATTGGCGCTGATCGCTCATGAGTACCGCCTACGCTACCGTTGGCAGGTGCCGGGTTACATCATCGCTGTGCCTATGTTGATCCCACAGCTTTCTGTGTTGTTTGGTATGCAGGTCGCTACTCTGTATCTCGACAGCAACGCGTACTTCTTCTGGGTATGCTGGGCTCACGTGTTCTTTGCGTTCCCGTTTGTTTATCTGTCCTTGGATGGTCCTTGGCGCAGCTTCGACAACGGTTTAACTCGTGTTGCCCTAAGCCTTGGTAAATCACCGATGCAGGCTTGGCTAAAAGTCAAACTGCCGATTCTTCTGCCAGCAATCGCTTTTGCTTGGGCGGTGGGCATCAGTGTTAGCTTGGCGCAATACCTACCAACACTCGTGCTGGGGGCCGGTCGCATCAGCACCATAACAACAGAAGCAGTAGCCCTATCAAGTGGCTTCGACCGTCGTGTCACCGCGATTTACGCAATTTGGCAAGCGCTCTTGCCGTTAATGTTCTTCTCTTTTGCGATTCTACTTAGTCGTTTACACGTTAAGTATCGTCGGTTGTCTATTAAAGGTTTACTACCGAATGAGTCTTTGTCTCGAAAACCTCGCCATCCGTAAAACCAATGGCGACACACTTTTCTCTGCCTTCAACATGACGGTAGAGAAAGGTGAAATTGTTACCCTGATGGGCCCAAGTGGCTGTGGCAAATCCACCTTGTTGGATGCCATTGCTGGTCACCTGTCTTCCGAGTTCGACTATTCAGGCTCAATCACGCTCGATAATGAAAAGCTGGATGCTTTACCTGCGCACAAACGTCAGGTGGGTATCCTATTCCAAGATGACTTGCTCTTCCCGCACCTTACCGTGTGGGAAAACCTTGCGTTCGCACTACCCAATTCAATCAAAGGGGCTGAGCGTAAAGAGCGCGCGATGCAGGCTTTGAAGCACATCTCGCTAACTAAACTTGCAGAGTCTTTCCCTGACCAAATCTCAGGCGGCCAGCGCGCGCGTATCGCTCTCACTCGCATGTTGTTAGCGAAACCGAAAGTTGCATTGCTCGATGAGCCATACAGCAAGCTGGATAAAGATCTTCGCGTACAGTTTCGTAACTGGGTTGTGGAGCAGCTTCAACAAGCCAATATTCCTGCTTTAATGGTGACTCACGATGAAGACGATATTCCAGAAGGCAGTCGCTGCCTGAGCTGGCCTTGGGAGACAAGTCATGCTTGATAGCCTGAGTATCAAAATCATTAAGTGGCCATTGGCACAGAGCGCGAAATTGATTGATAAATGTGGCGTGACAGCTAACCAAACCACCTTGTTTGGCTTCGCCCTTGGCTGCTTTGCGCTTCCTGCCTTGGTAGCAGAGCAATACACGCTTGCATTAGCGTTTATTCTGCTAAACCGAATTTGTGATGGATTAGATGGTGCGTTGGCAAGAATTCAAGGCATCACCGATGCGGGTGGCTTCCTTGATATTAGCTTAGACTTCTTGTTCTATTCTCTGATTCCATTTGGCTTTGTACTAGCAAACCCAGAACAGAACGCCGTTGCGGGCGCATTCTTGATCTTCTCGTTTATTGGAACAGGAAGCAGCTTCTTAGCTTTCGCGATTATGGCAGGTAAACGTGGTATCGATAACCCTGTCTACAAGCACAAATCTCTGTACTACATGAGCGGTCTGACAGAAGGCACAGAGACCATAGGTTGCTTCGTACTGTTCTGTTTGTTCCCTCAGCACTTTGCCGTGATTGCGTACATCTTTGGTGCGGCGTGTTGGTTTACTACCTTTACGCGCATTTACTCTGGGTTTCATACACTCAAAGATAGCTAACACCGCACAAAATATTCATTTTTTTGAGGAAGAACATCACTAAGCCATTGTTTCCTAAAGCATCAAAGCACATGCAAAATAGAGGTATATACTCTTTGGGTGGAGAAACTATTCGGAGGCTATATGAAAAAATACTTCAAGCTAGGCATGTTACTCACTATTTCTTGTGCGGTCTTGCTTGGCGGCTGTACCTCACCTAACCCGTACGGAGATGCATACGGCTCGTCCGATACTCGTAAAGTTCAGCAGGTTTACTACGGAACAGTAGAAAAAGTTGAGCCAGTAACCATTGATGCCTCTACCCAAGCCAACGCCATCGGCACAATTGCAGGTGCTGCCGTGGGTGGTATTCTGGGGTCGAAAGTTGGGGGAGGCTCTGGATCAGATATCGCAGCCATTGGTGGTGGTTTGTTAGGTGGTTATGCCGGTAGTAAAGCCGCCGAAGCAACCGCGAAAAGAAATGGGGTGAACCTGACCATTCGCCTAGAGGATGGAAAGATCATATCTGTCGTTCAAGAAGCAAATCCAAACATGATTTTCCAGCCAGGACAAGCCGTCCAAATCAACATGTCTGGTAATGACGCAAGGGTTGTTCCTCGCTGATTTGAACACTATTCGTCCGTTCCATTGGTTTGCATTTATTAATTCAAGATTGCTAATCCACGCGAGCACTCATTACTTGCTCATAGGCTTACTCATATTTTGAATCAAGTTTGATCGTAGTCAATGGAACATCAATTTCTCGCACCTTTCGATGTTCAAATGACATCAAATTGCTAGCATGAGCTCATTCAAGATAACTCTGGACTTGCTATGACTCCTACCGTCGACCATGTACTCCTCAATATCGCACTCAATCTAAGTTCAAATCGCTCTCATGAACAGCAATACCAAAGCCTTATTGATGGGGTCGCACAAGTATTCCCTTGTGACGCAAGTTGTTTGTTTATCTTTGATGAAGACGGTTTTCTCACGCCAGTCGCAGTGAAAGGTTTGTCGAACTCAGTACTCGGTCGCCGTTACTTTCCTAAAGCTCACCCGCGTTTGGATGCCATCATTCATAGTCGCGAGCCTGTTCGCTTTGATGCCGACTGCGCCCTGCCCGATCCATTTGATGGAACACTGTTAACCGAAGATCAATGCATTGATGTCCATGACTGCATGGGCTTTAGCTTGTACGTTGAGGGGCAACTTGTCGGCGCGTTAACCATGGATGCGCTAGCGGTTGGCGCATTTGACCATATCGACCCAGTCGCAATCGAAACGTTCGCAGCACTAACAGCGGCAACACTGCGTAACATTGCACAATTAAAAGCCCTTAAAGCGCAGAACCAAAAGCAAAAGAGCGTCACGCAAACCCTGATCCAACAGGCGCGCTCACAACACGGTGACATGGTTGGCTTAAGCCCCCAAATCAATCAATTACGAAACAATATTGCGACCGTTGCTCAGTCAGATTATGCAGTATTGGTAACGGGAGAAACAGGTACGGGTAAAGAGCTTGTTGCCCACTCCGTCCATGCTCAATCTCATCGCAGCGATAAACCGATGATTTACGTAAACTGCGCTGCCCTACCCGAAGGTCTAGCGGAGAGCGAACTGTTTGGTCACGTTAAAGGCGCGTTTACCGGAGCCAATAGTCATCGTGCAGGTAAGTTTGAACTGGCTGATGGCGGTACAATCTTCCTAGATGAAGTGGGTGAATTGCCATTGATTTTGCAGGCAAAACTGCTGCGAGTTATCCAACAAGGTGAGTTGCAACGTGTGGGCAGCGATCAGCATTTGATGGTCAACGTGCGCATCATCGCAGCCACTAACCGACAGTTAGAAAAAGAAGTGGAAGATGGCACATTCCGTGCGGATTTGTTCCATCGCTTAAACGTATTCCCAATCAAAGTGCCACCATTGCGTGCACGTGATGGCGACATTCCAGTTCTTGCAGGATATTTATTGGAAAAAGTACGTCAGCAATTTAACGCACCAAACCTTCACGTTCACCCTAAGGTGCTGACTCAATTAGAATCCCTGCCTTGGTACGGTAACGTTCGAGAACTTGAACACACCTTAACGCGAGCTGCGTTACATGCGATTCAACAAGGCGCGAGCACCATCATGCTCAATCACTTTGATACTTCGTTGGCATTGGGTGATGTAAAAAACACATCACATTACTTGCCGAAAGAGAGTCAGCCAATGCGCGAGTTAGTAGAGAGTTATCAGCGTGACTTGATTGAACACGCTTTAAGCCAAACTGGCGGTGTTTGGGCAAAAGCGGCAGAGTTTTTACAGATGGATCGAGGCAACTTGTATCGTATGGGTAAAAAGCTCGGCATTAGCAAATAGAAGCCTCTACTTCGCTCCCTTCTCTTGAGAGAGAAGAAACTTACGTCTTAAAAAGATAGATTCCGGATGGCTCGCTTAGGCTCGTCCGGATGACTCCTAGCCCGAAGCAGAGCGAGCCGACGAAAGAGCGCAATCGGGAATCTCTTGCCTCCACAAAACCGCATTAACTTTTCTCCTGTTTAACAAGCACTTCCACTATCGCCCGTTAAAACGTTTCTCGCGCGTTGCTTTTCTCATCACATCTAACACTCCGTTGTCATTTGCACATCATTCGCGTTGTCACAATTACATCAAACACGTACCTAAAAACAAATAAAATCATTTAAAATCAACAACATAACAATTGGCACGCATTCTGCTCTATTGGAGAAAACAAAACGACTATTACTACAATCACTGGAGAACCCAATATGTTCTGTATTCAATGTGAACAGACAATCCAAACCCCAGCTGTAAAAGGCTGTTCTTTCGCACAAGGTATGTGTGGCAAAACTTCAGAGGTATCCGATCTACAAGACGTGTTGGTTTACACTTTGCAAGGGGTTTCTTTTTGGGCAGCACGCGCGCTTGAATTCAACATCATTAATGATGAAATCAACCAATGGGCTCCAAGAGCATTCTTCTCTACGTTGACTAACGTAAACTTCGATCCAGAACGTATCCTTGAGCTAACCTCTCAAGCAGCTACTTACAAAGCACTGCTAAAAGACCAAGTGATGTCTGCAGCCACACTGGCAGACAAAGTGGTAGAGAACATTCCTAATGTCGCGGACTTTGAACTGCCAAATAGCGCAGAAGAAATCCTAGCATTTGCTCCACAAGTGGCGGTAAACCGTGGTAAAGACCAAGTACACGAAGACGTTATCGGCCTACGCCTACTTTGTCTATATGGCCTAAAAGGTGCCGCTGCATACATGGAGCACGCGCGAGTACTAGAACAAACCAACAATGACATCTTCGCAGAATACCACGAAATCATGGCTTGGTTGGGTACTGACCCAGAAGATCTAGGCGAACTACTAGACTGCTCAATGCGCATCGGTCTTATGAACTACAAAGTGATGGAAATGCTGGATCATGGTGAAACAGCTACATTCGGTCACCCAGAGCCAACCACTGTTAACGTTAAGCCAGTGAAAGGCAAATGTATTCTTGTTTCTGGTCATGACCTTCACGACCTAGAGAAAATCCTGCAACAGACCGAAGGCAAAGGCATCAACGTTTACACCAATGGCGAAATGCTGCCTGCACACGGCTACCCAGAACTGAAAAAATACCCTCACCTAGTGGGTAACTACGGCAGTGCGTGGCAGAACCAACAGAAAGAGTTCGCTAACTTCCCTGGCGCGATTGTGATGACATCAAACTGTCTATTGAACCCGGACGTTGGCCAATACGCAGACCGTTTGTTCACACGCAGCATTGTAGGTTGGCCTGGTGTGGCTCACCTTGAAGGTGATGATTTTAGCCAAGTCGTTGAATGTGCATTAGCGCACGAAGGCTTCCAACATGACGAAATCGAACACAACATCACGGTTGGCTTCGGTCGCAACGCATTAATGAACGCTGCACCAGCGGTTATCGACCAAGTGAAGCAAGGCAACATCAAACACTTCTTCCTTGTAGGTGGCTGTGACGGCGACAAAGCTGAACGTAGCTACTACACCGACTTCACTGCAGAAGCGCCAGAAGACACGCTAATCCTAACGCTGGCTTGTGGTAAATACCGCTTTAACAAAAACACGTTTGGTGATATCAACGGCATCCCTCGCCTATTGGATGTGGGTCAATGTAACGATGCGTACTCAGCAATCCAGCTTGCACTTGCCCTTGCGAAAGAGTTCGACTGCGACATCAATGAGCTGCCGCTAACGCTTGTTCTGTCTTGGTTCGAGCAAAAAGCAATTGTAATTCTGCTTACGCTATTCGCTCTTGGTGTTAAAGGCATTTACACGGGTCCAACAGCGCCTGCATTCCTAACACCAAACTTGATTGCGATTATCCAAGAGAAATTCGATATGCGTAGCATTGGTAATGTTCAGGATGATCTTAAAACCATCCTAGCAGCGTAATCACCTTGCTTATCACGCGCCTCCTTAATTGGGGGCGCTTTTATCTATTGAGTACTCGACAACCAAAGAGATTGTTATGTTTTTTGAATGGCAAGGCAGTCAACCTGTCACGTTACGCTGTGTAGACAAATACCATGAAACTGCTGATGCAGTGAGCCTCAAGTTGGCAGACCTGTCAGAGTCGCTCTTGTTTGAATTTAAAGCCGGTCAGTTCATCAACCTTGGCGTTGAAATCGATGGCAAGATGGAGTTTCGTGCTTACTCTCTCAGCTCTCTTTCCGGTGACGACTGTCTGCAACTAACGATAAAGCGTGTCGAAGGCGGTAAGGTATCCAACTACGTCATCGATAAGCTTCTCATTGGCGATACAGTTCAAGCGCTTCCTCCTACGGGTGATTTCAACTGCATTGACCATCCACCAATCACGCTAGAAGGTAAAAAGAAAGCCCTGCTGATCAGTGCGGGCTGTGGCATCACGCCTGTATTCGCGATGGCAAAAGAATGGCTAGGCAACGACACTAGTGTTGATATTGAGTTCCTGCACATTGCTCGTTCTAAGCCGGAAACCATCTACTTTGATTTGCTGGAGACCTACCATTCGGTTTATCCAGATTTCAATTTGAAATTACTATTGAAAAACCGCGGTGAAACGCTTTATCCAGAAGGTCGTTTGAATACCGAGTGGTTAAAAGAACTGGTGCCCGACTTTAAACAGCGCACGGTTTATCTATGCGGTCCAAATCAGTTTATGCTTGATGTCCAAAGCTACCTGAGTGAACTTGGCTTTGATATGGCGAACTTCTTCCAAGAAAGCTTTACTCCTGCTGCCAGTGAAGAAGCTGAAGTGTCAGATGAAAAGGCCAGTGTGTCAGTACCTGACTTTGCTCAAACGATCGATGCGCAAAAAGGCCAAGTCCTCGCAGACGTATTGGAAGGTGCTGGATTACCTTTGATCGTCGCTTGTCGAAGCGGCATTTGTGGCTCTTGTAAGTGTAAGGTTCGCAAAGGCAGCGTTTCTTCAACCAGCCTCGAGACATTGACCCCAGAAGAAATTGAACAAGGTTACGTACTCGCCTGCTCTTCGACGATTGAATCCGATCTTGAAGTTCAGATTGGTTAAAACCGTTGATATGAACATTAAAAAAGCGCCGTACTAGGCGCTTTTTGTTTATGGAAAAGTGTTATTAAACTCGGAAGTTTCTTTACCTAAACTCAGCTGAACAGCAAAACCTTCAGTGCAGCTTCGCGATCCACATCCATAAACTCTGGCGGGTTATCCAGACGCTCGCGGAATGTTAGCTCTGGCGCTTCTTCCTTCATGCTTTCAATCAAGAAATCACTGGTCACTGATGGTGAGTTAACACACGCTAACACCTGACCACCTTCTGCCAATAAATCTGGCAAACGGCGTAGAATCTTTTTGTAGTCTTTGGTTAACGCGAAACTGCCTTTTTGGAATGACGGCGGATCAATGATGATCATATCGTACTGACCTGACTTCTTGATCTTGCCCCACGACTTAAAGATGTCGTGCCCCATAAAGCTCACTTGGTTGATGTTATGACCATTCAGCTTATGGTTCTCACGACCTTTAGATAGCGATGCTCTCGCCATATCCACGTTAACCACTTTATCTGCGCCACCAGCAATTGCAGCAACCGAGAAGCCACACGTGTAAGCAAACAAGTTAAGTACGTATTTTTGCTTCGCATTTTCACGAACCCAATCACGACCGTAACGCATATCAAGGAAGAGACCGAAGTTTTGGTTGCGACCGATGTCTAACTGGTACTTTAAGCCACTTTCTTCAACCACAGGTCGAGCATCTAGCTCACCCAACAGAACTTCTGAAGGTGCACCTTCAGCGTAGCGATGTTGAATGACGATAGTACGTCCCTGTTTCTCTGCCCACAGAGCAGATTCAGCTAACGCGTTCAATCCTGCTTTTAGTTCGATAAGAAACGTCTCATCGACTGCTTTAAATAGGTTGATGATCAACTGACCTTGTAACCAATCACACGTGATTTGCTCTAAACCTTCGAAGCGGCGACCACGACCGTGAAACAGTCGGCGGATTTCATTGGGAGCTTGTGTTAGCTCGGCTTCTAAATGCTGAAAAAACAGCGGAAGTTGTGATGCTTGCATCGAATTCTCTTATTCGTTTTCTTTGTGATGGTTATTTGATCGTAGGCCAGTTTAGCTCCCAAGGAGAGAGCCAAGTGTCGATACCTTGAGATACCGTTTCATTGTGCCATTTACTGCCAAGTGCTTTGTGTTCACGTGGGTCGCAAACAAAGCAATGCGTTTCATCTTGATATGGGAAACACAGCGAAAATGCATGCAAGTAGCCGCGGTCGGCTTCATTGCCTGCGTTATAAATAGGATCGCCAACAATACCCGAGCCAACTGATTTTAATGCCACGCGAATTTGGTGTGTTTTGCCAGTGTGTGGCTTACATAAAAACAGGCGCTCTCCTGGCTCTGCTGCGAGTGAGAAGAATTGGGTAATCGCTGGATTCGTTTTGCTGTTGACCAGTTTCCATGAAGAACGACGAGAGCGTTCCATGTCACCCACTACCAGCCCTTGCTTCTTCTTAGGCTTTTTCGAGCCTATAGCAAGATAGAACTTCTCGACTTCACGATCTGCAAATGCTTGCGACAACGCACTTGCTGCTTTTGCGTTGCGACCCAAAAGCAAAATTCCAGACGTCATTTTGTCGAGGCGGTGGATAAGATACAACTGCTCATCACCACTTTGTTTTGCTACTTCTTGCAGCAACATAGTATCACCATCGTCCTTGTGTACTGAGACGTTGGGATGTTTATTGATGATCAGAAAATCTGGATGGGTGTGTAGAATGTCGAACATAAAAAACTGGCTCCACGTTTGGAGCCAGAAGTATACCGATTCTAAGCAATTAGGCGAGCTTAAACTTACCCACCAGCGCTTCCAACTCTTGAACTTTGCGGTTCAGACCTTCTACGCTTTGCGAGCTATCATTCGCCAATTGTAATGAGCGATTCGAGATATCGCTGATCGAGGTAATGTCAGCCGCAATTTCTTTCGTCACTGCGGTTTGCTCTTCCGCCGCCGTCGCGATTGAATTGACCATGCTTTGAACGTGCGCCGCACCAGAAACGATTTCTTCCAGTGAGTTCACTGCCCCCGAGCTTTGACTCACACCAATTTCAACCAGACGACAGCCATCTTCGGTGTAAGTCACTGCCTCTTGAGTCCCGACTTGAATCGCTTGAATGATCTCACCAACTTCTTGTGTTGCCTTTGTTGTGCGTTCAGCCAGAGCACGAACTTCATCTGCAACCACAGCAAAGCCACGACCAAACTCACCTGCACGTGCCGCTTCAATCGCTGCGTTCAATGCCAGCAGGTTCGTCTGCTCCGCAATATCTTCAATGACTTTGATAACCGCGCCGATCTTTTCACCATGAGAGCCAAGGCTGTTCATCTGAACCGACATATCGGACATTTGTTGTGATACTTGCTGAATGCTTTCAACCATATCCACGATCACGGTGCGACCTTGCTCTGCGGTTGATTCGGACTTACGTGCTTCTTCAAACGTTGCTGCACCCTGCTCTGCAACTTGAGAAATCGTCAAGCTCAACTCTTCGGCCGCAGTCGCAATCAAGTTTGCTTTATCAGATTGGCTACTCGCACCAGACACAATATCTTGGCTCACAATTGACAGTTCACCGGTAACAGATTTCACTTCTTCTGACACGAGCGAAATCGAACCAATAAGACTGGTCAAAGACGCTTGCATCTTATTTAGTGACGTCGCTAGGTTAGCTAGTTCATCACCCGACTTATCTTCAATCGGTTCTACCGTTAGATCACCTTCTGCAACACGCTGCGCCAATTCATCGAGTTTGCTCAGACGGTTGGTAATTGAATTCGACAACAAGTAAGCGATTACCGCAGTGGCAACTAACGCGATAGAACCTAGAACATAGATTGTGTTTTCAATACTGGTAAACGAATCAGAAAGATTTAACAACGCTTCACTGGTACTTTCTCTCCCGTCCATTGATGCCGCATCCAAGATTGCCTCAATCGGTGCTAAGTTTGCATCATAGAGTGAACGGAGTTTCGCGACATTTTGCTCAACATTTTCACGGCCCAAATTAGTGAGAATCTGAGTTTCAAAATCTTGTGTGAAGGTTTTCATATAGCGCTCAGCCTTTTCAACATTGCGGTAGTCCTCTCCGCCTACTGTTTCTAAAAGCTTAACGTCTTCTATGGCTGCGGCGAATTCTCCTTTGTTTTGTTGGTAATCCGCTTTGGCTCCCGGCACGTCAACAATTGCGCCTAATGCATCTCGATACACATCTCCGGCTTCATCAATTAAAATTAAGTACTGAACAGTTTCAGGAACATCGTCCGTCCTTACCTCGTCAGCCACTTCGTGCGAGCTCAATACTTCTAATGTGATAATTCCAATCATGACCAGCATAATGGCTAATATTGAACCAAAGCTCGCATACAGCTTTTTACGAACAGACATTTTCATCTAATTACTTTCCTATAAACATTCTTACGCTTATTCAATAAACATAAGAAATCACGCAAATTCTGTAAGGCTTATCGGAATGCCACTCGATAACTTTAATCGCGTTTTTTGTGATTCAAATCACTATGCGAGCAAGTTCACAATAAACCTATGAATTTAGTATTAAAAACATCAAATATATAAATTTAGAAAATAAAAAAGCGGAAGCCCCTAAGGGACTTCCGCTGTTAATTTTAAAAGATCTGGGTAAGTTATAACTTCTTAGAGAAGATACCCGCTAGTGCAATAATACCGATACCTAGTAGCATGATTTCGCCTTTACCGCTGTCGAAACCAGACTTGATACCCATGAAGGCTACGATAGCGATAGCAACTGGGATTACGTATTTAACTAGGTTGTACCATAGACCAAATAGTGGGAAAGATACTTGACCGTCGTTCGTAATTTCTTTCTCTAGCTCAGCACGGTTCAGGCGCCAGCCAGCAAAGATACATACCAACATACCGCCAACCGCTAAGAAGATCTTATCCGTTAGCAGGTCGAAAATATCGAATGCGCCAGTACCAAATAGTGTAGGACCAACACCGCCAAGTGATAGTGATGCAAACACACATAGTGACGCCATTACCACACTTGCTGAAAGTACTGCTGTTGAACGCTTCAGGCCTTTCTCATCGATTAGGTAAGAAACCACAACCTCTAGTAGAGATACTGAAGACGTCAGTGCTGCAACTGTTAGTCCGATGAAGAACATCAGAGCGAATAGAAGACCGATTACGCCGCCCATTTCAGCAAACAGCTGAGGTACAACAACGAATACTAGACCTGGACCTGCTGCTGGCTCCATACCGAATGCGAACATTGCTGGGAACATTGCAACACCAGCAAGGATTGCCACACCTGTGTCCATTGCCGTAACCATACCGGTAGTTTGAACTAGGTTCTCTTTCTTCTTCAGGTAAGAACCGTACGTCATCATACAACCCATACCGAGAGATAGTGAGAAGAATGCCTGACCTAGCGCCGCTAGAACCACATTGCTGTCTACTTTAGAGAAGTCTGGCATGAACAGGAACTCAAGACCTGCCATTGCACCTGGTAGCATCAAACCTTTCACTGATACAACGATCAGGATAAGGAATAGAAGAGGCATTAGAATTTTGCCTGCTTTTTCAATACCGCCAGATATACCTTTCATTACGATAGCAATGTTAAGGAATAGGTAAATACCCATCCACATTAGCGGTTGAACTGGATCAGAAATAAAACCGCCGAAGCTATCACCAATTGCTTCAGGGGTGCTTAGTAGACCACCACCTACTTTAAAGATGTACGCTAACGCCCAGCCACCTACTACAGGGTAGAAACCCATGATCAGTAGACCACTTAGTACGCCGATAACACCAGTAAATGTCCAACGACGGTCAGTAGATTTGAAAGCACCTACTGCTGAAAGACCTGTCTTACGACCGATAGCGAACTCAGTAAGCATTACGCTAAAGCCGATAAAAATAACAAATAGAAGGTAGATTGCAACGAACGCACCGCCGCCACTCTCACCTGCTGTGTAAGGGAATTTCCATATATTGCCTAAACCGACAGCGGAACCCGCTGCTGCCATTACGAAGCCTAGTTTAGACCCCCACGTATCACGTGGTGCTGCTGTATTAGTTGTAGCCACGCTTCTTCTCCAAAATAGTTATGTTGTGTATGCATAGAGATAGGCGTCGAAAATGTTGTGTAAAAAAAAGTATACACTTTATAAGATGTTTGTGTGACGCTCTATGTATGGCAAGTAAAGCAGTTTCAAATTAGAATTGGAACCCCAAAAGTTACATTTATCGAACAATTGTAACTTCACGCACGTTAAATGCTGCTTTTTTAGTCAAAAGTTAAGAAAAAACCTTATTTTTTACACAAAAATAACAGATAGCCCTGTTATAAATTTCACTCCTTGATACAAAATCCTCTGCACTTTCCCAATTAAAAATTGTTCCCCGAATTTGGTTTTGCGCTTAGTATCCATATTGGGCTTATTACTTTTGGCATTTATGGACAAGTTCTATCATTTTCTCACCCTTGCCAGCATCGGGCTTTATTGGTTCCTAGTCGCTGGTGTTACTATCCGTGTCGTATTAAAACGTCGCGCTGTTAGCGTTTCTCTTGCATGGCTGATGGTCATCTACATCGTGCCTGTGCTTGGCGTTGCCTGTTATTTCCTATTCGGTGAGCTCAATCTTGGTCGAAAACGTGCTGAACGTGCCAAAGTGATGTTCACACCGTTCCAACAATGGTTTACTCAGTTAAATGATTGTAACGCACATGTTCCTGAAGCAATGGGGCGTCATATCTACCGCATTGACGAACTGTGTAACAACCGTTTAGGCCTTCCTGCACTGAGTGGCAACACTCTCTCACTTCAACAGTCTCCAGATGAGATTCTTCACTCCATCATCGAAGATATTAAAAACGCACAGCATAGCATTCGAATGGTTTTCTACATTTGGCACCCTGGCGGATTGGCCGACTCGGTGGCTTCAGCCCTAATCCAGGCCGCAAAACGTGGCGTAGACGTAAAGCTGTTGCTCGACTCTGCCGGCAGCCCGCGCTTCTTTCGGAGTCATTGGTACAAGATGATGAAAGATGCGGGCATTGATGTGGTGCAAGCATTAGAAGTAAAAATGTGGCGTATTTTCTTACGCCGTTTGGATTTGCGTCAGCATCGTAAGATCATCGTGATTGATGATGAGATCGCCTACACTGGTTCGATGAACCTAGTAGACCCAGCTTTCTTCAAGCAAAGTAGCGGCGTTGGTCAGTGGATCGATATCATGGTCCGTATTACCGGCCCTACTGTTAACGTGTTAAGTGCTATTCATTGTTGGGATTGGGAAGTAGAAACAGGTGAGCGTCAGCTACCTAAACACCCTGAATGTCGCATTGACAATAGCGATGAATTTCAACATCCGATTCAAGTGGTTCCATCAGGGCCAGGGATGCCGGAGTATCTGATTTACCAGGTATTGACCTTAGCAATCAACCAAGCGAACCGTTCACTGAGAATCACAACACCTTATTTTGTCCCAAGTGCCGATCTTCTTGAAACGCTTAAAATGACCGCACAACGTGGTGTAGAAGTTGAACTCATCATCCCACATAAAAATGATTCCATGATGGTTCAATGGGCATCAAGAGCTTTCTACAGTGAGTTAATGGCGGCAGGAGTAAAGATCTACGAATTCTATGGCGGCCTGCTGCACACCAAATCGGTGGTAATTGACGACCAGTTCTGTTTGGTTGGCACAGTCAATATGGACATGCGCAGCTTATGGCTGAACTTCGAAGTTACGCTTGCGGTAGACGATGAAGAGTTCACAAAACAGATGTCATGGCTGCAAGATACTTACATCAAACAGTCACACACTGTCTGCAAAGACGAGTGGAAAAAGCGCAGTATCTTTTCTCGTTTCTTAGAGCGTGTTTTCTATTTATTTAACCCGCTACTTTAATAAATAAGATAAAGCCGCTAAATCTCAACAAAACCGACAGATTCATGCTGTCGGTTTTCTTTTTTACGCCCTATACCACTGTTTTTCGAGTGATGCTCGGACAAGTCGTTTCATTTCTATTTTTCCCTTGCAAACCACCCTTGGTCCATGTTTTAAATATTGAAAATTGTAATTTAGACAGGGAATTTTTATGTCAGAAGGCAAAAAGACCAAACTCGTCACCGCTGGCCGCGATAAGAAGTGGACAAATGGCGTGGTAAACCCTCCGGTACAGCGAGCTTCTACCATCGTATTTGATACCGTTGCGGAAAAGAATCAAGCGATGATCAACCGTGCAAACAAGACCCTGTTCTATGGACGCCGTGGTACAAACACGCACTTTGCCTTTCAAGATGCCATGGTTGAAGTGGAAGGCGGCGCAGGTTGTGCTCTTTACCCATGCGGTACAGCAGCGATTTCTAATGCCATCCTGTCTTTTGTCGAAACGGGCGACCACATTTTAATGGTTGATACCTGTTATGAACCAACCCGCGACTTCTGTGACACCATCATGAAGAAGATGGGCGTCGAGACGACTTACTTTGATCCTATGATTGGTGATGGTATTCGTGAACTTATTCAACCGAATACCAAAATCCTTTTCCTTGAATCTCCTGGCTCGATCACCATGGAAGTGATGGACGTTCCTACTCTGGCAAACATCGCACACGAACAAGACATCATCGTAATGTTGGATAACACCTGGGGCGCGGGCGTGAACTTCTCTCCATTTAAGCACGGCGTTGATATCTCGATCCAAGCCGCGACCAAATACATTGTTGGTCACTCAGATGTGATGTTGGGTACTGCGGTCGCGTCAGAGAAGTACTGGGATCAATTACGTGAGCAAAGCTACCTAATGGGTCAGTGCGTTTCTCCTGATGATGCATACCTTGGTCTGCGTGGTATTCGAACTTTAGATGTCCGTTTGCGCCAGCATGCAGAAAACAGCCTAAAAGTTGCACAATGGTTGGCAAGCCGCCCTGAAGTCGATCACGTTCGTCACCCTGCCCTAGCAAGCTGCCCAGGTCATGAATTCTTTAAACGCGACTTTAGCGGTGGTAACGGCCTGTTCTCATTCGTATTGAAAAGCTCATACCCGAAAGCAACCACTGCGCTGTTAGATGGTATGAAGCACTTCAGCATGGGTTATTCATGGGGTGGCTTTGAGAGCTTGATTTTAGCCAACGAGCCAAAAAGCTTTAACAGCTTGCGCACAGTAGCGAATCCAAACTTCGAAGGCACACTTGTCCGTCTACACATCGGTCTTGAAGATGTTGAAGATCTCATTGCCGATCTTGAAGCTGGCTTCGAGCGATACAACGCTCTCGTACTAGAAAGAGAAGCGTCTTACTAAGTTCCTTCAGATTAGATATAAACGCCCTAATTTTAGGGCGTTTTACTACTTGCCTACTTTACATGGGCAACCGACAATATGGTCATCGACCATGCCGACTGCTTGCATAAAGGCGTAGCAGATCGTCTCGCCCACAAACTTAAAACCTTTCTTTTTGAGGAATTTGCTCATCGCTTTGGACTGCTCTGTAGAGGCTGGCACTTGGCTCATGTCTGTCCAGTGATTCACAATTGGCTTGCCATCAACAAATTGCCATAAGGCTGCAGAAAGGCTTCCGTATTCTTCTATCAATTGCTTTGCCGCTTTAGCGTTGCTAAATACTGAGTTGATTTTGCCTCGATGTTTAACCACGTCGAAGTTTTCAACAATGAACTCTGTACGTACTTCATCGCGTTGGATCAGCTTGTCCAAGTCATAGTTTTCAAACGCCTCTCGATAACCTTCGCGTTTTTTCAAAATCGTAATCCAACTTAAGCCGGCTTGAGCACCTTCTAACGTGATGAATTCAAACAATACCGTATCGTCGTGTACAGGCACACCCCATTCAGCATCGTGATATTCGCGTTCAAGTGGATGGTTCATCGCCCATGCACACGTATTCTGTTCCATATTTAATCCTTATAAAAACGCCTCTGACGTTAGCCAGAGGCGTTTTAGAACGTTACTTAAACTAAGCCGTTACTTAGGCACTGCCACCTTGTGGAATAGACGATACAACACTGGCACAACAACTAATGTCAGTATGGTCGCAAAACCTAAACCAAACATGATCGTTACCGCCATAGGTTTGAAGAAGATATCCGGTAGCAGCGGAATCAACCCCAAAATAGTAGTAATCGCTGCCATACATACTGGACGGACACGGCTTACTGCCGCATCAACAACCGCGTCGTACGCTTCTTTACCCGATTTCATCTCAATCTCAATTTGATCAAGCAGTACGATACCGTTTTTCAGTACCATCCCTGACAAGCTCAAAAATCCAAGGAGCGCCATAAAACCAAACGGTGTATTCAAGGCAAGTAGACCAGTTGTAACACCGATTAATGCCAGAGGCACCGTCAGCCAAACAATCAGCGGCTCTTTGATTGAGTTAAACAAGAAGATAGTGATCAAGAACATGAACAAGTAGCCCATTGGCATCGTTGTGAACAATGACGCCTTCGCATCGCCTGATGACTCGTACTCACCACCCCACTCTAATGAGTAACCTGGTGGCATTTCGATTGCTTCAATCTGAGTCTGTAAACGTTTTTGCAAGGTCGCCGCAGTCTCTTGACCCAAAATATCTGGATCTGCCATAACCGTCAGCATACGTTTGCGGTTCTTACGCACAATGATTGGATCCTCCCAACGCATGTCGTAGCCCATGGTTACTTGTTGTAGTGGAATAAACTCACTCTGAGCTGGGCTCCAAATTTTCATCCCCTCGATGTTACGGATGTCAATGCGTTCATCTTCAGGAAGACGAGCGACGATTGGCATCAGCGTTGTACCATCACGATATAGACCAACGTTCATACCAGAGAATGACATCGACAAGAAATCGTCTACATCTGATTTGGTGATGCCGTAACGACGAGCTTGGCTCTCATTGAATTTAGGCTCTAGTACTTGCGTACGTTCACGCCAGTCATGACGAATGTTCGTTGCACCCGGATCCGCGTACATTATGTCCATAACTTGAGCGGCAAGAGTGCGAAGTACGGTAGGATCTGAACCGATGATACGAGCTTCAATTTTCGCGCCGCCACCAGGACCCAATTCAATTTGCTTCAGCTTATAGTTGATCTCTGGATAGTTCGCTTTTATATGCGCTCTGAATCGCTCCATCAATGGTGCTAACGCTTCGTAGTTATCCATTCGTGTGGTAATTTCACCGTACGCGGCATAGCTCTTTTCTGGAGCATACGTCAGCATAAAACGTTGCAGGCCCTTACCGGCTGTCGTCGTAATATGATCGACATGGTCCTGCTTTGCTAACCAGCCCTCTAACTCTTTTAGTTTTGCATTAGTAGCACGAATATCCGTCCCTTCTGGTAACCAAACATCTACCTGGAAGATAGGTGTGGTTGATGATGGGAAGAATGCTTGTTTCACAAAGGTAAAGCCATAAATACTTGCAGCAAGACCCGCAACCAAAACAATGACTGTTAGCCAAGCTCGGCGCATACAAAACTCAAGGAAGTTCTTGTACATAACAAAGATAATGCCGTTGTAAGGGTCATTATCTTCGCCCTCCCCACTCTTTATTTTCTGACCTTTAAAAAAGATATCAGCAAAAAATGGGGTTAATGATATCGCCGTAAACCAACTCAACATTAAAGAAACGAGCAGCACCGTAAACAAGGTCCCACAGTACTCACCCGTTGAGTCTTCAGACAAACCAATCGGAGCAAAGGCGGTTACTGCGATAACCGTAGCACCCAACAAAGGCCATTTGGTCTGGGTTACGATATCAGTGGCAGCCTGTAGCCTCGTTCGCCCTTTCTGGGTACCAATCAGTATCCCTTCCACCACCACGATGGCGTTATCCACCAGCATACCCAGTGCGATAACCAAAGCACCGAGAGAAATACGCTGCAAGTCGATGGCTAGGTACTTCATGAAAATAAAGGTACCCAGAACCGTCAATAACAAGATCAAACCAATTAGCAGACCAGATCTAAGCCCCATAAAGAACAGTAATACGATGATTACGATACCAACCGCTTGCGCTAAGCTGACAACGAACCCGCTCACTGATTTGTCTACTTCTTTCGGCTGACTGTATATCTCAGAGATTTCAACACCAACAGGTTGTTGATATTTCAACTCAGCAAGGCGACGGTCAAATGATTTTCCGACTTCAACCACGTTAACGCCTTGCGCGAACGACACACCAACGTTCAGAGCTAAGTTACCGTTAAAGTTGATGATATTCGTTGGTACATCAACATACCCACGCTTGATATCTGCTACGTCTTTCAAAAAGATCAAGCCTTGCGCACCGGACTCGGTTAGCAACAAATCCCCTAACTCATCAACACTTTGAAACTCACCTGTTGGTTGGATACGAATATATTCGTTACCAATTCGGATTGCACCCGCATCCGAAACCACGTTCTGCGTAGACAATAGATTGAAGACTGTATTTGGTGACAAGCCGAGACTGCTTAATTTCTTCATCGAAATCTCAATGAAGACTTGCTCTTGCTGCTGCCCTGACACTGAGACTTTACTAACACCATCAACTAATTCGAGTTCACGCCTTAAATAGTCAACGTAATCGAGTAGCTCTTTGTAGCTGTAACCATCACCAGTCACCGCAAGCAAGATCCCGTATACATCACCAAAGTCATCAATGACCGAAGGATCGTTTACGCCCGGAGGCAAAGATCCCTTCAAATCATTCACTTTACGACGTAATTCATCCCAAATCTGCGGTAAGTCATCTGGACCGTAGTTATTCTTCATTGTCACAGTGATCTGCGACAGACCACGGCTGGAAATCGAGTTAACCTCATCCACATAAGTTAACTGCTGAATGGCCTTTTCGAGCGGGTACGTTACTTCCTCTTCCACTTGTTGAGGCGTCGCTCCTGGGTACGACGTAACAACCATTGCATCTTTGATGGTAAAAGCAGGGTCTTCAAGACGGCCTAAACCAAAGAATGCTGCAGTACCACCAATCAAAAAGATCAATGAAACCATCCAACTGATTACACGGTTACGGATAAAATACGCTGCAATACCCGTTACATTATCATCGTCTTGAGGCGCACTATTATTTTGCTCACTCATTGCGTTGCCTCCTGCTTGATTACTTCCACTTTAATGCCATCTCTCAATCGAGATAAACCGGCCACAACCACTTTGTCATCAAGCTCTAAGCCGTCGAGGATTTGGACCGACGTTTGTGAGGCTTTACCCGCTCGTACCTTTTGGCGACTGACGGTATTATCGTCGTTCAATACCCATACAAATTTGTTTTCTCGGCTTAACTCATCACCATCAGCATTGAAAATTGCTTCAATCGGCACGTTGATACCAACATTGAGTTCCAAACCAACATTTTTGTCTTTAGATGTCACATCCACAGCCATACCATCAAGAATGTACTCATCTTCAGGCATCGGCAAAGAAAGCGTAACGGTGAACGTACCCGTATTAGGATCAGGTTCAGTGGTAAATTCTTTGATTCTTGCTTCATATTCATTACCACTCGGTACACGAACAACCGCATTAATCGTAGTCAACCGCTCTTCTGTTGGTGGCTGACTCACATACAATCGATCCGGAAGCTGAATTAAAACTTCAACTCGTTCCACTGAGTGAATGTTTACGATGTACTGACCTACCTTGATGTTTTCAAATTGATCGACATTAACTCGCGAGATGATGCCATCAACTGGGGCTTTTAGTGTGGTAAAAGACAAACGCAGTTTTGCCAGTTCTAACTCTGCAAGTGCAATTTGTCGTTGCGCTGCAATTTCATCAAATTGAGATTTCGCCAATAATCCCTTCTTTACCAAAGGCGCGGAACGACGATATTGGCTATCAACCACGGAAAAGCGAGCCGAGGCGTTATCAACATCCAATTGGTAGTCAGTTGGATCCAACTTCGCGATTACATCTCCTTTTACGACCCTGTCACCTTCTTTGACTAAGACACGGCTCACCTCTCCTGCTACACGAAAACTCAAGTGAGAACGATCGGCAGCGTTAGCGATAGCAGGGAAGTACAGGTTATCATCCACTTTCATTCCTTCTAATGAAGCAACACGGACGCGCGGTGTTTCAACCTCTCTCTCTGTGCCCTTGTCACCACATCCCGCTAACAACACGGCAGAACAGAGAGCCGTTAAAGCTAAGATTACTTTCATATTACAATCCTCGCTCCTTAACCCACTCGCGAACCTTGATCCCTGACTCAATCACGTTCACACCAGAGATGATGATTTGATCTCCATCATCCAAGCCTTCTTCAATTTGCTGCTTTTCGTTCAACGTGACTGAGACTTTCTCAACAATACCTTGTTCATTCACGCGCCAAACGCAAGTTTTGCCATCTTCAGTAAACAAAGCTGAATCAGGAATCTTGGTCACACCAGCATTTTCAGAGACTAAGTGAACGTTACCGGACATACCCGGTAAGATACCCACACCTTCTGGGCGATCCATGACCATCGTCACCTTATAGCTGCCGGTTTTAGGATCGGCTTCGGTATCAATTTCTTGGAAAGTGAGTTCAAAAGAACGCTCAGGAAACGCGTCAAAAGTCATCGTCGCGAAGGCATTGGCACCTTGAGTGAACTTACTCAACAGGTGATCAGGCAGCTGGAACAGCACTTTCATCACTTGGTTAGTTTGAATGTTCATGACACCTTCTTTAGCGGCCACGAACTCATGGTTTTCGGCTGGCAGATAGGAAATAGTGCCATCGTAAGGCGCAACAAGTTTTGTGTATCTTAGGTTTGCTTTGGCTTGGTCCCACTGTGCTTTTGCGGAATTATGATTGGCTTTTGCCGCATCGAAGTCTTGTTCAGATACCACCTGCTCTTTGCGAAGCTTTTTCGAACGTTCGTATTGAACGTCGGCTAAGGTGTAATTAGCACGGGCTTGTTTTTCGAGGAGTGAATACTCGTCAGGGTTGAGTACCGCGAGCACGTCGCCTTTTTTAACCATTTGCCCTGCTTTCACTTCTATCGATTGAAGTAAGCCAGGCACTCGGAATGCGAGTACTGCTCGGTCGCCGGCTTCTGTGGTGGCAGGAAAATGTCTTTCAAACTGGGCATTGCCTACAGAGACCGTGAAGAGCTTTGCGGGCCGTGATTCGGGTTCAGGGACAGGAGGCAGTTCTTTCCCACATCCAGATAGAACCGTCATGACCGCTAAGGGAATGAGCGCTTTTCTCATGTGAATTCATCCATTTAACATCCATTTAACATCCATTCTATTTAAGGTAGATGAATTTATGGTGTTCTTCTAGAGAAGGAAGGAAAAAATTTCTTAAAAAATAGTAATTTGAGATAAAAATAAAGCAGACCTGAGTCTGCTTTATCAATAGATTGGGAACTGATTACTAGAGCTTATTAAACTCTCTGTTTACGCGGTAAGTATCAGATGTGACATACGCCTCCATACCGCGAATTTTGCTATCAAGGCGACTGAAGTCGCTCTCTAGCACACTCAACAACTGGTCTGGGCTTTGACCTTTCTGCCACGGTTTACTCTTCAGCGTGTGTTCTTGGCGTGACTTAATGTTTTCTGTGTAAGTCACTGGCTGCTTTTCCAACATAAAGGTCATCGCGACATATGCTAGCAATACTAGAAAGGTACCACCTAGTAATGCCGCTGAAATCACAACGATACGAATTAACCAAACTTCCGCACCAAAGTAGTTTGCCACTCCGGCACACACGCCGGAGATTTTTCCATTTACAGGGTCACGATACAGTTCTCGTTTATTCATATTTACGTCTCCACGTTGGGGATTCTGCGTCCAAGATACGCTCCAATGTTTCAACTCGAGACTGCATCGCCTCCGCTTTTTCAGACAGTACCTGAAGACGCTCTAGATCTTGGCTCGACAGTGCACTATCTGCTTTGCGTTTGCTGCGATAGTGTAAGAAGAGCCATAGTGGAGCGACAAAGATTAAAAAGACAATCAATGGTCCAGTAATAAAAAATGTCGACATAAATGGCTCCTTTCTTATTTATCGTTCGATGACATCTGTTCTTTCAGTTTTGCCAACTCTTTTTCAATTTCATCTTGTGCTTGTAGCTCTGCAAACTCTTGGTCTAAAGATTTTGCGTTGCCAGTTTTCGCGTACAGATCCGCTTCTGCTTCCATTTCGTCAATCTTACGAGAGTACTGCTCGAACTTTGCCATCGCCTCGTTTGTACGACCTGCGTGAAGCTGTTTTTGCACATCGCGACGGTTAGATGCGGTTTGATTACGAATCGCTAGCGCTTGTTGCTTTGCTCGTGTCTCAGTGATCTTGGCTTCTAACTTACCAATTTCACCCGTCAATTTTTCGATGGTCTCTTCTACCAACGTCTGTTCAGTGTGAAGACCTTTAATCACTTGCTCAAGTTTTTGCTTCTCAATTAGTGCAGCACGTGCTAAATCTTCACGCTCTTTCACTAAAGCAAGGCTTGCCTTTTGGCTCCATTCATTAATTTGGTCTTCTAGTGCTTCCACTTTACGAGCCAACTCTTTTTTGTCTGCAATTGCTTTAGCCGAGTTAGTACGTACTTCTACGAGTGTGTCTTCCATTTCTTGAATGATAAGACGGATCATTTTTTCAGGATCTTCCGCCTTGTCTAGCAATGCACTGATGTTTGAGTTAACGATATCTGCAAAACGAGAAAAAATACCCATAACGGAACTCCTCTTTTTTTCCTATTTAAACTCGACAAGGCGTTAATTTACCTTGCGTCTCCCTTTACATATAACAAGTTGCGTGCCAACTTTAATTAAGCTTAATAAACAATAAGTTAAGCACATTGTTGTTGTGGCGCACCGATATGCTATGATGTTTTTTACCAATAGTTGGTAAATTTCACCAACTTCAATACGGTAACTTATGGCCAGATAGAAAATAAGAAGGACTTTATGAAGCAAAACCTCATTGGTGAATCGCCCGCTTTTCTCGCCGTACTAGATAAAGTATCACAACTTGCGCCAATCGAACGCCCTGTACTCATTATTGGCGAGCGAGGCACGGGTAAAGAACTCATCGCGCAACGTTTACACTATTTATCAAAGCGTTGGGACAAGCCACTGCTTTCTTTAAACTGTGCGACCCTAAGCGAAGGTTTAATTGATTCCGAGCTATTTGGCCATGAATCCGGTTCATTTACTGGCTCTAAAGGCAAACACAAAGGACGTTTTGAACGTGCTGAAGGCGGCACTCTGTTTCTAGACGAATTAGCAACTGCCCCTTTGTTGGTGCAAGAGAAACTGTTACGTGTGATCGAATACGGCGAATATGAGCGTGTAGGTGGGCATACTGCACTCACTGCCGATGTGCGCCTAGTATGTGCGACCAATGCCGATTTACCGAAACTAGCCGAACAAGGCGATTTTCGAGCGGATCTGCTCGACAGGTTGGCGTTTGATGTCATTATGCTTCCGCCGCTGAGAGAACGAAAAGAAGACATTCTTTCTCTTGCAGAGCATTACGCCATTAAGATGTGTCGTGAATTACAGTTGGAATACTTTGTGGGCTTCACTGAAGAAGCGCAACAGTCGCTGCTCGATTACGAATGGCCGGGTAACGTCCGTGAGCTAAAGAACGTTATTGAAAGAGCGATCTATCGCCACGGTTTGAATGCTGACCCTATCGAGCATCTTACCTTTAACCCATTTGAAACTGGTTGGGATAACTCGCTTGGTCATACCGCTGTTCAAGAAGAAACTGAAACAACTGAAACCAATCAAACCTCTGTGATTCGGTTCCCTCTGGACTATAAACAATGGCAAGAAGAGCAAGATATTGAACTGCTCAACCGTGCACTGGAAGAAGCGAAATTTAACCAACGCCAAGCAGCAGAGTTATTGGGATTAAGCTACCACCAACTTAGAGGTATGGTCAGAAAATACAGTTTAGTCGGCCAAGGATAAATTTCACCAGCCCTCTCACTCTAGAAATGGCTCACTATACTGAAGGAAAACAAGCTGTTTTACATCAATAGTGGGCAATTTGAGAGGCAAAGAAGGTCAACAACCAGACAATGATACGGTAATTTGATCTAACACCCCGTGACTCAAAGATTTTATGTTTGGAGCGAGTTGGTAAAGATGATAAATTAGCGGGATCATTTTCGCTTGTTATACCTAATGCAAAAAGCAGAAGGAACAAGCAAAGTCCAATGACCATTTCATATTATGAAAGCTTTTATAAGACTATCGCTGAGCCTTCTTGGTATTAGCTTACTCACCGCATGTGGTGACGAAATCGATCACAATGAGATTCGTGAGAATGGATTTGTGTTTTGTGGGCAAGGTAAGCCAACAACATTTAACCCTCAGCTCATTGACAGTGGTATCACTGCTGAAGCTTTAAGTCCTCAGCTTTACGATACACTGCTTACGCTCGATCCAAAATCTCATCAACCCGTTGCAAACATTGCAGAAAGTTGGTCTGTAAACGAAGCGGGAACTGAATACACGTTTAATCTTAAGCGCGGTGTTCAATTCCAGAGTACTGCTTGGTTCACACCGACTCGGGCATTAAATGCGCAAGATGTCGTATTTAGCTTTAAGCGAATCATTGATGTAAACCATCCGTTTCACGACGTTGGTGGTGGTTTTTATCCATGGTTTGCGGGCTTAGATTTCCAAAACCTTGTCAAAGATGTGATAGCTCTCGATGACTACACAGTTAAATTTGTTCTTACTCAACCTAACTTTGCATTCCTAGCGAATATCGCTACTAGCCATGCAGTACTTTTATCTGCCGAGTATGGTCAGCAGCTTGCTGTAAAAGATGAAAAAGCACAAATAGACTTTTTGCCTATCGGCAGTGGTCCTTACCAACTTAAAGAGTACCAAGTTAACGATCTTATTCGGCTAGAGCGTCACCCTAGATACTGGAAGTCACCAGCGAAGATGGAACAAGTCGTATTCGATATCTCGCATCGTGGGACAGGTACTCTCGCCAAGCTATTAAGAAATGAATGTGATGTTTTGGCATCGCCAATTTCTAGCCAGATTCCGATCATTCAAGAAACAGAGCACCTTGAGTTAACCGCAACGCCAGCGAACAACGTTTCTTTTATCGCTATCAACACCAGTCATTCTGCACTTAGTGACCCTCGAGTTCGCCAAGCATTAAACCTAGCGATCAATCGACAAAATATTCTGGATTCTGTTTACTACGGTACGGGTACTCAAGCTTATACCCTACTTCCTCCGAACTCGTGGGCTTATCAAAAAGACAGCGTAAAAATACGTTATGACCGAAATTATGCTTTGGCATTGCTACGCGATGCTGGGTTTAAGAAAGGGCTTAAGCTGACTATGTGGGTTCCATTAGAGCCTCGTGCATTTAATCCAAGCCCAAGAAAGACTGCAGAATTAATTCAAGCAAACTTTGCCGATATTGGTGTTGAATTGAAGTTATTGACCGATGATCGTTTTGAACGAACGCAACTTGAAACCATCGATAATGTCGACTTGTTGCTCACTGGCTGGATTGGTGACACTGGTGATCCGGATAACTTCTTCAGGCCTCTACTTTCTTGTGATTCAGAACGTGTCGGTTTGAACGTATCAATGTGGTGTAACGATGATTTTGACTTCTTGCTGGACTTAGCACTAGAAACACAACAACCACGTTACCGCCTGAACTTGTACCGTCAAGCGCAGAACATTTTGAACGAGGAGTTTCCGGTTATTCCGCTGGCTCATGGCGTTCAATTCCGTGTCCACGATAAATCGCTGAAAGGCTTTAGATCGAGCCCTTTCAATTCACAACCTTTTAATAAAGTTGAGAGAATTCATTAATGTTTTGGTATGCCGTAAGACGCCTTAATCTCTTTGTCATCACTTTGATGATTCTCACTTTAGTGGGCTTTTCTCTGCTACGCCTAGATCCCATCTCACACTGGGCAAACGTTGAGTTTTGGTCAGGCTGGCAAAGCTACTTAGTCGAGCTGTCTCAGCTCAATTTCGGTATTAGCAAAAATGGTAACCCCATCTACGATGAACTGGCGGTGGTATTCCCTGCAACGCTAGAGCTGTGCTTTTTCGCTTTCGTGGTGTCGCTACTGATTGGTATCCCACTCGGTACCATTGCAGGTATGAAACAAGGCAAATGGCTCGATACCAGCATCTCGTTTGTTGCGATGTCAGGTTACTCAGCACCGATTTTCTGGGTCGCACTGATGTTGATCATGATGTTTTCGTTGCAGTATCACGTCTTTCCTGTAGCAGGGCGTTACGATTTACTCTACGAAATTGATCATGTTACGGGCTTCGCCATTATTGATGCCTTTATGGCAAAAGGTGAGTACCGAGCGCACGCACTGCAAAGTGTAATCGAACACATGATCTTGCCATGTTTGGTATTAGCACTTGCACCTACCACTCAAGTCATCGGCTTAATGCGTTCTTCAGTCGCGGAAGTAATGAGCCAAAACTATATCCGTGCTGCGCGAATCAAAGGTTTATCCAACCGTGAAATTGTCACTCAGCATGTACTTCGCAACGCAATTCCACCAATCATCCCAAAAGTTGGCGTTCAGCTATCCAGTATGATCACTTTGGCGATCATTACAGAGTCTATCTTCAACTGGCCGGGGATAGGTCGCTGGTTATTGGATGCACTTGCAAATCAAGATTATGCATCAATTCAAGCGGGCGTTATGGTTCTCGCAACTCTGGTTTTGACCGCGAATATACTATCAGACTTGATCGGAGCGATGATCAACCCTCTAGTGAGAAAGGAATGGTATGCTAACAAATAACGTTTATCAGGAAGAGCGTATTCCGACTCAGTTTGAGCGCTTCTGGCGCAGTTATCGTGCAAATAGTCTCGCAATGTTCGGCCTATGGTGCTTAGTATTCATCGTATTGGTAACCATTTTTGCGCCCTTACTAGCTCCATATGATCCACAAGCACAATCGGGTGAATTACTCGTTCCACCATCTTGGGCACCAGCGGGAACGGTAGATTACTTCTTAGGTACGGATGACTTGGGCCGCGACATTCTTTCGCGCCTGATTATCGGCTCGCAGTTAACGTTTGGTGCTGCTGTCGCTGTCACTGCTATCGCAGCTCTTATCGGCTGCTTTATCGGTGTTTTGGCAGGCATGACCAAAGGCCTTCTTTCAAGCACGTTGAATCACCTACTCGACACGGTGATGTCAATTCCATCGCTACTGCTTGCGATTATCTTTGTAGCTTTCTTGGGCTTTGGTGAGTTCAATATTCTTCTCGCAATCTGCTTAGCTTTGATTCCGCGTTTTATTCGCTCGGTGTACATTGCAGTGCATACCGAAGTTGAAAAAGATTACATCATGGCCGCACGTCTAGATGGCGCTAATGATTTCTACCTTCTGTGGAACTCAATTTTGCCAAACGTTCTAACGGTGATTGCTGCAGAAATCACACTGGCGCTGTCTGTAGCGATTCTAGACATCACAGCACTAGGTTTCCTAGGCTTAGGTGCTCAAGCACCAAGTACTGAATGGGGTGCGATTCTGGGCGACTCCGTTGAGCTGATTTACATCGCACCATGGACCGTGACGCTACCAGGTCTCACCATTATGTTTACCGTGGTTGTTCTAAACTTAGTGGGTGAAGGTGTACGCCAAGCGCTCAATGCAGGGATCGAATAATGCCGTTATTAGATATTCGACATTTAACCATTGAAATTGAAACACCATCGGGTTTGGTGAAAGCCGTCGACCGCATGAGTATCACCTTGAATGAAGGCGAAATTCGTGGTTTGGTAGGTGAATCAGGCTCGGGTAAGAGTCTGGTTGCAAAAGCGATTGTAGGCGTTTGTAAGGACAACTGGAAAGTCACTGCGGACCGAATGCGCCTTGGTAATATTGACTTGCTTCAATTGACACCGAAAGAGCGTCGACGTGTGATTGCGCGTGATATCGCGATGATATTCCAAGAGCCTTCAACTTGTTTAGACCCTTCAGAAGAAGTGGGACGTCAGCTGATCGAATCGATCCCATCTCGCTCTTTTGAAGGTAAATGGTGGGAACGCTTTAAATGGCGTAAAAAGCAAGCCATTGCCCTACTGCACAAAGTAGGTATTAAAGACCACAAACGTTTAATGGGCAGCTATCCATACGAACTAACCGATGGTGAATGTCAAAAAGTCATGATCGCAATGGCAATCGCGACTAAGCCGAAGATCTTAATTGCTGATGAGCCAACTAACGACCTTGACCCAATTACGCAATCACAAATCTTGCGTTTGTTGAGCCGTATGAATCAGCTCAATAACACCACGATTGTATTGATCGGACACGATTTGACGACCATTACACAATGGGCAAACCGCATTACCGTAATGTACTGTGGTCAGTCGGTGGAATCAGCGGATACAGATAAACTCATCGAAGCACCTAAGCATCCCTATACGGCAGCATTGCTGAAAGCGATGCCAGACTTTAATGACTGGATACCGCATAAACAGAAACTGCAATCTCTGCCAGGTTCTATCCCTCCTTTGCAACATTTGCCGATTGGCTGTCGCTTAGGTCCTCGTTGTCCCTACGCCCAGAGACAGTGTGTGGAAATACCACATACTAAACGTATAAAGAACCATAAATTTAGCTGTCATTTCCCACTGAATACGGAGAAAAATTCATGAGTGCGTTGCTTGAAGTCGATAACCTATCGAAACAGTTCGTCACGCGCTCAGGTCTGTTTAAACGTACAGTCAAAGAGGCAGTGAAACCGGTAAGCTTCAGTTTAGAACCGGGGCAAACCATCGGTTTTATCGGACAAAACGGCTCAGGAAAATCTACCCTAGCGCGCATGCTTGCAGGCGTGATTGAACCGACCTCTGGTGAGATTCGTGTAAACGGAGAACGCCTTGAACATAAGGATTACTCAACGCGTTGTAAGCTGATTCGCATGATTTTCCAGGATCCAAATACGTCTTTGAATCCACGTATTCAAATAGGCCGTATTTTGGAGGGGCCACTAAAGCGTAATACTAACATGCCGCCAGATGCACGTATGAAACGTGTGAAAGACACCTTGTTGCGTGTAGGCTTGTTACCAGAGCATGCTTACTTCTACCCTCAAATGCTCGCAGCGGGTCAGAAACAACGTGTATGCCTTGCTCGTGCTTTGATACTTCAGCCGTCGATCATCGTTGCCGATGAAGCGTTAAACGGTCTCGATATGGCAATGCGCTCTCAGATCATCAACCTCTTCTTGGAGCTTCAAGAAGAAATGGGCTTGTCGTTCGTGTATGTATCTCAACATATCGGCATCGTGAAACACATTACCGACAAAGTGATGGTGATGCATGAAGGCGAAGTAGTGGAATTTGGTGATACAAACCAAATCCTAACCAATCCAGAGCATGCGATTACCCAACGACTGGTTGAGAGTCATTTTTACAAAGCGCCAAGCCACTAAAAATTGAGTGAGTAGTAAGTTTCTAGTATTCACTTCCTCTAAAAACAACAAAGCCTGCATCAACGCAGGCTTTTTAGTCTCTGAATTTCAGAACGCAATTGGTAGTGCTTAACGACGGCTCGCTTGTTTACGTAGTTCGAAATCAAACTCGTCTGGAAACAGCACCACACCTTCTTCATTCTGGTTTGGGAACACCACAACAGACAACTCATCATCTTCTAGACCTGAAGTCCAACGGCTGTGCCATTTATTCAAAGAGATAGCTTCTGGCTCACACTCTTCCCAGTCGCCTGTCGCCCATTGCTGTGCAAACTCTTCGTTTGGCCACACTGGTACACAATCGTCGTCTTCTGTGTTTAGCATCACGCAGCCGTGTTCATCCTTCAGAATCCACACTTTGCGGTTTGCTACGATTTCCTTCACACAGTATTTCAATCGCTGCTCTTCGTTGTAGCGATTGATGGTGTCCATTTGCTCTTGGGTTAATGCTTCAGACATGTTCGTCTCCTATTCCCATAGAAAAATGCCCACCTAATGGCGGGCATTTACAGTATACGTTGGTAATAATGAAATTACACAAGCTCAGTTTGAAGCCAAGGCCAGCCTTGCTTCTTACGGCTTAGTGTGTTTTCCATCATTAGCATGCCGTCTTTCTCGTGCTTAACAAGTTTCTCAGCCCACTCACCTTTGTAAAGAAGACGAGTTTGAGCAGTAGTGATGTCTGTTAGCATAACAGCAGCGAATGCTAGGCTGTCGTTTGCACAACGCGCCTCTAGATCCGCTTCTAGAGCTTCGATCATGCCGTCAACTTGCTCTAGAGTCGCAAGTTCAACCTGACCTACTACTACATCACGGCCGTTGAATGGGTAACCTTTAAGGTCTTTTTCAACAAGTTCAGCCGCAGATAGACCTTCGATGTTTGTTTTAGCAATTAGAAGATCTTTAGTGAATGCGTCTACGTCTTGTACGTCTGCGATAGCCGCTAGCTCAGCAACAGCATCTTTGTCTTTTTGAGTACAAGTTGGAGAAGCAAAACCTACTGTGTCAGATAGGATAGCTGACATCATTAGCTTAGCGATTTGAGGCTTGATCTCGTGACCTTCAATCTTGAACATGTTGAATAGTACTGTGTTAGTACAGCCAACAGGCCAGATCCATGCTTCCATTGGGTTCACTGTCATCACGTCACCTAGACGGTGGTGGTCAACGATACCTGCGATTTCAGCTTCTGCGATGTCGTCTGGTGCTTGCGCTAGATCTGAGTAGTCTACTAGCCAAACTGTTTCGCCAGCTACTGAAGTACGTAGCTCAGGAACTTCTGCGCCAGCTACTTCTAGGATGTGCTGAGTTTCACGGTTAATTTCGCCCTGGCGAATTGGCATTGCTTCTACGCCACGCGCCTTTAGAAGTTCAGTTGCAACTAGTGCACTACAAATACTGTCACTGTCTGGGTTCTTATGACCTACAACTAGAATCATGTCTCTTCCTATTCAAGTCAGTTTGATGGCTTCCTAATAGGGTGAATTGCATAACGAATTACACCGAGGAAGCGGGTTTGCTCACAAAGTCGCTTACTTTACCTGATTTGGGGCAGATTGACACGAAGAAAAGTTGTTACCGCCTATTGCGAATAATTCTCACTCTCATATAATGAGAATCATTACCATTTGCATTTGAGCTAATTATGAACGCGACCAAGATTTTTAATTCGGCACATCAGTTGCTGCAACCCACTCAATTTCGCCTTGCTTATAAGCGACTATTGCTTCCTGTTGCGCTGCTGGCTCTATTAGCAAGCGACGCAACGAGAGAAGTCACCGTTGCAACCCTATCTGATTCATTCTGGGCGGTCTCTTGTTATGTGGCAGCAACACTAGCGATTTACCACTACCTGTCGAATTTCATGTCGAAGACCAACCGATTGACGGCGCTTTATCATCGTTCTCGCGGTCATCAAGTGTTCTTTGCAGCACTCCTTGGTGCGCTTCCGGGCTGTGGTGGCGCAATCGTCGTAACAACCCAGTTCATTAGTGGGCGTGTGGGATTTGGGGCGATTGTGGCCGTACTTACCTCGACCATGGGCGATGCAGCTTTCTTGTTGCTAGCAGCGAAACCAGCTACTGGTTTTGGTGTTATCGCCTTAGGTATTGTGGTTGGTACTCTGTCCGGATGGGTAGTGAATGCTTTTCATGCAGATGATTTCCTCCGCCCAAAGGAGAAAGAACAGTCACCTCAAGCACAGTGCTGCAACAGCCACGGCGACACACATACCCCCATGGAGCAGCGCGCGATTAACTTGCAAGGTGCGTTTTGGAAATGGTTGCTTGTGCCTGTCACTATCGTTGCAGTACTTGGTTCTTTTCAAGTCGACATTAACCAAATGCTTGGATTGAAAGACAATACCATGGAATGGTTAGGGGCGACGTTTGCGGTGATAAGTATGTTCCTGTGGGCAATGACCAAGGAACTTGGCGACTACCAGTCGACCGTATCGGAAGATGACAAAATCATAGACTCTCACCCAATTCAAAAAGCCGCGCAGGATACTAACTTTGTTAGCGCATGGGTGATTTTGGCTTTCCTCGCTTTTGAGCTCACTACGTACTTTTCAGGTCTGGATTTAGGCACGACTTTCTCTGGTTGGGGGATTTGGATGCCACTTATTGGCCTTGCGATTGGCATGCTACCAGGCTGTGGGCCGCAGATCCTCGTTACCAGTCTTTACATTTCTGGTGCCGTACCTTTGTCAGCACAATTATCGAATGCGATCTCAAATGATGGTGATGCCCTATTCCCTGCTATTGCAATGGCACCAAAAGCAGCGTTAGTTGCGACTGTCTACTCGGCAATCCCTGCGTTAATTGTCGGCTACGGATACTTTTTCCTATTCGAATATTAATAATCTAATGCAAATGGATATAAAAAGAGCCTCAATCGAGGCTCTTTTACTTTTTCAACTTAAGCAGATTATGCGGTCACAATAGCTTTAGCATTCAAGCCTTTATCCAAGCTAACTAGCAATAACTGACAAGGATCTTGGTTAAGCTTCTCCCCTGTCCAGTAATCGTACCAATCGGTAGGCTGGTCTGCAGTAAGCGTAAACTCTGTCGCTTCATCGTTCGCATAGTTGAACAAACAGTGCAAATCGTTTTTAGATGTTAGTGGTAGGAAAGCATGGTTCAAACCGAGCGCGGTAAACTTAGCAGATTCCTGATTACGACGCTGGCGCAGCATCAACTTTGCTAGCGTCTTACTCGCAAATGACGTGATTTCTGGTAAAGGGTCACCAGATAGCAGTAAACCGCCACACGCCAGTAGAGCATTACGATGGAATTGATAATCTTCTCGCGAAGCCGCTTGGTTTGGTAACGAAGTAAACGTCGCGCAATCTGGATCAATTTGCCACAGCTTACGATGCTGCCAACTGCGGAAAAAGGTCTCTTTCGCGATTTGTTCAAAGCGATGGCTATGGCGCTCTACATCATCAGAAACACGCATTGCATCAACGAGCCCCAAAGAAGGCCACATTGGTGCGTTACAACCGAGCAGCCACGCATCTCCAGCCCCTTTCGCGATCGCTTCCATGCCCATACGATAAGCTTCTACACCAGTAACTCCCGATTGGCTTCGCTTACCTTTTAACGTGCCCCAGTAGTTTGCGTCTAATTTGAATAGCTCGACGCCCCACTCTTGACGCATGACTGAAACAACGTGGGTTAAATGATCTTGTACTTCTGGATTGGAGGTATCGAGAATATACCAAGGTGTGCAGCGCCATCCGCCATAAGTTACCTCTTCGGCTTTCAATAAGCTGCCGTCATTGTGGCGAACAAACCAATCTGGATGATTTTTAAAAATTTCAGACTCTGGCTGTGCAATGAATGGCGCCATCCAAATCGCTGGTTTTTTACCTTTCGCGCGAATGTTATGAATCAGCTCTTTCACCCCACCAGAGAATTTGTCTGATGGCGTTAACCAATCGCCCATAAATGCCTGGTAACCATCATCTAGCAGCACCCATTCAAGTTCAGACAAACTATCTTGCATGCATTCAACGTTGTCCAAAATGTTATTTTCAGTGACATCGGCGTAGTAGGCATACCAAGAACACCAACCAATTGGCGCATCTTGCACAACACCATTACGGACAGGATGATGCTCAGCAATCATTTCGCTGTACTCTTTGTAAAGTTCAGACAATGAACTTCCTCGCAGTACCGCAACCGATTCAAGATTGTTGTGCTCCCAGTCTGATACTTGGGTGTGCTCGCCATCAATGGCCGCTGATAGAACCCAGCGATCGTCATGCTGTTGCACTTCAAAATAGCCGGCAAAGCGGCGACAAGAGGTGAAGCCAAACAAGCTGTAGCCTGCAGAATCTTCAATAACTAAATAGTTGTAATAACGTTTAGGTGCGTTTTCCGGATAAATTCTGTAAGAGCTATTGTTGTCAGGACAACGCCCTACTTCGACTGGTTGAGAAATCGTGCCAGAGGTTTGCGCAAGCATTTGAAAACCGTCACCAATGACTGTTGCACCATGCTCATACATAAATGGCATTTCGAATAACACTTCACGTTCGGTGAAAGTTTTATTGTGAAGTCCGGCAAACGAAAAGTGGGCCTGATTGCCAACAATCTCAAACTGCAGATCATTATTACTTACCGAGATTTCGGTGTGATTGGCCAATTGAATGGTCTGTGCCATAGAGTATCTACTCACTTGATCTTTATTGTGTCATTTCCCCCATTATCCTTCGCTTCATTCTCCCAATTCGTTACCAAGCTCACGAAACCGAATCCTATTCACTTTCATCTAATTAGTATTGAGAGAATTCTCACTGAAATTTTGGTTAAAAAAATACCAGCCCGAAGGCTGGCATTTCATTTAAAGTTTAGCGCTCTGATTAAGCTACTTCGATTGGGCCACCGAATGAAGTAACTGGTGGAACTTTACCAGTGAACTTCTCGAAGTCTACGATACATGTGTTCGCAGAAGTCGCCTGTGCTAGCTCAGAAGAGCCGATGTCTTGAGTTAGTGTGTTAGGGTCACCGTAAGTACAGATTGCACCTACTTTCTCATTTAGAGGACCGTACCACGCACCTTCTTCAATACGGATAACACCACGTGGGTAGCTGTCAGTAAGTACAGCACCAGCAAGAAGCTGACCACGGTCGTTAAATACGCGTACCAAGTCACCGTCTTTGATGCCTTTCGCTTTTGCATCAACTGGGTTGATGTATACAGGCTCACGACCTTGAACAGCGTAAGTTGCACGGAAGTCTTCAGATTCACACATCTGAGAGTGCAGACGCTTGTCTGGGTGGCAAGACTGTAGCCAGTACGGGTGTTTGTCAGAGCCAGGACCACCGTGTGAACGTTCTGATTTCTCGAACCACATTGGGTGTTCTTGACAGTGTTCGTAACCGTAACGACCGATCTTACGAGAAGTGATCTCGATGAAGCCAGAAGGCGTACCCAGTGGGTTGATTTCTGGATCTTGACGGAAGTCAGCGTGACGAACCCAAGGCTTACCTTGACCGAAGTCTAGTACGCTCTTCTCCCAGAACTCATCGAATTCTGGCATTTCGAACTTACCGTCGTTCGATTTCTTACAATCGTTGTACAGGCTGCGGATCCATTCCATCTCGCTCATGCCACGAGTGTACTCGTCGCGACGACCAAAGCGTTGAGTCAGTTCGCTCATGATTTGGAAGTCTGGCTTAGATTGGAACAATGGGTCCACTAGACGATGCATAGCAATCAGACCTTTGTTCGAGTAAGAACCGTACACGTCGATGTCGTTACGTTCCCACTGAGTACATGCTGGAAGCACGATATCAGAGAAACGACACGTTGCAGTCCAAGCGAACTCAACCGTTACTACTGTTTGTAGCTTCTGGAACGCTTGCTTCATGCGGTTACGATCTTGGTGGTGGTGCCATGGGTTACAACCCGAGATCACCATCATCTTGAAGTCTGGAAGCTTAACTTTACCACCGTTGTAGTTGATCTCTTTGCCTGGTTCTAGCAGACAGTCGATCCAACGTGCAACAGGGATAGTACGGCTGTAACCGTTAAAGTCGTTGTTATCCCACTTCGGCTTCATACCAGTATCTAGGTTACGAGGGAAACCACCAGGGCCCGCGAAGCCAGTTGAAGGTACACCGATACTTGAGTAGTGGTGACCGTAAGAGATACCACCGCCAGGTAGACCGATTTGACCAACCATTGCTGCAACTACTGCTGCTGCCCAGTATGGTTGCTCACCGTGCTCTTGACGTTGGATACACCAACCCATAAGGATCTGTGTACGACCGTTCACCAGCATGCGTGCGAATTCACGAATCTTGTCCGCTTTCACGCCACAGATAGGTGCAGCCCACTCAGGTGTCTTAACAACTTTATCTTTCGTTTCACCTTGAACGTACTTGATGAAGTCTTCGAAACCTAGACAGTAAGTTTCAATAAACTTCTTGTCGTATAGGTCTTCGTTGTACAGCACGTGCGCTACAGCAAGCATGAATGCTACGTCTGTTAGCGGGTTGATGTACAGGTGGTCGTTCTCTAGGTAACGCTGAGTCTTGTTCTTAACTGGGTCTACAGAAAGAACATTGATCTCGCCTTTCGCTACTTTTTCCTTCAACTGCGCTAGGTAGTTGAAAGATTCGTGCGTTTCACAGTTCCAACCTACTTGCAGGTTTTTCACTGGGTCATTTGCCCAAAGAATGATGTTGTCTGAGTTCTCTAGAATTTCAGACCAAGACGTACCTTGTGCATAAACTTCTGTTGAACCAAGTACGTAAGGCATGATGGTTTGACCTGCACCAGTCGAGTAGTCACCTACTTTAGTGATGAAGTTACCGTGCATACCTACAGCACGTTGCATGTGTGCCGTACAGTTGTTGAACGCACCAGTTTGGTTCCAACCAGTTTGACCTGCGTGTAGAGCCCATGGACCGTATTCTTTCTGAACACGTTCTAGCTCACGGTAGAACAGATCTAGAGCTTCATCCCAAGTTACACGGATGAAACGGTTGTTACCGCGCGTCTCAGCGCTGTATTTGTGCTTCTTCAGCCAATCTAGACGAACCATTGGGTAACGAACACGTGATGGGCTGTAGATGATGCCCTTGATGCCGTTCAACATTTCTGTTGGATTCTGGTCTAGTTCTAGCGGTTTGATCTCTTGAACTTTACCCGCGTAGATGTGGGCGCGGAACGCGCCCCAGTGTGAACCTGTTACTTTCCAAGTACCAGTAGTCTCAGCTGCGTTTGCAGATGCTGAAGCCAATAAGCTTGGACCGATAACTGACGCTGCACTTGTGGTTGCTACACCTTTAAGAAAACTTCTTCGTGTAATAGCCATTTAATTTACTCCAATCCGACGCTTATTAGTGGTGACCTTCAGCATAATCTGAAGAGTGCTTCTGTAGGTACTTCAAGATCAGTGCTTCACTGTCTGTATCTAGGTTAACGAACGCTAGCATACCGTCGAACATACCTGGCCATGTGTTCGCATCGAAGTGCGCTTCAGCAGGTTGTGTGTGACATACAGAACAGTTAGTTTTGTAAGCTTCTTTTGATTTTTCCCATACAGGGTTGATGTCGTTCAGCATAGATTCTTTCTTGATCCATACTTTCGCAGCTACTTTCTCCCAAGGAAGACCTGTTAGCTCATCAACTTTCTTCTCACCAGCAGTCACAACGTTAGCGTCTGTTGATGCTTCTTTTAGTAGTGATGCTACTGCGATGTTCTTACCGAAGTCTTCTTGAATTACACGACCGAAGCCTTTCGCTTTACGCCAGCCATCGATTTCAACTTCAACGTAGTCGCCTCTCTCTTCAAGAACTTTAACAGTCGATGCTGGGTTTAGAAGACCTGCTTCTTTAGCACCTTTATCGTCGAAGTAGATTGGTAGGTGACGAACACTTACAAGTTGTTGACCAACACCGTAGTCAGTGTTTGAAGTCATACCTTCAAGGTCACCAACGATACCGCCAATGCTGTCCATACCAGCTGGTAGGTTGTGCGCGATACCTTTGTGACAGTCAACACAGCTCTGATCTTTTTCAGCAGCTTGTTTCATTTGGATACGAGCGGTTGGAGACATTTGCTCAAAGTCCATAGACTCGTAGTTATGACAGTTTTTACACTCTAGAGATTTGTTCGCAGAGAAACGATCCCATTCGTGTTTAGCAAGTTCGATACGACGCTCTTCGAAAACACCCGGTTCGTCGTAGTTGCCAAATACCTGTGCAAATACTTCTTTAGATGCTTGCATCTTGCGAGCGATCTTATCAGTCCAGTTGTGTGGAACGTGACAGTCTGGACAAGTAGCACGAACACCAGAGTGGTTTTTCCAGTGAACTGTGTCTTGCAGTTCAACGTATACGTTGTCACGCATTGTGTGACAACTGATACAGAATTCTTCTGTGTTGGTAGCTTCTAGGGCTGTGTTAAAGCCACCCCAGAAAATAACACCAGCGATGAAACCGCCCATAGTCAGCACGCCAAGGCTGATATGAACTGCCGGGCGCGTCATCGTACGCCACAGTTTAATGATTAATGATTTCATTATTTGCTCTCTTAAAATCTTTTCAAAAGTGTGGTTATGAGCTCACCGGCTTACATGCCGTGCGCGCCTGGAGGACCAAAGAAGAACACTTGCAGTGCCCAAACAATAAATCCGTAGCCGCCTACGAAAGCCACACTCAGAATTGGGAAGAGAACAACTGCAATGAAGAGGAAAGACTTCCACTCCAGTGAGCGTTTTTCACCACTCTCAACTTTGTTAACATCACTCATACATTTGCCTATTTTGTATCTAGTGTTATGGAAAGCCTGTATTACCAAGCTTAAGTTTTTGTACAATCTCTATTGGAAAATGTTAGACCATACTATTAGTAAGGTTCAATTAAATCCGGCACTTCAACCCTTGTTATTCAATACTTTTTTGAGCTCATCCGGATATGTGTTTGATTGATATTCTTTATTAAAAAATATTAATAGATGTGTAAAAATAAGTCTTTTGTAAATTTGTTAATCATATAACATCAGCATAACTTTGTTTACAATTTTGCGGATTTTTTTGTGCTACAGAATTACTGATTTTCCGTCTAAATCCAGTATCTTGTGAAGTTTATGTTAATAAAAACCCACTACTTGAAGGTTATTTTCTCGAAGGAAGATTACGAAAAAGAAGAGTAACTTGATTCATAAAGCAAACGTACTCCGTTAAAATCATAATGTTGATTTTTGGAGAGGATTTATGGAGCACGTTGTCGATATAGACTGGTTTGAATTAGCACTTTTCGGCCTAATTCTTTTAGTCCCACTCACAATCAACGCTAGGTACAAACTAGGCATTGCCACAGATACCGCAATGAGTGTCGCCCGCATGACCATTCAGTTGATTCTTGTCGGTGTATATCTGGAATACCTGTTTAATTTAAACAGTTTGCTGGTGAATCTTCTTTGGCTAGCAATCATGGTTATTGTTGGGGCGAGCTCTATTGTTGGTAAAGCAAACTTACCCAAAAAACCACTTATGCTGCCCCTAATCACCGGATTAGCATGCAGCTTACTCCCTATCCTTTCCGCTATTATTTTCGGCTTGGTAAAACCCGAACCATTCTACAATGCACAATATATGATCCCTTTGGCAGGCATGCTGCTAGGCAACAGCTTGAGCAGCAACATCGTTGCCCTGCAGAACTTATTCACTGCATTCGAACAAAGAAAATCTGAATATGAAGCCGCTATATCTTTAGGTGCATCACCCAAATACGCCTCCTTCCCTTTTCTTCAGGAAGCGCTTCGTAAATCTCTGGCCCCAATTCTCGCCTCTATGGCAACGACTGGCTTGGTGACGCTTCCAGGAATGATGACTGGTCAAATCTTAGGTGGTGCTAGCCCAATGGTTGCAATCAAGTACCAGTTGGTCATCATGCTGGCGATTTTTGTCATGCTGAGTGTGTCTGTCGCGATCACTTTGGAGATGACCCTGAGCTGTGTACAAACCAAAGAAGGCCTCATAAAAGTGAAGTTTGTCAACAAGGAAAAACCGTAAAACTGGTCACTTTGACATCACATAAGCATCTCATTTTATGAATTTTTCTCGATCCAAAAAGATACTCACGATCTTTGAGACAGGTTATCCACAGAAAATGTGGATAACCCACACAAACCCATAAGCAACAAGAAACATAGGTACAACTTTAAGATCAATCTCTGCTCATGAATCAAACGTTCACGAGTTGGTCATAGAAGCGTCATCTACTTCTCCTAGAGTTCAGTTAACCGACGAAGGGAGAGAGCATCATGGATAGGTTGGCCACCCACGAAAAGATCGATGACTTAGTGTCAGAAGCAATAGTAGATTGGCTCACACAGGAGCCTGTAGAAATGACGTCCCATTGGATCCCAAATGAGTTTGGCATCAATGAAGAGCTCGTCTAACGGATCAGTGAAAACATTCAGATAAAAGAAAGGCAAGCCATAGGGCTTGCCTTTTTTGAAAACTATTTCAGATGCTTGTCTTCATCACGTAGGTAGATCATCCAGTACCACATGCCAACGAAGACACCACCACCGATGATATTACCGATCGTCACAGGGATCAGGTTGTTCATCAAGAAACCGATCATATTTAGATCCGCGTAGTCAGCGATGTTGGCACCTGTCATTTGCCAGAAAGACTCTGGCGCAAAATACTTAATACCAATCGCCATTGGCACTTGGAACATGTTCGCAATACAGTGCTCAAAACCAGCAGAAACAAACATCGCGACTGGCAAGATCATTACGGCGATCTTATCAGTTAGAGTGCGACCGCTGAACGTCATCCAAACAGCGATACATACTAAAACGTTACACATGATGCCCAATGCGACGGCTTGGAAGAAGCCGTGGTGCAACTTATGTTGCGAAATAGCCATTGCATTCAAGCCTACTTGACCGCCATCGAACATGTATTGCTTAGTGATCAACATACATACTACCAGCAGTACTGCGCCAACCATGTTGCCGAAGTAAACCACTAGCCAGTTCTTCATAAGGGCTTTCCATGAAATCTTGCCACTCGCGCGCGCAACGAGTGTAAGTACCGAACTGGTGAACAGTTCACCACCCGTTACCACAACTAAAATCAAGCCAAGGCTAAACGCCAAGCCACCAATAAGACGCGTAATACCCCAAGGGATATCGCCTGCACCTGTGGTTACCGTTGTGTAGAAAATAAAAGCAATACCAATGTGAATGCCTGCAGAAATCGCCAGCAGGAAAGATTTCATTGGAGCTTTGGTCGCTTTGCCAACACCTACTTCGGCGGCACGTTCAGCAGCCTGAGGCGGTAGTAGTGAGTCAAACTGATTGAAGTTCATGGAAGTGTAACATTTAGAAACAATTAACGAGGCGCGGATAATCGCTCCATTTCCAGAGTTTTTCAAGGGCTATTTTTAATGTTTACTATATTTGTTGTTGTTGAGACGGTAATCGATAAAACTCAACTATGAGTTCTTACCCTAACCATCAAGTATTTTTTGTTCGCATGTTTACCATCGAATAAAAATCCCGCGTTATATCAGCCCTATAGCGCTACACTTAACACTTCTAACGGATTTCTATTGCCCAACCTCTATTTTCAGACTAGCTTGGATAAAAAAGTACGAAGGAATTACCTATGAAATATTCTGCTGACCATATCGCTGAACTGAACCTGCTTCTTCAATTCGATCTAAGCAGCGCAGCAACTGGCATTAAAGTTCACAAAGAAGCATCTGAAGAGATGCACGCAGCAGTATCACGTCTGTATGCAAAACAGCTATGTACTCAGCCTGATGGTGGTTATCTAACCGATGAAGGCATCGAAATCGCGGAACATGCCGACAAAATCCTACGTGTGCTTTCTGCCGAATAGCAATAAACAAAGCCTCGAGTTCCTAACAAGAAAAAGCCACCATTTTGGTGGCTTTTTTATCACGTCATTTATCGACCCTAAGCAATGAGTTTTCTAAACTTTCCAAATGGTTGGATTCTGTCATACGCCCAGTTAAAGCCTGTTGCATAAAACAAGAAGAAGATTAAGAAACCAGCTTCTAGCGCTAGAGCCTGCAATAGCGTGATTTGTAAAAACCAAGCGATGACCGGAATCGTAATAAAGATCAACCCTCCTTCAAAACCAATCGTATGGCCAATGCGCATCATTAAGCTTCGCTCTTCTCGGTTTGAACCAAACCACTTATCGAAGTAAAGGTTGTAAATGTAGTTCCATACGACCGTGTACAGGCTCAAGCCGATTCCTACCACTGCTAAATCACTTGACCCCTTCCCTGTGATCAAGGATGTCACTGGTACAATGATCGCTAGCGCAATCATTTCGAATAATACTGCGTGAAAAATACGTTCGTTACGAGTCATGATTATTTACCTAAATAGTTCTACTCAATGACGCGCATTTTATCTATTATTAAGATGATAAAAAGTTAGATACCATCGGTATAAACGATATGTTTACTATTGAACAATTACAGGCTTTTGTTGCCACGTCCGAAGTCGGTTCTTTTTCCGCAGCCGCTAGGAAGCTTGGCCGAGCTCAGTCTGTGGTGAGCCAACATATAATGAATATGGAACTCGATTGCGGCGTCGACTTGTTCGATCGCTCGGGTCGCTACCCCAAGTTAACTGAAAAAGGCCAAGAGCTTTTACCTTATGCATTGGCAACCATCAGCCAGTTGAACCGACTTAACAATAAAGCTTGCCAGCTATTTTCACCACAAGCGACACAGTTCATCCTCGCTGTCGATGAGGGAATTCCACTTACTAACCTCCCTAAGGCACTCAAAAAACTTGAGCAGCAATTCCCAGATATCCAAGTTGAATGTTTGACGGGCTCAAGCCCAGACATCATCGAGTTGGTAAAATCAGGTAGAGCAACAACAGGCATCATTCTCAGCGACCTACAAATGCCGGAAAATATTGACTTCTCGAATCTGGGAAATATTGGATTTGATGTTTTCATTTCTTCAAAACATCCTTTAGCGGCGCAAAAAATTCGTCATATCGACGAATTAAAGCAACATAGACAATTGGTTATTCGTTCAAAGAGTGCCGATACTAGCGGAATCAATCAGGCGCTGAGCCCCGATATCTGGTACGCTGACAACTATTACATCTTATTGGAACTGGCAAATCAGGGATTTGGCTGGTGCTTTCTTCCAAATCATTTGGTGTCACACTCGCCCAATACATTGACCAAAATTGGTGAAGAATTCACGAAACTGGCATGGCAAGTTAATATCGACTTGATACAACACCAAAAATGGCATTCCGATCCCCTACACCAGCAAGCCAGATTAGAATTACAAACCCTGTTTGAATCATAATCGGGGTCTAAAGTAGGAACTTACCGATGGCAAATACATTGATCGTTGGCGCAGGCTGGCTAGGAACACCACTTGTACAAGTCTTATCCGAGCAGGGACATCGAGTTACAGCCACTCGCCGAAGCCAAGCAAAGCTTGATGAATTCCCAATCTCCTCCATTTCCACTGCCCTACTCGATCTCAATGAACTCAACTCCGAGCAACACCTCATTGATATTATCAAACAGCACCATATCGAGCGCGTTGTGGGAGCTTTTCCGCCAGGTTTTCGCAAAGGCAACGGTGAAGAGTATGCACTGCAATGGCAACGCCTAGTTGAAGCTGCAAAAGTAAGCCGCGTGGAAAAGCTTTTGATGGTAAGTTCAACGACGGTCTATCCAAATTTGCCCGTCGATATGAGAGAGGAAGACGCCACATTCGCTTTAGCACAAGACAATCCACATTTCTCGGATAACGCACGTATTATGCTGCAAGCCGAGCAATACGTGATTGATTCTGGCATCGACTATGCCATCGTACGTTGTAGTGGTTTGATCGGCTCCGACCGCCACCCTTCTCGCTTTGCTCTGCGATTAAAACAAGTAAGCCGCAAAGCCCCTGCAAACATGTTGCATCAAAACGACGCTGTCGCAGCAACCGCCTTCGCTCTCAATCAGATCAGCAATGAAGTGGTTAACGCCACTACGCCGAACACCGTCAGCAAAGCCGAGTTTTACCAAGCGGCCATTACGAGAAGTGATTTGGATATTGCCCTTCCGCCAGTCACTGAAACTACCGATAAACGAATCCTTGCAGACAAGCTTATTGCGCTTGGCTACCAGTTCCAATTCAACTCAACGCTGGATGCACTATGAAGCTTTATCAACACATTGAAACCTTGTGGGATTACATGCAACTCAACCAGGAACTCACACCGGCTGACTGCATATTTGTTATGTGTAGCAATGATTTACGTGTTGCCGAATACGCCGCAAAGCTTTACCACCAAAAGCTTGCACCTCTGATTATATTTTCTGGCGGTGAAGGCCGTTTTACGGATGGCTTGTTTGACAAAAGCGAAGCTGAAACCTTTGCAGAAATCGCCAAGCTTGCAGGCGTGCCAAATGAAGCAATATTGGTCGAAACAAAGTCGAGCAATAGCGGTGAGAATGTTCGCTTCACCGAACAATTGTTGAGAGAAAAAGAGATTAAGTGCGAGTCTCTTATCTTGGTCCAAAAACCATTTATGGAACGACGCGCTATTGCGACCTTCGAAAAACAGTGGCAATCGCCTTATTCACAACTGCAAGTCACGTCCACTGCGCATCCTTTCTTTGAATATATCAACGAAGAGATGACGCTAATGATGGTACTTGAGGCACTAATGGAAGATTTTTCTCGAGTGAAAACATACCCAGAGAAAGGCTTTCAAACGGAACAAGAAATCCCAGCTCACGTTGAGTCATCTTATCAGGCACTAAGAGAAAAGTTTGAATTCGGCCTAGCGTAATACGCTTATCAGTTAACAAACTACAAAAAAGCCACCGGATTCGGTGGCTTTCTCTTATCTAGACTCACTTATTTGCCAAGTGCTTCTTTGTAGTGCTGGCGACAAACGGATACGTAACGATCGTTACCACCGATTGCGACTTGATCACCTTCTTTAATTGCGACGCCATGCTCATCAGTACGGATAACCATGTTTGCTTTGCGACCACAGTGACAGATGGTTTTGAGTTCAACCAACTTGTCAGCCCAAGATAGCAGGTACTTACTGCCTTCAAAAAGTTCGCCTAGAAAATCGGTGCGAAGACCATAGCAAAGTACTGGAATATGCAGCTTATCCACCACCTCTGTGAGTTGGTAAACCTGCTCTTTAGATAGGAACTGACACTCATCAATCAGAATACAGTGACGTTTTTCAACCTCATGCAGTGCTGCAATCTCTTGATATAGATTAGTATCTGGACGGAACAATTGCGCGTCTGATTGCAAACCAATACGAGAGCTCACTTTACCCACACCATAACGGTCATCTAACGCTGCTGTGAAAATCACAGGCGTCATGCCACGCTCCTGGTAGTTAAATGAAGATTGAAGAAGAGTTGTCGATTTACCCGCATTCATTGCTGAGTAATAGAAATACATCTGAGCCACAGAGCACTACCTTCGTTAAAGTTTAGAATTTATAAAAGCTTGTAAAGAAAAGGGCTGAATCATCAGCCCTTTTAAAAGATTCAATTACTTACGACGCCACGTTGTGCCTTCTGGGCCATCTTCCAGAACAATGCCCATCTCCGTCAGCTTATCACGAGCCATATCTGCGTTAGCCCAGTCTTTCGCTGCACGAGAGTCGTTACGTAGCTTGATTAGTGCTTCGATTTCAGCCACTTCATCATCGTTACCAGCGTCACCTTTTAGGAACGCTTCCGGATCTTGGTGGAGAATACCAATCACTTCCGCAAGCTCACGCATTAGCGCACCTAGCTCGCTCGCTTTCTCTAGGTTTTCTGTCTTCAGACGGTTTACTTCACGCGCCATGTCAAACAGTACTGAGTAAGCTTCTGGCGTGTTGAAGTCATCGTTCATCGCTGCAGTAAAGCGCGACACGTACTCTTCACCACCCGCTGGCGCTGCATTTAGATCTAGACCACGTAGAGACGTGTATAGACGCTCAAGAGAAGCGCGTGCTTGGTTTAGGTTATCTTCGCTGTAGTTTAACTGGCTACGGTAGTGACCTGACATTAGGAAGTAACGAACCGTCTCGGCATCGTAGTGACCAAGAACGTCACGGATAGTAAAGAAGTTACCTAGAGACTTAGACATCTTCTCACGGTCTACCATTACCATGCCGCTGTGCATCCATGTGTTCACGTATTGCGTGTCGTGTGCACAGCATGATTGCGCGATTTCGTTCTCATGGTGTGGGAACTGAAGGTCAGAACCGCCGCCGTGAATATCGAAGTGGTTACCTAGGATTGAAGAGTTCATTGCAGAACACTCAATGTGCCAACCTGGACGACCAGGACCCCAAGGTGATTCCCATGTTGGTTCACCTGGCTTAGACATCTTCCAAAGTACAAAGTCTAGTGGGCTGCGTTTTGCTGTTTCGATATCGACACGAGCACCAGCTTGAAGCTGATCAAGATCTTGCTTAGATAGCTTGCCGTATTCGTTGAACTTACCGACTTCAAACATTACGTCGCCGTTGTCTGCAACGTAAGCAAAACCACGCTCGATTAACTTTTCAACCAATTCGATGATTTCAGCAATGAACTGAGTCGCACGAGGCTCAACGTCAGGACGTTTCATGTTCAGAGCATCGAAGTCAGCGTGCATTTCGCCGATAAGACGTTCAGTCAGTGAATCACAAGATTCACCGTTTTCAGCAGCACGCTTGATGATTTTGTCATCGATGTCAGTGATGTTACGTACAAATGTTAGGTCATAGCCAAGGTAACGAAGGTAGCGAGACACTACATCGAAAGAAACAAATGTACGACCGTGACCGATATGACAGAGATCGTAGATGGTAACTCCACAGACATACATGCCAACTTTGCCGGCTGTAATTGGTTTGAATTCCTCTTTCTGTCTTGTGAGTGTGTTATATATCTTTAACATGATCTCTATCTATGATTGTGAATGGATAACAAGAACGCCGAGTATAACAACTCAGACCTTATTAGGTAATAGCAATTCACGGATAAAACGATAATCGGCTAAACTTCAAGCACAAAACTATTAATTTGTTCTTCCTGAGTTTTTAAAGCGTAATAACTTAGGCTAGAATCGCAGTTTCAATACAACACAGTAAAGGAAAGTAGCATGATCACCCTTCACACTAATTTTGGTGACATCAAGATTCAACTAAACGAAGAGAAAGCGCCAGAAACAAGCGCAAACTTCCTTCAGTACTGCCGCGACGGTTTCTACGACAACACTCTTTTCCACCGTGTTATTGACGGCTTCATGATCCAAGGCGGTGGTATGGAGTCTGGTCTACGTGAGAAAGCATCACGTGCACCAATCAAGAACGAAGCAAACAACGGTCTTAGCAACAAAGTAGGTACACTTGCTATGGCACGTACTATGGAGCCGCATTCAGCAAGCTCTCAGTTCTTCATCAACGTAAACAACAACACGTTCCTAGATTTCCGTAGCGAAAGCCTAGATGGTTGGGGTTACTGTGTATTCGGTGAAGTAATCGAAGGCATGGACATCGTAAATAAGATCAAAGGCGTTAGCACTGGTTCTTACGGCATGCACCAAGACGTACCTCTAGAAGACGTACTGATCACTGGTACTACAATCGAAGAGTAATTCTATAGAATTGCTATCAAGAGATAAGTTTGTGGGGAGGCGTCGCCTCCCCTTATTTCTATGACGACATTATTTATATCTGATCTCCACCTTACCCCTTCTCGTCCGGATATCACGGAGTGCTTTGTCACGTTTATGCGTACAGAAGCGACTCATGCCGATGCACTTTACGTGCTTGGTGATTTATTTGAGTTCTGGATTGGTGACGATGATAACACCCCTTTTGCAGACCAAATCCGTGCCGAGTTTAAAGCACTGACGGATTTTGGTGTCCCTGTTTTCTTCATCCAAGGCAACCGAGATTTTTTACTAGGTAAACGCTTTTGCAAAGAAACTGGCATGACATTGCTCGATGATGTCTGCACTATTGATCTTTATGGTCAAAAGGCCGTGATCTTGCATGGCGATACACTTTGCATCGACGACGAGAAATATCAAGAGTTCAGGAAAACCGTTCATAAGCCTTGGCTTCAATGGCTATTTAATCGTATTCCTTGGTTCGTTAAAAAAAGAATTGTCGCCAAAGTTCAGTCTGATATTCGAGACGACAAAAAAACCAAGTCTCTCGACATCATGGACGTTAACCAAGGAGAAGTTGAGCGTGTCATGTCTCAAAACTGCGTCAACCTAATGATTCATGGTCACACACACCGCCCAAATACACATATTTTTGAGCTAAATGGTGTTAAAACTACTCGTATTGTCTTAGGTGATTGGTATACACAAGGCTCAGTTTTACAAGTAGATTCTGAAGATTTTCACCTTCACAATCGACCTTTTCGAACGTAATTTCACCAATGTATCATTTGGATGTTTAAGATTGACGTATAGCCCATAGATCTTTTGTGAAAACTCGTTATTATCATTACTAATAGATTTAACAGAATAAAGTACCGCATTGAAGTATTCGTATGTAGCTCGTCAGCCTATTCTTGATAGAGAAAAGAAAACTATCGGTTATGAACTTCTCTTCCGCGATGGGCCAAAAAATACCTTTCCAGAAGTAGAGCCTGAGCTGGCCACTAGTCGTTTACTGTCGGATCATTTCTTATCAACTCACTACAGTACTTTGGGCGACAAGCTTGGCTTCGTAAATTTCCCTTATCAAAGCCTAGTGAACCTTGTTCCGACTCTTTTTCCAAAAGAATCTTTAGTTGTTGAGGTTCTGGAAGATTGTGAGCCAAGCGATGAACTGCTCAATGCGATAAAACACTTGCATTCTTCTGGGTATCGAGTGGCATTAGATGACTTTGTGCCAACGAAAGCTTGGAAGCGCTTCTTGCCTTTTATTTCGATAATTAAGTTTGATATCAGGGTCGTACCCATTGAAAAAGCGTCGATATTTATTCGTGCGCTAAGTCATCTAGATATTGAATTTCTTGCAGAAAAAGTAGAAACCTATGAAGAATTTGAACAAGCCCTAGATGCTGGATTCAATTACTTCCAAGGTTACTTTTTTAGCAAACCTGAAATGATTCAAAAAAAGCGCTTAAATCCTGCCTTTTTAACCGTCATTCAACTGTGTAAAGAGATTGCTGATAAGCCAATTGATTTCAATGAAGTCGAGCGACTGTTTTCTATCGATGTAACCTTGTCTTATAAGCTAATGACTTATGTAAACTCAGGCTACACACTGACGACAAAGTTGAAATCCTTTAGACAAGCCTTGGTATATTTAGGGGAAGATCGTTTAAGACGGTTTATATCACTCGTCGCCATCGCTTCTGTACATGAAGACAAACCAGATTCCCTATACTCATTAGCCATTCAACGCGCGCGCATGTGTGAGATACTACTGAGCCAAATGAACACTAAGTACGATCCCGGCCAAGCATTCCTAACCGGTATGTTTTCATTGCTGGACTCGTTATTAGACCAGCCTCTCGCTGATGTGATTGAAGACATTCCTGTTGATGAAGAAATCAAAACGGCATTAACTAGCAAAAAGGGCGTTCTAGGTTACCTGTTGTCAATGATCATCTCGTATGAAAAAGCCGATTGGGAAACCACTGAAAAATACTGTCAGGCACTTAAACTAACAGAACCTCAACTGGCAAAAGCGTTCAATCAATCAACTGCCTGGGCTCAAGAACTGCTGTCTCAAACGCCCTAAACCGCTATAATGCCCCAAAGAATACCTGCAACCTCACTTATGTGAGGTTGTTTGTTTTTACCGCTTAATTAATCGAGATTTCATTTTATGGCTTCTTCTTGCCCTTGCGGCTCTAACCGCACCTACCAACAGTGTTGTGAAATTGCCCACAACAACCATGCAGACGTCACCACACCAGAGCAACTGATGCGCTCTCGTTACTGTGCACATGTACTAGGTTTAGTGGATTACGTGGTAAACACTTATCACCCAAGCTGTAATGCAGAAGAGCAACGCGAAGGCATTGCCCAGTCGATCGATAGCGATTGGTGCAAGCTTGAGGTAGTAAAAGCTGAAGCGGGTAGCAGTGAGAATGAAGGTTTTGTTGAATTCAACGCTTACTTTGATGAGGACGGCAAACGCTACTGTATGACAGAACGTTCTCGTTTCGTGAAAGAAGATGGGCTTTGGTACTACATTGACGGCACATTTCCTGAAGAAGAGCCAGAAGAAGAACCAGAACAAGATCCACGCTTAAACCAGCCAGTAAGTAGCCTAAAAGTAGGTCGCAACGACCCGTGTATCTGTGGAAGCGGTAAGAAGTTTAAGAAGTGTTGTGGGTAAAGCATCCATACCTAGCTCATTACGTTCGATTTAATTGGATTCTTGACCTCGCTTAGGCTCTTCGGAATCACGTGAATTAATGTACCTGTTTGACGTAACTAACTCTACTGCAAGCACCATTAGAAAATATACCGTCATTCTAAACAGCGAGGAACGAGTGTGATTCAGGTCTAATCGCTACTAGCACTGTTGCCGGGGGTTCCCTCGAATCAAGAACACTAAAGTAAAAAAGCCCCTAGGCTCGAGAGCATAGGGGCTTTCATTTATCTATAGCAGGTTTATTTATGACGCTCTTTCAGTTTATTCACTACGTCATTCATCGATAGGCCTTGGTCTTGAAGCAATACCATTAAGTGATAAATCAAGTCTGCCGATTCACACACTAACTCCGCCTTATCGCCCGACGCCGCCGCAAGCGCGACTTCAACGCCTTCTTCGCCCACTTTTTGCGAAATACGCTTGGTGCCACGGGCATAAAGACTGGCAGTATAAGAGGAATCGGGGTCGGCACTCTTGCGGGCAGCCAATAGCTGCTCAAGTTGATGAAGCCACACCATTTGTGACTCCTCTTGAGGGTCCACATCCCAGCAAGTTGTGTTACCCAAGTGACACGTAGGACCAATGGGATTCACTTTCACGAGTAGCGTATCGTTGTCGCAATCTAGCTGCATGTTCACTAGTTGCAATACGTTGCCAGAGGTTTCACCTTTCGTCCAAAGACGCTGCTTGGTACGAGAGAAAAACGTCACTTGACCCGTTTCGCCCGTTTTTGCCAACGCATCTTGGTTCATATAACCCATCATCAGCACTTGGCTTGATTGGAAATCTTGTACGATGGCAGGTACCAGACCATCCACCTTTTCCCAGTTGATTCGCTCGGCTAGCGAACTTACTTCGGCGGTTTTTACACTCATAGTCGTACCTCAATGCCTTGTTGTTTCAAATACTGCTTTAATTCACCAATGTTGATGACTTGTTTGTGGAATACCGATGCAGCAAGCGCTCCATCCACATTGGCTTTTTGGTAGGCTTCTGCGAAGTGCTCCATAGCACCCGCGCCACCCGATGCAATCAGCGGTACATTACATACTTCGCGCACCATATTCAGTTGTTCGATGTCGTAGCCGTTACGGACACCATCTTGGTTCATCATGTTAAGTACGATTTCACCGGCGCCGCGTTTTTGTACTTCTTGCACCCAATCACGGGTTTCCCATTGGGTCGCTTTGGTGCGTTCTTCATCACCAGTAAACTGGTAAACCTGATACTTGCCTGTCTCTTTGTCGTAGTATGAATCGATACCAACGACGATACATTGCACACCAAATTTATCAGCAAGGTCAGTAATCAACTGAGGGTTCGCCAGTGCAGGTGAGTTGATAGACACCTTGTCTGCACCAAACTCAAGAATGCGTGCTGCGTCTTCTGCTGATTTAATACCACCAGCGACACAGAAAGGAATATCAATCACCTCTGCAACACGAGCGACCCAGCTTTTATCGACGACACGACCATCACTTGAAGCGGTAATATCGTAGAACACAAGCTCATCAGCGCCTTCTTCTGCATAACGCTGCGCCAGAGGAACGATGTCGCCAATGATTTCGTGGTTGCGGAACTGAACGCCCTTCACCACTTGTCCATCACGAACATCAAGACATGGAATTATTCGCTTTGCCAACATGCAAACGCCTCCTCTGCTGTGAACTTACCATCTAACAGCGCACGACCAACAATCACACCAGCAACACCGCTGCCTTTTAGCGCTTCGATATCCGCTAATGAGCCGATGCCACCTGAAGACTGGAACTGCACTTGTGGGTACTGTTTACATAGGTCGACGTAAAGCTCAACGTTTGAGCCTTCTAGCGTACCGTCACGAGAAATGTCCGTGCAAAGCACATGCTGTAGACCTACCGTCAGATAATCGTTGATCAAAGCTTCGATGGTCACGCCTGAATCTTCTTGCCAACCAGAGATCGCCACTTTACGCGTACCGTCTTGGTCGATGTTGATATCTAGCGCGAGAACGATTTTCTCTGCGCCGTATTTTTCCACCCAACCTTTCACAAGCTCTGGCTGTTTTACCGCTGTAGAACCGACGACAACACGCTGCGCACCGGCTTCTAACAGATCAATCACGTCTTGCTCTGTACGCACACCACCACCGATTTGGATGTTCGCTGGCGTGCTTGCTAGTAGCTTTGCAATCAAGTCAAGCTGGCGCGCTGTTGTGTCTTTCGCGCCAGTCAAATCCACTAAGTGTAGCCAGTTTGCACCAGCTTGATGGTACAAGTTGAACTGCTCTGCTGGGTCGACTTTGTACTCGGTTACTTGGCCGTAATCACCTTGATAAAGGCGAACCACCTGTCCTTCAATTAAATCAAGAGCTGGAATAATCACACTAAATCCCTTTTATAATTCTAAGAAGTTTTGAATAAGCTTCGCGCCCGCTTTTGAAGAACGCTCAGGGTGGAACTGCACACCGTAGTAGTTGCCACTTTGTACTGCGGCTGTGAACGGGTTGCCGTATTCACATTCAGCAATTGTGTAATCCCCAACTGGCATTGCAAAGCTGTGCACGAAGTAGAAGTACTCACCTTCTTCAATATCTTTGAACAGTGGATTACCTGCTGTTGCAGACACCGTGTTCCAGCCCATATGCGGCAGCGGTAAGTCGCCAGTCTGTAGCAACTTCACTTCACCATCACAAAGTCCAAGACACTCGACTAACTCATCTGCTTTCTGGCCTTTTTCTTGAGACACTTTGCCCAACAGTTGCATGCCTAAACAGATACCTAGTAGCGGCTTCTCTACCTGTTTTACCAAGCTGATTAGGTCACGCTCTTCTAGGTTTTTCATCGCTTCACTGGCGGTTCCCACGCCCGGTAGGAATAGCTTGTCAGCCGCCAATACAACTTGTGGATCTTTTGAAATCGTTACGTCATAACCTAGGCGTTCAATAGCAAACTTCACCGAAGAGACGTTGGCACAGCCAGTATCGATAATGACAACTTTCTGTTCTGTCACTGTTTTTCTCCTTGCTAACGTTAGCCTTAAAGTACGCCTTTACTACTCGGTAGCTCGGTGCCTTCTACTTTGATTGCTTGGCGCAGAGTGCGACCAAACGCTTTAAATAGGCTCTCAATGATGTGGTGATCATTGTTGCCCGCAGAAGAAAGGTGCAGCGTACACGCTAGGGTGTCAGTCAGAGAACGGAAGAAGTGAACCACCATCTCTGTTGAAAGGTCACCCACTTGCTCACGGCTAAACTGCGCGTCGAACTTAAGGTAAGGACGACCAGATAGGTCCAGTGCACATTGTGCCAAGCACTCATCCATTGGCAGGCTGAAACCAAAGCGACCAATACCACGTTTGTCACCCAGTGCTTCTTTCAACGCCTGACCCAAAGCAAGAGCGGTATCTTCTACCGTGTGGTGATCATCAATGTGCAGGTCACCTTCTACTTTGCACACCATCTGGAATCCGCCGTGTGTCGCGATTTGATCCAGCATGTGGTCGAAGAAGCCAAGACCAGTAGAGATGTCATTGCTGCCTTGTTCATCAAGGTTCACCGCAACTTTGATGTCTGTTTCTTTCGTAGTACGAATCACTTCAGCAACGCGTGCCTTCACCGTTAGATCTTTCAAGATCTGTTTCCAACCCATGGTTTCTGGGTTGTATTGAATGCCACGAATTGCCATGTTTTCTGCAAGTTGAAGATCGGTTTGACGATCGCCAATCACAACAGAGTTTTGGAAATCAACTTTGCCACCTTGAAGATACTCTTTTACCAAGCCTAGTTTAGGCTTACGGCAAGAGCAGTTATCTTCATCGAAGTGAGGACAAATCAGCACGTCATCAAACTTTACACCTTGAGATTCAAAGATCTCCATCATCATGTTGTGTGGAGCATCAAAGTCTGCTTGTGGGTAGCTGTCGGTACCCAAACCATCTTGGTTAGTTACCATCACTAGGCGGTATCCTGCATCCTGTAACGACAACAGGCTTGGGATAACAAATGGCTCTAGTTTTAGCTTATCTAAACGGTCTACTTGAAAATCAACTGGCGGCTCAACAATTAAGGTGCCATCACGGTCGATAAAAAGGATTTTTTGTTGTTTGCTCACTCGAACTTCCTTATTGCTATTCTTTTGGCGCTCCCACTATTGAGCGAGAGCGATAAATTTTTTCTCTACTTATGAGTAGTAGTTTCTAATAAATCCAAGTGTTTTTTCGCACTCGTCACGGTTCCCTACACTGATACGTACACAGTTTTCGATTGGCGAGTTACGCAGAATAATACCCGTCTCCCAAGCGGCTTTGAAAAGCCCATCACCATCTGGGAATTTCACCAATAGGTAGTTACCCCATCCTTCAAAAACCTCCAGACCCGGAATCATCGACAAACCCACCTGTAAGTAAGCACGGTTCGCGTTCAAGTCGAGAACTTGGAACTTCGCTCGCGCTAGGCCTGCTTCAGAAAGCGCTTGAGTGGCAATTTCTGCTACTGGCACCGGTACTGGATATGGTGCGATAACTTTAAGAAGTACATTAATCAGCTCTTCGTTCGCAAGCGTAAATCCACAACGCAGACCTGCAAGCGCAAAAGCTTTCGACAGAGTGCGCAGAATTGCGAGATTCGGGTATTGCGCCAGTAAATCTACCGTTGATGCTTCAGGGCAAAAATCAATGTACGCTTCATCCATCACCACGATTGCACGGTCTTTTGTCATCTCAAGCAGAGAGACAATATCTTCACGCTTAACTAAGTTACCCGTTGGGTTGTTTGGCGAACATACAAAAACCAGTTTCACGTTATCCAGATTAGCTTCGATACCTGCAAGGTCTAGTTGCCAATCTGACGTTAGTGGCACGGTTTTTCGCTCGACACCAATGGTTTCTGCGCTGATGGCATACATACCGTAAGTTGGTGGACAGTAAAGAATCGCATCTTCACCCGGCTCACAGAAAGCACGAATCAGTAGTTCAATGCCTTCATCTGCACCGCGAGAAGTCAGCGTTTGTTCTGGTTTCACACCCGCATACGCTGCGTAAGCGGAAATCAGTTCTTTCGGTTGGCATTCGCTGTAACGATTAAGACGAGCAAAGTCTGTTTTGTATTCATTGTTAAATGGTGATTCGTTGGCATTTAGCCATACGTCACCGGTACCACCAATTCGGCGAGCCGATAAATAAGGGGTAAGTTGTTGGACTTGTTTACGCGCTAGCTTTTCCATCTCATTGCCCTCTTACTTTGCTGCCAATTTTTCTACGCGGATAGTCACTGCACGTTTGTGTGCATCTAAGCCTTCCGCTTCAGCCATTGTGACTACTGTAGGGGCAAGGTTCTTTAGACCATCAGCAGACAGCTCTTGAATCGTCATACGCTTAGAGAAGTCCGCCAAGCCTAAGCTTGAATAAGTACGTGTGTAACCGTAAGTAGGAAGAACGTGGTTAGTACCAGATGCGTAATCACCTGCTGATTCAGGCGACCAATCACCGAGGAAAATAGAACCTGCGTTGTCTAATAGAGGCAGAAGCTCGCGTGGGTTCTTAGTCTGAACAATTAAGTGCTCAGGACCGTAGTAATTTGAAATTGAAACCGATTGAGTCAGAGACTCGGCGATAATAATCAAGCTTGAAGCTAATGCTTGCTCGGCAATATCCGCACGCGACAGTTCTTTAAGTTGGCGTTGAACCGCATCCGTCACTTGATCCGCAATCACAGGTGAAGGTGTCACAAGTACCACTTGAGAGTCAGGGCCGTGCTCCGCTTGGCTTAGAAGATCTGCAGCAATGAAGTCTGGGTCTGCGGTTTCATCGGCAATCACTAACACTTCTGATGGGCCTGCTGGCATATCAATCGCTGCGCCACGGAAATCATTACTTACCTGACGTTTTGCTTCTGTCACATAGGCGTTGCCCGGGCCAAATATCTTATCGACTTTGGATACTGTCTCTGTACCGTAAGCCATCGCAGCGACAGCTTGACCACCGCCAACGTTGTACACTTCATCAATACCACACAGTTTTGCTACATAGAGGATTTCGTCAGCAATTGGCGGTGGAGAACAAAGCACTACTTTACGACAGCCTGCAATTTTTGCAGGAACCCCAAGCATCAAAACAGTCGATGGCAATGGCGCACTGCCACCGGGAATGTACAAACCCACTTTTTGAATTGGGCGCGTTACCTGCTCACAAAGTACACCCGGTTGAGTTTCTACTTTGATTGGCTGTGGCTTTTGCGCTTTGTGAAACTTAGCAATGTTTTCATACGCTTGCTCCAGTGCGTTCTTCATTTTTTCAGAAAGACGCGCTGACGCTTCATCGATTTCTTGAGCGGAAACACGGATGGATTCCGGTTTCACACGGTCGAACTTCTCAGTCAGCTCCAATAATGCAGCATCACCTTCTTTGCGAACTTTTGCGATTACTTCAGAAACCGCGGCGGTGATATTCGCACCTTCTGTAATTGCAGGACGTTCTAGAATTGAGTCTTGCTGCGTTTCACTTAGCGATTGCCATACGACTGTTCTCATTGCGGTTACTCCATCATTTTTTCAATTGGTAGTACTAGAATTGAGCTCGCACCCAGTTCTTTTAGCTGTTCCATGGTTTCCCAGAACAGGTTTTCAGTACTTACCAAGTGAACCGCAACTTTTTGCTTGTCAGCAGATAGAGGTAATACCGTTGGATCTTCCGCACCTGGCAGTAGTGTTTTGATTTGGTCTAGCTTCTCAGCTGGTGCATGTAGCATGATGTACTTAGACTCTTTCGCTTGCTGTACGCCTTGCATACGAGTTAACAGCTTTTCGATTAGCGCCACTTTGTCTGCGTCAAACTCACCAGTGCGTTGAATCAGTGTCGCTTTTGATTTGAAGATAATTTCAGCTTCTTTAAGACCGTTAGCCTCTAGCGTTGCACCTGTAGAAACCAAGTCAGCGATGGCATCAGCAAGGCCCGCGCGAGGGGCAACTTCTACAGAGCCTGTCAGCATACATGCAGAGAAAGGAACACCCGCTTCATCCATGTAAGCTTTTAGCAGTTGTGGGTATGTCGTAGCGATACGTTTGCCAGCGAGGTCTTGAGGACCGTTGTACTCTTCGTCTTTGTCGATTGCGATAGATAAACGGCAGCCACCGAAATCAAGACGACGAAGTTGAACAAATTCATACGGTTCACCCAACGCTTTACGATCTAGACGAACTTCTTCCAGTTCATTTTCACCGATAAAGCCAAGGTCTACTACGCCATCCATAATCAGACCAGGGATGTCGTCATCACGAACCAAAAGCAAATCAATTGGCATGTTCTCTGAGTGAACGACTAGACGCTCACCCATTACGTTGAATTTCACGCCACACTTTTTCAGTAGAGCTTGGCTCTCTTTGCTTAGGCGGCCTTTTTTCTGAATTGCGATTCTTAAGCGTTGTGTTTGCATTGCTTTATCCCTGTGCAAAATTTGGTAATTTGAATATTTTATAAACCAGTAAAACTAAAAAACCCTCGAGAGATGTTGGTCTCCCGAGGGTTTGAAATCTGTTTTCACTTTGATTTTCACCTCCGGGAGTTTCCTATCTCCCGGGTATGCGTACATCTCCCGAAAGACTAGGCTGGGTGATGATGGTGATGAATGTTCATTACAAAATTACGCATACTTATTTAAACTCGATTGAATTGCTTCGTTAACAACCACACTAACTAAGCTTCTGATGTTTTTCAACACAAAAATTAAACTTTTAGCAAAACACCACTTAACCAATTGTTTTTAAACAAATTAAAGTTAGCTCAATCTTAACCTCACATCAAATCGCGTTGTAGATGTTTAACTTGGTGAAACCATGTAAACCCATTTCGCAAAAAGTGAATCTGTTAGGTTGAACACTGAGAACCACATGTCATTCTCATATTTGAGAGCGCGAATCATCCCTGAGACAGCTAATCCTGACTATCCTTCTTATGGGGCATCGGAAGAAATAATATTAATGAAAATTCGCAAAGTGGGAGTTAAGCAGACCACTGCTGACCAGCATCCACAACTTCAGCTTTTGATCGGAGAAAGCTCATGCATTAACGAGTTACGCACCAACATCGCTAAATACGCCAAAAGCGATGCTGAGGTGCTGATTCACGGCGAGACAGGCGTCGGTAAAGGACTCTGTGCGCACATAATTCACGAACTTTCGTCACGACATGAACACCCTTTTGTCTCGGTCAACTGCGGGGCTATACCTTCAGGTCTTGTAGCTTCGGAGCTGTTCGGACACACGAAAGGCGCCTTCACTGGCGCAATCCATGATCGCACTGGATTTGTCGAAAGAGCAAATAAGGGAACGCTTTTTCTAGACGAAATAGGCGATATGCCACCTGATTCGCAAATACATTTATTGCACTTTTTGGAAAGTAAGCAAATTCAAAAGTTAGGTGGGGACAAATGCTTAAACGTTGATTGTCGTATTATCGCTGCTAGCCACGTGGATTTAAAAAGTGAAGTGGTAAGGGGGAACTTTCGAGAGGATCTCTTTTATCGTCTAAACATCCTTCCGCTCTCCGTACCTCCTGTCAGACGTCGTGGTCATGACATTTTGTTATTAGCACAGCATTTTTTAAATCAGCTGCAAAATGGAGAAGAATTCGAGATATCAAAAAAAGCTGAAGATAAATTAATGGCGCATTCATGGCCAGGTAATGTACGCGAACTGAGAAATGTCATTCAGCGAGCTATTGTAATGAGTGAAGATGGCACAATCTTAGAAGCTGATCTGGGATTAAATAGCAAAGATAGAGAAATCCTGCCTAATAGCGAACAAATTGACTTAGAGTTCCTGCTTCAAGCTATTGAAGATAACAAACATAATATGAGCGCTGCTGCAAGGCAACTTGGTATTTCCAGAACCACCTTATATCGTCTCATCAAGAAATATAACTTACACGTATAAAGTGTAACGTAACACTGTGTAACACACGTAATCCACACTTTCAGTTACTTAGCAAAAAGCCAAGATAACTGCCATTCTAGCTATAATAAAATCAAAGACTTAAATCCGGCATAGCCCTTGCTTAATAACCAATATTGTTTAAGTAAGTTGAGGTGTATTTTACAGCACTACTTTTCTCTAACTGTTACCCCAAAAACGCGATAGCCCCCCTCACCTATATATCGCGTTAAAAAAAAGCTCCGCCTGACCTCGGCGGAGCTTCCTCTTTTAATAAGCTACATTCAATGCGCTAAGCGTTTTGGCATGACGCCATTTTAGACTTAGAGATCCAAGATAGTACTGCACATACAATCACAAACGTAATTGATGCTGCAATAAACGAGAACGCAATAGACGCTGTCATACCCAGAACAATAAAGCCCACACATGAAACAAGTGCTACCGAAAGCGCATAAGGCAACTGCGTTGATACGTGATCAATGTGGTTACAACGTGCGCCAGTCGATGACAGAATTGTGGTATCTGAGATAGGTGAACAGTGGTCACCGAATACAGCACCAGCCAGAACAGCACTTAACATTGGTAGCATTAGTGCTACGTCTGTTGCACCAGCCATATCACCCGCGATTGGAAGCATTATCCCGAACGTACCCCATGAAGTACCTGTTGAGAATGCCATTAGACCAGAAAGCAAGAATAGGATAACCGGCAGCCAATGAGGGTTAATGTTACCTTGCGCCATTGTCGATAGGTAAGAACCCGTCTTCATGTCACCGATAACAGAGCCGATAGTCCATGCGAATACAAGAATTAGGATCGCACCAAACATCGATTTAGCACCAATCCAAAGTGTGCGAACAATCTCTGCCATTGGAATGCCTTGTTTAAACACAGTAAACAGTGCTACAGCCAGACCAAGCAAGCTACCGTAGATTAAAGACATACCAACATCGGTGTTCTCAAACGCACCTAGAAGAGCAAACTCTTTACCGTCCGCAGCTAGTGCTTGACCACCGGTGTAAAGCATAGATGCGATAGTAGCAACGATAAGCGTTACGATTGGAAGCACTAGGTCAGAAACTTTGCCCTTCTCGCTTTCACGGATATCTAGCTCTTCGTTAAGCTCGTGAGCTTCTTGAGTATCGTTTTCTTTATCTTTGTCAAAACCACGGCCTTGAGATGCTGCGATTTCATGGTCACGCATCTTGCCAATATCAAGACCAAACCACGCAACTGCAAATACCATTAGTAGCGCAAAGACAGCGTAGAAGTTCATTGGGATAAGGCGTACATAAGCACCAAGCGCTGAGTACTCCGTGATACCGTGTGACACCAAGATACCACCGATAATCGTAATAATGTACGCACCCCAGCTAGAAGCTGGCATGATCACACACATTGGTGCAGCCGTTGAATCTAGGATGTACGCAAGCTTAGCGCGAGATACGTAAAAACGATCAGTTACCGGACGAGAGATCGCACCTACTGCAAGGCTGTTAAAGTAATCGTCGACAAAAATGAATACGCCTAAGAAGGCAGCAAGAAGTTTAGAACCACGTTTACTTTTTACTCGTGTTTGCGCCCATTCTGCAAAAGCGCGCGTACCACCGGACAGTGTCAATAACGCTGTTGTCATACCTAGAAGAATTAGGAAGCCAACAATACTCATATTCCAAGTGTTAATACCACCGTCTTCAATAAAGACAGAAGAAACTTGAGTACTCACATAGCCTACTGTATTACCAATAGACCAATCATTAAGCAGAATCGCACCAAGTACGATACCTACACCAAGAGAAACTAATACGCGTCGAGTTAGAATCGCCAGTGTCAATGCAACAATAGGCGGTAATAACGAAACAGGAGAATGTGCAAAATCTATTAAATTCATGATCTTCAAAAACCAAAGTTTGGCTAGAGATCTACTGCAGACAAGTCACGTAGCATACGGTACGTGCTCATGTTGAACTTAGCGACAGGGAAGCGAACACTCCACCCAACCCTACAGTAGCGCTCCATAGTTTAATGTTTATATACTATGGCAGTGTTGCTCCTTTCGGATACAACCCCAGCAAGTGGTTTCGATAGGCCACTTACTTCGGCAATCTTCGCCTTCCACTATTATTCATTGGCATCACCCCAATAATAGCTACTCTTCGAGACTGCGCCTCTACGGCAACAACAAACAATCAACCATTAATCGTACAAATTAACAACATATTGTCTGCAATATTGCATCAGGTATTTGCCATTGTACTCATGAGGACCACCAATGCAACACATCAAACTAAATTAAATCGATAAATAATCGTCACAATGATTTATAAATGAAATGTAACTGAAACATGGATTACGCAACTGCAATCACATTAATTAAATAAATAGAAGCTGACGTAAACACTCTACCTTTAGCACTGTGCATTTAAGCTCATAATATTCGAAAAGGAGCAATTCCCCAAATAAGAGTAAGTCTCATATCGCATATTTAAATTCTATCGGTCATACAGCGGCCTTTCACCTAAAGAATAGATTAACAACTTTATGATTAGAGTGATTCCCGCTGAGTATTAAAGCCAATAATGCTTACTAGGCCAAATAAGTTTGAACTTATATTAAACAGTACGCTCCAATATTGAACTTTTATAGAAAAAATTATTTATTGTTTGCCAACCACGGAAAGATGGCGTTAAATATTAAAGTTTAATATTTCTATTATTTTGTTTGTTTTAATTAATCACTAGCATTATTATTACCAAACACCCTACTTAAAGAATAGGAACAGTTATGTCTGAGCTGACAAAAACACTTCTAAATATTCGTAGCCTACGCGCATTTTCACGTGAGCTAACTCTAGAGCAACTTGAAGAAGCACTAGATAAACTAACTATCGTAGTTCAAGAACGCAAAGAAGCTGAAGAAGCTGATCGCGCTGCACAAGCAGAGCAAGAAGCAAAACTAGCAGCAATTGCAGAACAAATCGCCCAAGATGGTATCGACGTTAATGCACTAATTAGCGCACTATCAGGTGAAACAAAAACAAAAACTAAGTCTAAGCGCGCTCCACGCCCAGCTAAATACAAATATGTAGATACAACTGGCGAAGAGAAAACTTGGACAGGCCAAGGCCGTACACCTTCTGCAATTCAAGAGCAATTGGATGCCGGTAAATCGCTAGATGATTTCCTAATCTAATCTCGACCAACAGTCATACTAAAAAGGCTCCTCTAAGGAGCCTTTTTTATCTCTTACACATTTGTATTCTTCACTAAACTCAGAAAGCTCAGACAAAAAAGGCGCATAAAAATATGCGCCTTATAAAGTCATGGTGAAGAACGGTTAACGCTCCCAGTACGCCTCTTCTAGGCTGTCTTCTCGCTCAGGCAGTCCACGAGATAGACGAGGAGAATGCTGCACTAGCACTTCATAGCTTGCACGGTTCGCGTATTTACATACTTGCGAAAACGAAGAATACGTTAAAAACTGATGCGCATGCTTGCTGGAGTTTGGCACATTTTCTTTGTGGTACTTATTTGCGGCCATATCATGAAGTACTGCAGATAACGCAGCATCACCAGCACCATTGGTATTTTTAATTTTCTCAGGGCCACCCATATAAGGAGAAATATGAGAATAAACTTTAATTGGGTTTACACTTGCATCCTTTTTCGCTGGACGGCTAAATTCGTAGCGGTTAAATTCCGCGATCGAGCCAGGAAGCAATGGAAGTGAAGTTTCGCGCTTAGCATCATCTTCTGTATAACCCGCCATAAACAATCCAACAGGGCCCGCTGTACATAATACAAGATCAGCCCATTCTAATGTTTTATCAGACGCAGCCAATGGATCAGATTCACCAGTAAGTGCCTCTGCTTCATCTTCATTCATTGCCACAACCGATACGTTATCGCGAATAAATTCTTGCCAGAATGTAGGATCATCTTGAATAACGAATTTAGTACCTAGTGTTAATACCACTGGTACGTCGTGTTTCTTCGCGTATTCAATCGCGCGCATGGTTGCTTCAGGCATTGGGTCGCCTTCTTTACAACGAACTAGGTACGCTGTGAGAACCAGAGCAGATGCACTCTTGAAGATTTTCTCAGGAATATTGTCTGGGTGAAGTTGGTTCATTTGGCCTTCGCTGATTGCGAAAGTACGTTCACCGTCTTCAGTAATAAGAGCAAAACAACGACCGATTGCACCTTCAACACCTTGAAGGTAGTTTAAGTCCATACGGCTTGATGTATTACATAGGTAGCGGTAACCGTAGCTACCGATTTTGATATCCTGGCTCATAACGCCTAGAAGTGTAGAGCGGTCATCTGCCAATACAGAGTAGTTATGTAGCGTGTTACCGATCGTACCGCCCGCATACTCATTCGTAATTAGGTTGTCTTCTTTTAGCTGCTGGTAAAGCGCTTCTGCCGTTGCATCATCAATTACCAGCGAGTGTCCCTTACTCAAACCATATTTTTCGATTACATCCGTGGTAACTTTAGCTTCGATATCTACCAACGTCTGATCAATACCGATAATGTGAGTACGCGTCATTTTCTTGCTTTCTTGTGCTTGACTCACTAAAGGGTCGCGAGCATGAACAGGAAAATAATGCTTCGATTTGCGTTGTCCAGGAAATTTCATATTGTTTGTCTGAATAAGGGATGAAAAGGAGAACGGATTCTATACCGCTGTTATAAAAGCAGCAATAAAAGCAATTATAGCAAACGTTTGCAGTCTATTTTTTTCTTTCAGGCTACTTATTCACCTTCCATAAAGCTTAGATCAGGTAATTGCTCCAGGTGCTCGCTATAACGCTTTAAGTTGAACTCCCCTTCATTTTTCATCACGTCAAAAATCTCAATCGACATCGCACACGCCATCATTGCAATCGCGTCTTCACGTGGTGTGCCTGTCATCATTAGGCGCATGAGCGTTTCTTTTACTTTAAGTGGGTTGCTGTCTTCGAGTTGATTTTCGACAATTTCAATCAACTCAGCTTCTTGCATAAATTGGTTTTCTTCGGTCATTTGATTTTTCCTCTTGGATTTTTGCCAACTATGCCATATATACCATCTCTATACTTATGAAATTACCAACTTGCGATTTTGTTGGAGAAAAGTGCAGCAAATCGAAGTGTGATTTCGATCTCGGATCTGTCACCGGCCTGTGGATTCTGGTAGAATCTGCGTCCCGTTTATTTAAGTGGTGTTTAGTAATGTCTGATAACAGCCAAAAGAAAGTCATCGTCGGTATGTCCGGCGGCGTTGATTCATCTGTTTCTGCGTATCTTCTCAAGCAACAAGGCTACCAAGTAGAAGGCCTGTTCATGAAGAACTGGGAAGAAGATGACAACGAAGAATATTGTACAGCAGCAGAAGATCTTGCTGATGCTCAGGCAGTATGTGACAAGCTAGGCATTCACCTACACACCATCAACTTTGCTGCTGAGTACTGGGATAATGTATTTGAGTACTTCCTTGCTGAATACAAAGCAGGCCGTACACCAAACCCAGACATTCTTTGTAACAAAGAAATCAAGTTCAAAGCATTCCTAGAATTCGCTGATGAAGTGCTTGATGCTGATTACATTGCAATGGGTCACTACGTGCGTCGCTCTTTCCCAGAAAACGGTGAAAAGCCACAGATGCTACGTGGTCTAGATGGCAATAAAGACCAAAGCTACTTCCTATACACGCTAAGCCACGAGCAAGTTGCGCGTAGCCTATTCCCTGTGGGTGATCTAGAGAAGCCAGAAGTGCGCCGCATCGCGGAAGAACAAGATCTAATCACGGCGAAAAAGAAAGACTCTACGGGTATCTGTTTCATCGGAGAACGTAAGTTCACAGAGTTCCTTGGTAAATATCTTCCGGCTCAACCAGGTGATATTGAAACACCTGAGGGCGAAGTGATTGGTCAGCACCAAGGCCTTATGTACCACACACTAGGCCAGCGTAAAGGTCTACACATCGGTGGCCGTAAAGGCGGCGGTGGTAACGAAGACCCATGGTTCGTTGGCGAGAAAGATCTTAAACGTAACGTTTTGATTGCCGTTCAAGGTAAAGACCACCCAATGCTGAAATCAGAAGGCCTACTTGCATCACAACTTCACTGGGTAGATCGTGAGCCAATTCGCGATGTTATGAAGTGCACAGTGAAAACTCGTTACCGTCAGGAAGATATTCCTTGTACAATCATCCCTATCGATGATGAAAACATTAAAGTGATCTTTGACGAGCCACAAATTGCTGTGACGCCGGGTCAATCAGCTGTGTTCTATAAAGATGACGTGTGCCTAGGTGGCGGCATCATCGAGCAACGCATTAAATATTCTCAAGCTTAGGAGTCGTTACGTGGCGAATACACTTTATGACCGTACTATCGCTTTTGCAGGTATCTGCCAAGCTGTTGCTTTAGTTCAGCAGGTAGCGAGAGACGGACATTGTGATCAAGATGCCTTTGAAACGTCAATTAACGCCATTTTAAATACTAGCCCAGCGAACACCATTGGTGTTTTCGGTCGCGAAGCCGATCTTAAGCTGGGTCTTGAATGCTTGGTGAAAGGGATTGATAGCACCCCATCGGGAAGTGAAGTCACTCGCTACATCATCAGCCTAATGGCATTAGAGCGCAAGCTATCGGGTCGTAACGATGCAATGTCACAACTTGGTGATCGCATCCAAATGGCTCAGCGTCAAACGGAACATTTTGAATTGCTAGATGATCAAATGATCAGCAACCTAGCAAGCATTTACTTGGATGTAGTCAGCCCTATTGGTCCTCGTATTCAAGTAACTGGTACTCCATCGGTACTGCAACAAACCTCTAACCAGCATAAAGTTCGTGCGCTGTTGTTATCGGGTATTCGTAGTGCAGTACTTTGGCGTCAAGTTGGCGGTAAACGTCGCCACCTAATCTTCGGACGCAAAAAGATGGTAGAGCAAGCGCAAATCCTTCTTGCTCGAATGTAATAAGGTATCTAGTAAGCAGCTCGCGTTTATCGCGAGCTCATTTTTTTAGACCAAAACAAATCTCGCGCAAACGTTTGCGCAATATTCGTGACAATTGCCACAGTTATTGGTATAAAGCTCACGAAATTTAGAAACCCAATTCAGGAGAACATCATGGAACTGTCAGCATTGACTGCTGTTTCACCAGTAGACGGCCGTTACGGAAGCAAGACAATTGCGTTACGCGAAATTTTCAGTGAATACGGTCTACTAAAATACCGTACTATCGTTGAAATCCGCTGGCTACAAAAGCTTGCTGCTACTGCTGAAATTGCAGAAGTGCCAGCGTTTAGCGCAGAAGCAAACCAATTCCTAGACGACCTTGCTGCAAACTTCTCTGAAGAAGATGCACGCCGTATCAAAGAGATCGAGCGTACAACTAACCACGACGTTAAAGCGGTTGAGTACTTCCTAAAAGAGAAAGTAGCAGACGTTCCTGAACTGCACGCAGTAAACGAGTTCTTCCACTTTGCATGTACTTCTGAAGACATCAACAACACATCACACGCTCTTATGCTTAAAGAAGCGCGTGAGAACGTGATTCTTCCAGAAATCCGTAACCTAATCGACGCTATCAAAGCACTAGCAGTGGAATACCGCGATATTCCTCTACTATCTCGTACACACGGTCAGCCTGCTTCTCCATCTACTATGGGTAAAGAAATGGCAAACGTGGCGTACCGTATGGAACGTCAATTCAAGCAAATCGAAAACGTTGAGATCCTAGCGAAAATCAACGGTGCAGTAGGTAACTACAACGCACACCTTTCTGCTTACCCAGAGCTAGATTGGCACAAGTTCTCTGAAGAGTTCATCACTGAGTCTCTAGGCGTTACTTGGAACCCTTACACAACTCAAATCGAACCACACGATTACATCGCTGAGCTTTTCGACGCTATCGCTCGTTTCAACACTATCCTGATTGACTTCGACCGTGACGTTTGGGGTTACATTGCACTAGGCCACTTCAAGCAAAAAACCATTGCTGGTGAGATTGGTTCTTCAACAATGCCTCACAAAGTTAACCCAATCGACTTTGAAAACTCAGAAGGTAACCTAGGCCTTGCGAACGCTGTGTTCGGTCACCTAGCACAAAAACTGCCTGTTTCTCGCTGGCAACGTGACCTAACTGACTCAACGGTTCTACGTAACCTTGGTGTTGGTGTTGGCTACGCAATCATCGCTTACACTTCTACGCTTAAAGGCATCAGCAAGCTAGAAGTAAACCGCGAAGCACTTCTTGCTGAACTAGACAAGAACTGGGAAGTACTAGCAGAGCCAGTACAAACAGTAATGCGTCGTTACGGCATCGAGAAGCCATACGAGAAGCTAAAAGAGCTAACTCGTGGTAAGCGTGTAGATGGCGAAGCAATGCGTAACTTCATCGACGGTCTTGAGCTTCCTGAGCATGAGAAAGCACGTCTGAAAGAGATGACGCCAGCAAACTACATCGGTCAAGCAATCGAGCTGACAGATAAGCTTTAAGAGAATCGAGAATCGAGAATCGAGAATCGGATAAATTTGAGGGTTGACGTGAAAGCGTCAACCCTTTCTTCGTTTAGGGGGAACGGGATTCGCCCTATGGAATGCTAAGTTTCAGGATAAGGGATAAGGGATAAGGGATAAGGGATAAGGCTCAGTTATAGTCATTCAAGAGGCAACTGCTACCCACACATCCCAAGTTTAACTTCCCTTTACTGAAATACTAGCGCGCCCCTCTCGATTCTTACAGCGAAGCGCTCCCGCATCTCGTTTCTTTATTTCTATTGCCTCTGGAAAAACAGTGTAATCGTCCCTACTTCAACGCCAAACTTCTTAATCTTGGTGAGATTAAATACGTGCATTTCATCTTGGCGGTAAAGCCAGTCATCGAACGATACCGTGATGGTTGAATCATCCATTTTCAGCTCGAAGTCGTATTGCCATTGCAGCGCATTACCCTTCTCTTTCCCGGTCGCAACACCAATAATATCGTCCGCTTTACCTTGATAAGTACCATCTTCGAGTCTGGTAATGACCCATATACGCTGGTCGAGCTCGCCATCATCAAAGACAAAGTCTTCCACAAGCGTTAGTTCATTACCTTCCACTGTGCCGACTATATCGACTTCAAATCGGCGAGTTTGTTTCTCAGTGTAGTCCTGCACCATTCCCCAAGCCTTGACGTCACCTTCAAAGTAGCCAAACAGATCAAAGGCTGGTGATGCCGCTTGATAGTTATCAATATCAGCAGAGCATGCGCTAAGAAGCGTTACCGCAGCAATCACTGGTGCTTTGAGCATTAGTTTCAATAATTTCACTACCTTACCTGCCCTATCAGTTGTTTACGAAGTTTAGGAAACTCTGTTTTCGGTGATAACCAAATCGAAAGAAACGCATCATTAAGTCGCTCATCTTTCACATATCCGACGGTTTTATACGGCTCGCTCCCGGCTTTTCGATAGATAAGTTGTCCATTTTTACCATCAGTGAGATAGGTAAGCTCATCACCCTTCTTAATGTTGGGGAACATTGTGTCCAGCTCCAAGATCCACTTTTGGCGGTAAGGCTCCGTAAAGCCCAGCTTTTGCCACTGCTCATCAGTCACATCGAGCAGTTGCTCTTTACTGATATCGCGCTGGTAGTTGATCTCTAAAGCAAAAGGATGGGGAGAAACGTCTCTAGACACCGAGTACTGACCATCGGGTGCTTTTAGGCGGGACTTGTAAATATCAAAAACAAACCAAGTGAGTTGTGCCTCACCGACCGTTTGCCATTGTTGCCAATTGCTAGTGGTTATTATCTCACTCAAACCAACCACATTTTGAGCTTGCAAAGGCACTGCATAGAACAAGGAGACTGCCATAACACTGCTAATCAGTTTCCGTCTCCAATTTCTCTTCAAGCTTTTCATTTCCGTACACCTTGAGTATCAGAAGCATCATTGCGCACCATTCGACGAACAAGATCGTAAGCGTGGTGCCAACGCTGAGGCCAAATTCAGCGGCTTGGAGTTTGTAGCCAGCAAAGTAACTCGCTGTGCCTCCGATACCGCCTACTATAGATACGTAGGTTTTTGGAAAACGGTACAAAATTGACTTGAGTTGGTAGGCATACCATGAGAATAGAACCCACAGACAAACAAGCCATATGGGCAACCAAGGGGTTGGGAATATAAAGAGGGAAAATTGCTTATTGAAGGTATCTAAGACCAAGCCAATAGATACAATCATGGCGATATTCTTGAGAGCGGAGGGTTCGACTCTCCAGCAGTACACCAAGGTAAATAACGTCAGTATTAACGTCAGCCACTGCCATTGATAGGTCCCAAGCACCGCGGCAAACCAGCAGAGTTGGAACCATGTCGATGCAACAAACACTCTCATAACGAACTACGGACGCTGAAACGTCATGTGAACGGCACTGATCGTGCGAGCTAAGAAGCCACCCTCACAGTAGCTCAAGTAATAACGCCACATGCGCACGAAGCGATCATCGTAACCAAACGAGCGCACTTCACTCTCGGCTTGATTAAAGCGATGATGCCACTCATTAAGCGTTTTGGCATAATCCAACCCAATATCAAACAGATCTCGGGTAACCAAGTCACTGTACTTCGTAGTCGCTTGAGTAAGGGATGTGACTGAAGGTAAAAAGCCTCCTGGGAAAATGTACTTCTGAATAAAATCGACGTTGTTACTGTAGTAATCATAACGTTGGTCGGCAATTGTAATCGCTTGAATCGCCATCAAACCACCAGACTTCAACAAAGACTCACAAACCTTAATGTACGAAGGCAGGAATTGTTTTCCCACGGCTTCAATCATTTCAATAGAAACAAGCTTGTCATACGTACCGGTTAGGTTGCGGTAATCTTCTTTGAGTAGAGTGATTTTGTCTTCTAAGCCACGCTCTTTGATCTTCTGCTCCGCGTACGCGTGCTGCTCTTCAGAAATGGTTGTCGTCGTCACCTGACAGCCATATTGTTCAGCCATGTAAATCGCCATTGCACCCCAGCCGGTGCCAATTTCGATGACATGATCACTAGCTTTCAGCTCAAGTTGCTGACACAGTCGATCCATTTTGTTGATTTGTGCCTGTTCTAATGAGTTGCCCACTTCGTTGTACAATGCTGACGAATACAGCATGTTGGTATCAAGAAACGCTTCATACAAGTTATTACCCAAGTCGTAGTGAGCATGAATATTCTTACGGGAGTTTTCTTGGGAGTTGCGGTTAGTCCAATGACTGAACTTATACAACAACCTTGTAAGCCAACTGCCCTGCTCTTCGAGCTTATCCAGTGCACGCATGTTGAGAGCCATCAACTTCATCAATGCCGTCAAATCTGGACTGTCCCACCAGCCGTCCATGTAAGCTTCGCCAGCAGCAATACTGCCACCTTGCAATAGACGCGAGTAAAACCCAGGATGCTTCACCTCAATGGTCGCCGCCACAGGTTCGCCATTGTAGTCCCCGTTTGGAGTTGAAAAGCGCTCACTGCGCTCCGTCGTCTCGGTTTTGAAGCTTTCAATCACCGTCAGACACCCAATTTCCATTTTTTGCAGACACTGGAAAAGAACTCCACGAGCCGCTTTTTGAGTCGTCGTTAATTCGCGCGGCATTGCCATAGAAGTCGTATTTAACATGCAGAGTTCTCCTTGTGCTTATTATTCTTTTCTTCTTTACTCACTTGCTCAGGTTCTGTCGTTTCAGGTTGAGCGTATTTAGGATGTGAGTAAAACGGCGCGCCTTTAAGCCATAGTTTGAGAGCGTGCCAATAGATACCAACCATTACTTCTACCGTTTGGATTGGCGTAACGATCAAGCATTTCAATAAGGTTTTGCTTGAAAGCGGTTTGGCTTTCATTGCCATCGTGGCATCGAAGTGTTTTTCCCCTTTGTGACATTCAAGATGAATATTCAACTTGTCTGTCAGAGGTTTAACTTTCCAACGATAGAGTTGGTCAACCGGATTAAATGGTGAAACGTGGAACGCTTTGTCTTGCTCCCAACCAAACTCTTTGTCTTCTTTATCTGCCGATACGGCGTAATAATGCCGTTCATTCCAAGGGGTATTACTCACCTCTGCTAGAAGGTATTTCCATTCACCTTCCTCGTTATAAACGTAGTAGAAATTAACTGGACTGAAATACAGCCCTAAATACCTCAAGTGACAAACTGCGACGACTCTGCCAGTACAGCGAACACCCGTCAGTTCTTCAATTTTGTTCTGCACTGCCGACTTAACGCTACCTTCACCGATGTAATCACTACGCTTGAAGCGTGCCCAATGCCACCAACGAGAACCAAAGCCCCATACTTTTTTCTCTAAAGCATCAAGCTCATCAACATCGATGGCAGGCATAAACAATGAGTAGTTCAACTCATGATTCACAGGCGTGAATCGACGGTGGCGAACGTTTCCTATAAACAGTCGGCTGTTCATCTGGCTATCCATATCACGCCGCGCCTTTTTCAAAAGGAACCACATTTTGTTCGCGATACTTTTCTTCTAGCCCTTTAACTACGTCAATCGCGCTGCGCACACCATCTTCATGGAAACCGTTATACCAATAAGCGCCGCAGAACCACGTGCTCTGTTTACCTTGAACTTCGTCTTTGCGCTGCTGCGCTGCAATCGACTCCGTAGTAAATACAGGATGATGATAAGTGAATGAGCGCAGAATTTTGTTTGGGTTGATTTGATTGGTGCTGTTCAACGTCACGCAAAATGTATGTTCTGATTGAACGTGCTGAAGGATGTTCATATTGTAAGTAAGCGAAGGAAGACGTTGCTGCTCATCTTCACTGCCTTCCAATAGGTAGTTCCAAGATGCCCACGCCGCCTTGCGTTTTGGCAATAGACCGGTATCGGTATGAAGAACAACCTCATTAGCTTGATACGTCATATCCCCCAATATTTCCTGCTCAATTGGGCTGATATCCTCTAGCATTCGCATTGCTTGATCGCTGTGACAAGCGAAGATCACGTCATCAAACCAATGTGTTTCTCCGGGAACTTGAACGCCAACGCCCTTTTCGTTGCGAATCACTTTTTCGACAGGGCTGTTTAGACGAATATTCTCGGCAAAACCTTTGGTCAATGGTGGAATGTAAGAACGTGAACCACCTTTAATCACATACCATTGTGGTCGGTTGGTCACATCCAACAAACCGTGGTTGAGGAAGAAGCGCAAGAAGAACATGAGCGGGAACGCGCGCATATCCGCTAAAGTCGAAGACCAAATCGCAGCGCCCATTGGCAGAATATAATTGTCAGAAAAGAATGCACTGAATTTGTGCTCATCGAGAAAAGCGCCAAGCGTTTGAGATTGCGTTGATGAATCGCTAGCAAAGCGCTTTGCAAGTTTATTAAAACGCAAAATCTCGAAAATAAAGCGATAGAACTTCGGGTTTGCCCAGTTACGTTTTTGAGCAAACAATGTCGACACGGTATGGCCGTTGTATTCTAGTCCGTTCCCATCGTTTCTGACACTGAAGCTCATTTGAGTCGGCAGACCTTCAACGCCAATCTCGTTCATCATTTTGATAAAGTTTGGGTACGTACGATCGTTATAAACGATAAACCCAGTGTCGATTGCATACTCTTTGTCATTAAGACTGACATCAACGGTTGCAGTGTGGCCGCCAATGTAATCATTCGCTTCAAACAGCGTTACGTCATGTTCTTTATGCAAGTAATAGCCACAAGTAAGGCCAGAGATACCCGTTCCAACGATGGCGATTTTCTTTCTTCCTGCCGTGTTCATGCTTCTTCCTTCTTATGATACGAGTTTTGCGGTTAGCCGAGCTTGCCAGCTGTATGGAAGCAACGAGATAAAACGTAAAATTCCGGTAAATCTCGCTGGGAAATAAATATGGCTGTTGTTGGCATCCAATTGTTTTCGTATAGCAGCCGAGGCCTGATTGGCCGTAACAATCATCGGCATATCAAAGGTGTTCTTATCTGTGAGTGGCGTTTCAACGAAGCCAGGAAACACCGTCACGACTTTGATGCCTTTCTTTTTCAGGTCGACGGCTAGTGTGCGGGCAAAATAGCTGACTGCAGCTTTGGACGCGCCATAGGCTTCTGCACGAGGTAATGCCACCTCTGATGCGATAGAACCGACAATAACGACGCGATGCCCACGTTCAAACTGTCCCTGACACGCTTCAACACAATTCGCCACACCTACAACGTTAACGTTCATGACACGCGCCATGAGTTTCGCATCCACTATGCCGTCGTCCATATATTCACAGTCGCCAGCGTTAAAGATCCAAGTTTCAGGAGTGAACGGCAGTTGTGAGAGCGCTTGGATCGTTTCTTCGTACTGAGTCACATCGAAGCGTAATATCGAGATGTTAATCGACGCCGCTTCTAGCTCGGCCAACACCGCTTCGTTGCGGCCGCACGCAATCACTTTCCAACCTTCACCGGCGTAGTCCAAAGCGAGCTGCTTACCAATGCCAGACGTTGCGCCAGTGATAAGAACTGAACCGCTCATTGTCCTAGCCTCTGCTTAATGGTTCTAACGACAGAGCCAAGTAGAGGCAGATTCTCGTACAGCATCTCTCCTAAATCGAAATAGTCTCGATGGTAGATAACCTGCCCTTCACTAAACTTGAGATGAGAAACACCATTGACTGAAATCGGCGCGCCTTTCTGTAGTTTTGGGTGCTGTAAATCCATGGTCCAAGTAAGAAACCCTGTCTCGCCCACCTGTTGATGATCGTGAATAATGAAGTCACAACGGATAACGTTGGTGTAGAGCGATTGAAAATAATCGGAAAGCGCAGGCCAGCCCTCTAGACGATGAGCAGCATCTTCAAAAACCACATCCTGGTGGTAAACCTCTTCTAGCAAGTGCAAATTAGCTTTGCTCAGCTTTTGATATATGTTGCCAACTGAATGAATGTCCATTTCTATGCTCCTATATTACTTCAACAGTTGTACAAAATTATTATATGTACAAGATAGACCAATCATGAAAAGTTGTACAAAAATATTTTTGTATAACTTTGTTTCTGTAGAGTGATACGTGATGGAGTGCGGTAGCGATCAATAGATACAAAAAAAGGCTTGGTCAAAAAACCAAGCCTTTTCAGGAGATTAACTATTTATTTGCTGAATGATTAGTACTGTTGGCTACGTAGTGCCGCAATACGCTTATCTAGCGGTGGGTGGCTCATTAGAAGCTCAGTCATCGAACGCTTACCGTTGATACCAAACGCCATCATAGTGCCATCCAGTTGAGATTCGTGGCTCATCTTCAGACGCTCAAGCGCCGCGATCATCTTCTCTTTACCCACAAGATGCGCTGCACCCGCGTCAGCGTGGAATTCGCGATGACGGCTGTACCACATAGTCAGGAAGCTAGCTAGGAAACCAAATACCAGTTCAAGCACCATAGACACACCGAAGTAAACCATCATGTTTGTACCTTGGCCTTCCTCATCGTCATTCGAAGCAACAATGTTAGCAATGAAACGAGATAGGAAGATAACGAAGGTATTCACTACACCTTGCATTAGCGTCATGGTCACCATATCACCGTTAGCGATGTGGCTAACCTCATGCGCAAGTACCGCTTCCGCTTCATCACGAGTCATGTTGTGCAAAAGACCTGTAGATACTGCAACTAGCGAATCATCACGCTTAGCACCGGTTGCAAATGCGTTGATGTCTGCCGCATCATAAATAGCGACGGTTGGCATACCGATGCCCGCTTGTTGAGCTTGGCGACCAACTGTTTCTAGAAGCCAATGTTCAGTTTCGTTACGTGGGCTCTCAATCACCATGCCGCCTACCGAGCGTAGTGCCATGCTCTTAGACATCATTAGCGAGATGAATGCGCCACCAAAACCAAACACTGCTGCCATCAGTAGTAGACCAGACAGGCTGCCTGGCTGCATTCCAGTTACAGCGTAAACAATATTCAGAACAACACTAAGCACTAGCACGACTGCTAGGTTAGTTGCTAGGAATAACATAATTCGCTTCATTACTTTTCTCCGAGGAAGCTTATCGTTTTTATAAAAACGGTTGTTATATGAAACAGAACTCTACGAGGCGATTTCGCTAGATTCAAGCTCTGTTGCGTTATAGATATAGTCTATCCGCGTTAAAAACAAGGTTAAGCAATAAATTGCAACATTTGTTTTCGAGACTGAAATAATACACACCTTTTTACACTCTTAAATCAGCACTTTAGACCGAGTATAGACTTTGGTCTTATTGTGCGACTATCTGTACGTGCTAGATTCGGGTTAGATGAACGAAACGGGGTTAGCTTTTAGGACAATTAAGCAGCTCCAAACTTCCATGTCTTGAGGGAAAAATCATGGTAGAAACTAACGACTATCAAATGGCTATCGATTTACTTTGTTGTCACCTAGGTATCTCAGAGGATGAGGCAAAACAACAGCTAGGTATTTCAACTGATGCTCAAATGTCAAAGCGTGTTGCAGAAACACAACAAGCGTTGATGGGGCTTAGCCAAGAGAAATAAACTAAGCGTCGAATCTTACGATAAGGCACAAAGGTTTACATGAGAAAAGGGCTGCATGATGCAGCCCTTTTTGTATTTTTTGTTTGTCGGTTAATTATACGTTTAGCAACGGTTCGACATTGATGTATTTACCCAACTCTTTGCGCTTCGCACTTGGAATGTATGGGATCTCACCGAGTTTCGGCGCGTCTAGACGCTCTTCCAACATATCGATGATTTCCGCATAGTGCTCCGTGCCTGGGTTAACGCGGTTTGCCACCCAACCTACGAGATTCAGACCATCCGCTTTGATGATCTCAGCAGTGAGCAATGCATGGCTCAAACAGCCCAGTTTAATACCGACAACCAGTACAACTGGCAACTGTTCTTGCTGCACCCAAGTCGACAAGCTGTCTGTGTCAGACACAGGCACGCGCCAACCACCAGCACCTTCCACTAGAACAATGTCTGATTGCTCTTTGTGTTGAGCTAATTTTTCACTCAATACTTCGTATTTAATTTCTACATGTTCATGCTTTGCGGCAATGTGAGGAGAAGCAGGCAATTCCAAAGCGTATGGGTTTACATCGTCGTACGCGATATCCAGCGTTGCCGCTTTTTGCAGATGCAATGCATCCGAGTTGCGCCAACCTTCCGCCGTCTTGTCGCTTCCTGCTGCCACTGGTTTATAACCAATGGTGTTAAGCCCTTTTGCACCAAGTGCCTGCAAAATAGCTTTAGACGCTACCGTTTTTCCTACATCAGTATCCGTACCAGCAATAAAAAATGCATCAATCATTTAACTATGACTCCAAAACAAACCTGATAACTTGCAGGTAGAAGACCTTGATCGTTTCTAAATGCTTGGTACGCACGCTCAACTTGCAACAAAGTGCGACGGCTCGTCAAGCCATGTGAGCGCCCGCTTACGTGATTTGCACCAATGCCTTTGAGATCACGCATGACAGAAAACGCTGAGTCGTACCAAACTGTGATGGGGGTCAAGTCTAGATGATGGTTGTGGCACCAAGATTGCGCTAACGCAATTTTTACCTGATTGTGGGTAATAAAGTTATTCACGTGTTGATGTGTATCAATTTTTGACCACGCCTCGCGTAACTCATACAACGAGCCATCCGCCAGAGTAGAGAAGCATCCCGTCCCTCCTCGCTTTAGCACACGACGCAATTCTCGCAGTGGGTAGCTTAAATCCGCACACCATTGCAAAGCTAAACTTGAAAAAACGTAATCGAAGCTCTCATCATAAAATGGCAAGTTTTCGGCATCGGCTAACTGGTACTGCATTCGCTGTGTACCACAACGCTGCTGCGCTTTATCTAACATCGCTTGTGAGATATCGCCACAAACCACTTCTGCGCCACGTTGTTGGAGCAGGTGAGAGAAGTAGCCTGTACCACAACCCAAATCGAGAACGCGTTTACCCGTTAAGTCCTCTGGAAGCTTATCAAGCAAGCGATGCCCAACGTCACGCTGAAACGCCGCGTGCTTATCGTATGTTTCAGCTGCTTTGCCAAATGAGGAAGCAATCGCGTCTTTGTCTTGATAGAAACTCTCCAATGCGGCCGTTTCTGCTAAAGCGGTGGTTGCATTATCCATTACAGCGCTCCTAATGCTTGCTTCAGTGCCACTGAAAGCGTTTTAACTTGTTCATTAGTGTGATTGGCAGTGAGTGTAATTCGAAGACGAGATGTTCCTTTAGGTACCGTCGGTGGACGAATCGCTGTCACCCAAATACCGTTTTGACGACAAGCGCTTGCAACCTGTAAAGCCAGTTCGGATTCACCAATCATAAATGGCTTAATCGAGGTTTTCGTTTCAACAAAACCGTCGAGTTCGTTGAGGCTATCTCGATAAACTTCACTTAGCTCTGCAAGCTTTTCACGTCGCCAAGACTGCTCTTGAATCATAGAGACAGCATGCGTCAACGCATACGCTTGTGCTGGCGGTATCGCCGTGGAATACACATGGTGACGAGCAAACTGAGTTAAAAAGTCCCCCGTTGCGTGGTCACATAAGATAGCCGCGCCAGACATACCAAACGCTTTACCAAAAGTAACGATCAACAACTCAGGCTTTACTGAAGCCAGCTCGCAAGACCCACCACCGGATTCACCAAGAACGCCAATACCGTGTGCATCATCGACGGCGAACCAAGTATCGTGGCTTCGTGTAACTTCGGCAATATCATGAATTGGTGCACAATCACCGTCCATACTGAATACTCCTTCGGTCACAACTAGATGGTTGTCTTCGCTATTCAGCAGCGACTTTAGGTGTTCGATGTCATTGTGCTTGAAGCGCTTCATTTTAGCTGGCGACAACATCCCAGCCTCCATCAAAGAAGCATGGTTCAAACGGTCTTGAATGAGGACGTCTGATTTTTCTAGCAGAGTAAACAGCAGCGCTTGGTTAGCACTGAAGCCAGAACCAAACAGGATTGCCCTCTCGTAACCCAGCCATTCGGTCAGTGCCGCTTCTAAATTGCTGTGCGCTGCACTAAAGCCTGTCACCATTGGAGAGGCGCCACTACCGCTGCCGTATACACTCAAGCCTTGCTGCCAAGCACGAACAAGCGCTTGGTCATTGGCCAAGCCTAAGTAGTCGTTACTTGAGAAGTTGATGTAGCGTCTACCTTCGTACTCCAAAATCGATTGGTTGCCAGAAAACACCACATTCATCGAACGATTCAGCCCCTGCACTTTACGGGCGGCAAGGGCGGACTCGATACGAGATTTAAACGCTGGCATCGTAGAAAAGGTCGTCTTTTGTTGGACGAGCAGCAACACGCTCTACAACGCGATCCAGCAACTCGTTTTCTTCGATTTCATCAGGTTTTTGAGACACTTCTTGGCTGTTAATGCCGAGCTTATTGAACAGCATCATGTCTTTATCTTCAGAAGGGTTTGGCGTGGTCAGAAGTTTGCAGCCATAGAAGACTGAGTTTGCACCCGCCATAAAACACAGCGCTTGCATTTGTTCGTTCATGTTTTCACGGCCAGCCGATAGACGAACCGCTGATTGAGGCATCATGATGCGCGCAATCGCAATCAGGCGAATGAAATCGAATGGCTCAACATCGTCCACTTCTTCCAGTGGTGTGCCTTTCACCTTAACCAGCATGTTGATTGGCACGCTTTCAGGGTGTACTGGCAAGTTAGCTAATTCAACCAACAAGCCCGCTCGGTCATTGGCACTCTCACCCATACCGATGATACCACCAGAACAAATCTTCATGCCGGCATCACGAACGTGAGACAAGGTATCTAAACGATCTTGGTAAGTACGTGTGGTAATGATATTGCCGTAGAACTCAGGTGAAGTATCTAGGTTGTGGTTGTAGTAATCCAGACCCGCGGTTGCCAGTTGTTTTGCTTGATCTGGTGTCAACATGCCTAATGTCATACACGTTTCTAAACCCATGCCTTTCACACCTTTGATCATGTCGGTCAAATGCGGCATATCACGCTCTTTTGGATTCTTCCACGCTGCACCCATACAGAATCGAGTAGAACCCGCGTTTTTCGCTTTTTGTGCAGCGTCGAGTACGCGCTCTACTTCCATCAAACGCTCTTTTTCGATGTCTGTGGTGTAACGAGCACTCTGAGGACAGTACTTACAATCTTCCGGACAAGCACCTGTCTTAATCGACAGAAGCGTGCTTACTTGAACATGGTTGGTTTGTTGATATTGACGATGAACAAGCTGCGCTTCGAATAGGAGATCCATGAATGGTTTTTCCATGAGATCGCGCACTTCAGCATGCGTCCAGTTATGACGAACTTCCACGTGTATTCCTTTAGTCACTTTTTTTGTTGTGTTGACAGTCTACTGAGTCTCGATAAACTGTCAACACAACGCAATACAACAAAGTTTACACCTGTTCATTTTTTAAACTCAATTACTATTGGAATAGCACATGGATCTCGCCTTCGACCGCCAGCACATCTGGCATCCCTACACCTCAACGTTGACACCTCTGACCTGCTACCCTGTGGCATCAGCAAGTGGTGTACACATTAAATTGGAAGACGGGACTGAGCTTGTCGATGGTATGTCCTCTTGGTGGTCAACTATCCACGGCTATAACCACCCGCACTTAAATCAAGCGGCTCACCAGCAAATCGACAAGGTGTCGCATGTAATGTTCGGCGGGATTACCCACCAGCCAGCAATCAGTTTGTGTAAGAAGTTGCTATCCCTCGCACCAAGTAATCTTGAACATGTATTCCTTGCCGATTCAGGCTCCGTTGCCGTAGAAGTCAGCTTAAAAATGGCACTGCAATATTGGCATGCGAAGGGCGAACGCCGACCGAAGTTTCTGACTCTGCGACACGGTTATCACGGTGACACCTTTGCGGCAATGTCGGTAACCGATCCTGATAACTCCATGCACTCTCTCTACAAAGGCTTTTTGCCTGAGCATATCTTTGCGGAGTCACCAAATTGTGGTTATTGGGATGAATGGAACCCAGAAGATCTTACAGACTTTGAACACAAGATTGAAACGCATCATCAAGAACTCGCTGCGGTGATCCTAGAGCCTATCGTTCAAGGCGCAGGCGGTATGCGTATCTACCATCCAGAATTTCTCAAAGGCGTGCGTAGGCTTTGTGATAAACACGGTTTGTTATTGATTGCAGATGAAATCGCAACCGGATTTGGGCGTACCGGTAAACTGTTTGCTTGCGAACACGCAGATATTCAGCCAGACATTTTGTGTGTCGGTAAAGCACTCACCGGCGGCTACATGACACTCTCTGCGACCCTAGCGAGCAAACACGTCGCGGATACTGTTTGTGGTGGTGATGCTGGTTGTTTCATGCATGGCCCAACCTTTATGGGTAACCCGCTCGCCTGCGCCGTTGCCACCGCAAGTTTAGAATTGATAGAACAAGGCAACTGGCAGCAGCAAACCCAACAAATCGAAACACTATTTTCTGAACTACTGCCAAAACTGGAAAAATACGACTTGGTTAAAAACACCCGTTGGTTGGGTGCCATTGGCGTTGTAGAAACGCATCGCCCAGTGAATATGGAAACCATCCAAGCCTTGTTTGTTGAACACGGAGTTTGGATTCGTCCATTTGGCAAACTGATTTATATGATGCCGCCATTTATCAGCAAGCCGGAAGATATTGAGAAGCTAGTTAACGCGATTGATGCAGCGTTGCAACGTAAAGATTGCTTCGCTTTATAGTTCAACTCAGCACGAAAACGGTTTGAGTATGAGGCTCAAACCGTCTCTTTATTTTCCTGAACAGTAAAGCTATCGAAGTTGACTGTCTTTACTGGCTCGTCGATTAAATAATGCTTGGCGTTGAGACATCAATTCGATAGTTGACTGACATTCGATACATAAACGAACGCCTTTCATGGCTATTCGACGCGCTTCAGGAATTTCATCTCCGCATTCATCACAATAATGAGCACTTTCGCCCTGTTTGATACTGCCACGAACACGGGAGATCTCGTCGTCGATGGTATGTTGAATTTGTTGGCTGACGCTGTCGTCGTTTGCCCACCCTACGGCCATAAGCCCTCCTCGTTACTTGAATGAGAAAATCTACTTACCGTGGTAAGGTGGATGATTATATCGGTTACAAATAACAAGATAATTAGGGCGTATAAGAAAACACTATTACGTATTGGTAATAATTGTTATATCATCGGTTAATCGCTACTCTCTTGAAAAAGCAATGCAAGGTTACTCATACTCCCTTCCTCACACTCATAATATTGCGTTTGCTCTGGCTCTCTCAAAGTAACACTGAGTATCTTCTCTACCTCATTAAACTCCTCGCTAAAGTACTCACTGACTAATATGACGCGCTCACCAATACTAAATTCCAGTGACTTCTCACCTACCAACGCTCGATGGTAATGTTCAACACGATAATCTTGAGGTTTTATCCGCTGAAAAACTGGGCTTTGATTCACAATGGACTTATTAAAGAGAAGCTCGCCTTTGCCTTGTTCTATCGAAATACTAAAGTTCATAGTTTGGTTTACTGAACATTCAAAGACTTTTCTAGGCGAGGTATCAGCGACAGCAAACGTACTCACCATGGCAACACCTAAAAAACAAATAACCACCAATCGTTTCATTACCATTCAGCCAACACAGTAAATAGCGCTTGCTCAGACATGCGAGTTAATACATAGCCGTGTGAAGAAGAATACGAGCCACTGAGTACGCTATTCTCTTTCTCAATAACGATATCCTCGATGCCGTCAGCGTTGTAATCCCCTTTTGCCACAATCGTAATGACTTGAAAACCATCGGTCGCGTCGAAGTACTCTGCTCTCACTGGACTGGCGACCTGAGTTCTTTGGATACGATCCGCTTCATCCCACGTTGATAGTGTCTTTGCTTTATCAGCGCTTTCGTTAGAAATAACAAAAGCAAGCGCACTTGGGGCTAAACTAGGAAAGCTATTATCTAACTTAAATTTCGATAGATATGAACGCTTAGAGGCAGCTAACTTTGCCATCTCACTCCATGTTTGACACTGTGTTAAAAAAGCTTTGAACGCGCCGTATTCATAAGCTTTAGCCGCAGTAAAACCCGCTGAGCTTGCATTAGCTAAATCTTTGCAATTAGACACCGATTTTGTGTCGGCAGACGCACTTCTCAACTCAAGCCCGTATCCCCAGTCGAGTGAATTACGCAGTTGCATATTTTCTTTGGAAGGTTTCGCGACTTCACGTGCGAAAAAGCGGTCTGTCCGCTCACTATCTAAGTATTGAGGCTGGATAAGTTCGCTTGCGATAACCCTCCCGAAAACGAGCAAGGTAAGCGCAAAAATAACACGTAATAAAAGGTGGTTTACTGGCATAAAGTTTAACAACAAAGACAAATGAGGACGTTAGCTTGTCACGTGAAAAACCGCTTAGAAAAATATCATTTTTCATCTACTGCCATATTCTGGGCGAGCTCGTCACTAATGCGTGTGCTAATTACATAACAACGTATTTTCACTCGACGCAGATAACAAAAAACCCAGCACTAAGGCTGGGTTTTGGTGTTCTAGTGGTTAACGAATTAACCGATGTGCGTTGCGCCCGCCATGTACTTCTGAAGTACTGTAGGGATTGCAATGCGGCCGTCTGCTTCTTGGTTGTTTTCTAGGATAGCAACCATTGTACGACCTACAGCAAGACCAGAACCGTTTAGCGTGTGTACAAGCTCAGGTTTCTTCTCGCCTTTACGACGGAAACGCGCTTGCATACGACGAGCTTGGAAGTCCCACATGTTAGAACATGAAGAGATCTCACGGTAAGTTTCTTGAGCAGGAACCCAAACTTCTAGGTCGTAAGTCTTACGAGCGCCGAAGCCCATGTCACCTGTACATAGAACCACTTTACGGTAAGGAAGCTCTAGAAGTTGTAGAACTTTCTCAGCGTGACCTGTTAGCTCTTCTAGTGCGTTCATTGAATCTTCTGGCTTAGTGATTTGTACTAGCTCAACTTTGTCGAACTGGTGCATACGAATCAGACCACGAGTATCACGACCGTAAGAACCTGCTTCCGAACGGAAACATGGTGTGTGAGCTGTCATCTTAATTGGTAGATCCGCTTCGTCAGAAATTGTGTCACGAACTAGGTTCGTTACAGGCACTTCTGCAGTAGGGATTAGAGACAGTTTACGTGGCTCTTCGTCGTTTACTTTTTCTACTAGCGGCTCAGTGTGGAAAAGGTCTTTACCGAACTTAGGAAGCTGACCAGTACCGAATAGGCTGTCAGAGTTTACTAGGTAAGGTACGTACATTTCTGTGTAGCCGTGCTCTTCAGTGTGAAGATCTAGCATGAACTGAGCGATTGCACGGTGTAGACGAGCAAATTGGCCTTTCATCACGATGAAACGTGCGCCAGTGATCTTAACAGCACTTGCGAAGTCTAGACCGTCGCCCATTTCGCCTAGGTCAACGTGATCTTTCAGTTCGAAGTCGTAAGACTTCGGCTCACCCCAACGAGAGATTTCAACGTTGTCGTTTTCATCTTTGCCATCTGGCACTTCATCCGCTGGGATGTTTGGAACAGATAGCGTGAATTCATCTAGTTGAGCCATTACTTGCTCAAGTTCAACTTTCTTCGCATCAAGATCGCTACCTAGAGTACCGATTTGTTTCTTGATCTCTTCTGCGCCTTCTTTGTCGCCAGCTGCCATTTTTTGGCCGATTTGCTTGGAGATGGAGTTACGCGTGGATTGTAAATTTTCTACTTCTACTTGAATGGACTTACGTTGTTCTTCAAGTTTACGAATAGTATCTACGTCTAGCTTAAAGCCACGACGCGCCAGTTTAGCAGCTGTTTCATCCAGCTCTGTACGAAGTAATTTAGAATCCAGCATTGTTAATCCTATGCTTTGTGTTGTGAAATCACGCGCACTTTCCAAGCGTACGCGTTAAAAAAATTTACTGAACAAATGTATCCAAAAACGCCTACTTTTCATAGCGCTTTTGTGGGCTATTTGCGTCTAAAGTAGCCAAGTAATCTAACTTTTCGCCGATTTTGGTCTCTAGACCACGATTTGTAGGCTGATAGTACCTACGATCGTCCATTTCAGGTGGCAAATATTGCTCACCCGCGGCGTAAGCGCCAGGCTCATCGTGAGCATAACGATACTCTGCACCGTAACCCATGTCTTTCATCAAACTGGTTGGCGCATTTCGAAGGTGATGCGGCACTTCATATTCAGGTAAGTTATGGGCGTCTGTGAGGGCTTGTTTCCATGCTACGTACACCGCATTACTTTTTGGCGCGCATGCTAAATACACAATTGCCTGCGCAATCGCACGTTCACCTTCTGCCGGACCAACACGGGTGAAGCAATCCCAAGCGGACAGTGCCACTTGCATTGCACGAGGATCCGCGTTACCCACATCTTCAGAGGCAATCGCTAGCAATCGACGGGCAATATACAAAGGGTCACAACCTGCAGCAATCATCCGCGCAGCCCAGTAAAGTGCAGCATCAGGGTTTGAGCCACGAATGGATTTGTGGACCGCAGAAATTAGGTCGTACCAAATGTCGCCTTTGTTATCAAAGCGAGATACTTTCTCCCCTGCTACTTCCGCAAGCAACTTCAATGTGATCTCTTTTTCACCCTGCGCATTGTCCTCTGCCATATCGTAAAGCAGTTCAAGGTAATTGAGAGACATGCGAGCATCACCGTTTACCAGTTCTGCTAGGCGGTCTAAAACATTGTCGGCGAAGTGTGCAGGCGTATTACCCAGCCCACGCTCTTTGTCACTGATCGCTTGATTCAGCGCCAACGAGATTTCATCTTTATCGAGAGACGTTAGCTTGTACACACGCGCACGAGACAGCAATGCGTTGTTTAACTCAAACGATGGGTTTTCTGTCGTCGCACCAATAAAGGTAACGGTGCCATCTTCAATATGCGGTAAAAACGCATCTTGTTGAGATTTGTTGAAGCGATGCACCTCATCAACAAATAAGATGGTGCGGCGGCCTGCCATTTTGTTCTCTCGCGCTTTCTCAATCGCTGCACGGATTTCTTTCACGCCAGACGTCACCGCAGACACACGCTCAACTTCAGCGTTGGCATAGTTTGCTGCCACTTCCGCCAATGTCGTCTTACCTGTGCCTGGTGGTCCCCAGAGAATCATAGAGTGAATATGACCAGCCTCTAGCGCACGGCGTAGTGGCTTACCAGGACCTAAAATATGCTGCTGACCGATGTACTGTTCAATCGTTTCCGGTCTCATACGAGCAGCAAGGGGACGAAAATCTTCGTCCCCCGAGAAATCTAATGTGTAATTGCTCACTGCCAATTAATTCCTTTGGTCATCCACTTCCACGCCATCTGGAATTGTGAATGTGAATCTATCTGCCTTAGGTTTACCAAGCTTCACATTGTTAAAGGTGAACAAGCCTTTCTGACCGTCTTGCTCAACCACGTTAAAGCCTTTCACCACACCTTTAGCATCAATATTAATCTGGAATTGGCCTTGTGTGGAGTCTACCGCGGTAGGAATAAGAGTAAACTGATCACCTTTTTGAGAGATCTGGTAGTTATCCCAATCACTTGCACGGTTACGCGTTAACAAAACAAATGGCGTCTGCTCGGTTGCTTGCTCTTGCCAGTAGATACTCACTTGTTCAATGAACGGGCTGTAGTACCACAATGTTTTACCGTCAGAAACCAACAAGTTTTCATCAGGGAATGTGGTGCTCCAACGGAACAAGCTCGGACGAGCAATCTCAACCGTGCCTTCTCCTTCCATTACCGTTTCGCCTTCAGGGCTGATAACTTGCTGAGAGAAGTCCGCACTGAAACCATCGTTCATAGAAAGACGTTTGTTTAATTCATCTTTAGGTGTCGCTGCATTTGCAGTAGAGAAGAGAGAAAAGCTTAAAACAAGCGTAGAAAAAAGTTTCGCTGAAAATAGTTTTTTCATTCAAATACCTATCAGAGGGTCAAAGACCTAAAGTTACTCACCTCATTTGGACTGAGGTGAGTAACACAAGTTCATTAATCTTTTGGTGGCGCAGGAGCCAATACTTCGCGGTTACCGTTATGACCTGGAGCACTTACGATGCCTTGTGCTTCAAGCTGCTCAACAATTCGAGCCGCTCGGTTGTAGCCGATCTTGAATCGACGCTGTACGCCAGAAACCGAACCACGACGCGATTGAACCACGTGCTCAACCACTTGATCGAACAGTGGATCCACTTCTTCATCCGAGTCCATCTGCTCGCCTGGAAGTAAGCTTTCTGGGCCTTGGTCGCCACTGATGATTTCATCGATGTAGTTTGGTTTACCACGCGCTTTCCAGTTGTTCACAACAGCGTGAACATCATCATCCGATGCAAACGCACCGTGAACGCGGGTCGTATGGCTTGAGCCCGGTGGTAAGTAAAGCATATCACCCATACCCAATAGCGATTCTGCACCGCCTTGGTCAAGGATAGTACGTGAGTCCGTCTTTGTAGATACAGTAAACGCCACACGCGTTGGGATGTTTGCTTTAATCAGGCCGGTAATAACGTCAACCGATGGACGCTGCGTCGCAAGGATCAAGTGAATACCTGCCGCACGCGCTTTTTGCGCCAAGCGAGCGATCAGTTCTTCAACCTTCTTACCTACCACCATCATTAGGTCGGCAAATTCATCGACAACCACAACGATGTAAGGCAGTTTCTCTAGCAACGGCGGCTCAGTGTCCATGCTGTCGCCTTCTTGCCAGAATGGGTCGTGAATTGGGTGACCCGCTTCTGCTGCCATCTTCAACTTCTCGTTGAAGCCTTTCACATTACGTACACCCAGTGCCGACATCAGTTTGTAACGACGTTCCATCTCGCCCACACACCAACGCAGTGCGTTAGACGCATCTTTCATGTCCGTTACAACTTCTGAAAGAAGATGAGGAATACCTTCGTAGATGGAAAGCTCCAACATTTTCGGGTCGATCATGATGAAACGCAAATCTTCAGGTGATGCTTTGTATAGCATACTCAAGATCATCACGTTTACACCTACTGATTTACCAGAACCGGTTGTACCCGCTACTAGCACGTGAGGCATCTTCGCAATATCAGCAATAACCGCTTCACCGGCGATATCTTGACCAAGTACTACCGTTGTTGGTGACGTTGCTTGTTCAAACTGAGGGCTACTGATTACATCAGATAGGAATACCGTTTGGCGGCTCATGTTAGGCAACTCAAGACCTACATAAGGTTTGCCCGGAATCACTTCTACAACACGCACAGCCATTGCAGACAGGGCACGAGCCAAGTCCATAGATAGACCAGAAATTCGGCTTACTTTTACACCTGGCGCCAAATCAAGTTCGAATCGAGTGATAACAGGACCAGGATAAATGCCGACCACGTCCGCTTTAATCTTGTAGTCTGCAAGCTTAGTTTCAACGAGACGAGCCACTTCTTCCAAAGCATCACGATCGATAAAGTTGTCGCGCTTCTCTGGGTGGTAAAGCAATTCTAGCGTTGGTAGTGGCTCTGCTGGTACTGGCAAGTTTTGCTCTTGCTGTACCAAGAATGGATTTTGCTGAGCGACCACTTTTGCCTGAGCGCTCGATACCATATTTTGGAACGCAGCCACATCTTGGTCGCCTTCTTGAACTTCTTCTACCTCAACTTCTTGAGGTGCAGGTTCAAACGTAGCTGAAGGCGATGCAGGTTGTGGTTGAGACGCAACGTGTTGCTGCACAGGTTGTTCTTGAACAGCCTGCATAGCTTCTTGTGGGTTAACAGCTGCTTGTTGCGGCTCCATATAAGTTGGTTGAGCCTGCTGCGCTTGGTACTCATCTTCTTCATCTAAAACATCTAGATTCGAAATCGTTGGTTCGATGTGCTGGCTTGGCTCAGCTTGTTCAACAATGTTATCCAGTGCTGCAGCGTTAATCACAGGCTCTTCGTGTTGAGGTTTCTCTGTATTTTCTTGCTCAAACGATGCATGAATTGAAGGCTGTTCGTGCTGAGCTTGCTCTGCTGCAAACTGAGCGTATTCGTCATAACTTGGCTCGTTATCGTACTGTTCTGATACAGCAGGTTCAGGCTGAACAAGCGGTTCTTGCGGCAATTCTTGCTGATGAATAGCTTGTTGAGGAACAGCTTGCTGTAGAACTGAATCTTGAGAAACAGGTTGTGAGACTTCAGGCTGAGTAACAACAGTATCAATAACTGGCTGCTGAACTTGTGGCACTTCATCAGCCCAGTCGTCGGCTTGTTGCGCCGCCGCTTCTAGCTCTTCAATGGTGACATTTAGCTGCTTAGTTCGCTCAACCTCTGGATCAACATTATCTGTATTGACCATTACCGCCGGCGTTGCAGGAGTTGGCGCCTCTTCTGGCGGTTGAGACGGTTTTGCTGCCGATTGAGGCATGTAGATTGGGTATTCATGTACAGGCTCTGGCTCTTTACTGTCATCAATATCATAAGCAGTAAGATGCGGAAGTACTTCATCCTCAGTCTCAGTCTCAGTCTCTTGTTCATTGAGACGTTGAGGCACACTATCTGCAACAACTTCATCTAGCTGAGGTTCGATGGTTTCTTTTTCTGTTCCGCGAACCTTGTTCAAAATAGCAGAAAGCAAACTTAGAGATTTATCTCCAAGCCATTCAACTATCGAAAGCCATGAAATACCAGTAAACAAGGTAAAACCTGCACCCCATAAGAACAATAGAACCAGAGTGGTACCTAGCACGTTTAGAGTTGGCAGCGATAAGCTTGTCAGAACATCACCGACTACACCACCTGATGAAAAGTACCAAATATCGTCGAAGTTAATATCCGCAAGGCCGCTACTGGTTAAGATCAAAATAACCAAGCCAAGCAGGCGGGTACCCCAAAGCATCAGATCTATAGGGTCATCCTCTCCGCGTTTACGAAAAGCAACCCACGCTCCGATGATCAATAGGAAAGGTATAGGATAAGCGAGCGAACCAAACGTAAAGAATAAGGTATCAGCAAGCCAAGCTCCAAACACACCGCCAGCATTATTAATCTCCCCTCCCCAAGCCGTTTGTGACCATGAAGGATCGGCAGGACTAAAAGTGAATAATGCGACGGCGAGTAAAACTGAACTGAGAACGCCAACAATCAGGCAGCATTCTTTTAAGCGTTGGAAGCCATTGAGTCGTGAAGACTGAGGCTCTTCACTGGTTTTGATAATAGTTTCGACTTTCTTAGCGTTCTCTTTGAACATAAATCAACTTGAATACGATATGAGTAATAAATAAGCAAAACAATCCGAGCGGCAAAAGCCGCTCGGTAAATTGATTTAACCATATCAAAGAGAAAAACCCAATTATTCAATGGTGAAAGCGGAAGCATATACCGCTTTCTTTGCAATAATTTAACGAGTTTTAATCACTAGCTGGTTAGTTTGTTTCACTTCTTCCATAACTACATAGGTACGAGTGTCATTTACGCCTGGAAGACGCAGTAACGTATCGCCTAGTAGTCGACGGTATGCACCCATGTCAGATACACGGGTTTTTAGAAGATAGTCGAAATCACCTGATACTAGATGACACTCTTGAATGTCGTCTAGTTTTTGAACAGCGGCATTAAACTGCTCAAACACATCTGGTGCACCACGGTTTAGAGTGATTTCTACAAACACGAGTAGAGATGCATCTAGATACTGCGGGTTTAGTAACGCAGTGTAACCTGTGATGTAGCCTTGACGCTCCAATCGACGTACACGCTCCAGACATGGAGTCGGAGAAAGTCCTACACGTTTTGAAAGCTCTACGTTTGAAATACGACCGTCTTTCTGCAATTCATTAAGAATGTTGCGGTCGATACGGTCTAGTTCCTTGGACGGCTTTTTATAGTTGTCTGCCATTTTTTATTCCACCTTATTACTTCCTTGCAAAAAAATATACTACAACTTTTTAATATTTAGGGCCAAATTTTGTAAAACAATATCTATACTAGATATTAATTCGACAATAACACCCTACAAACAGTTAATACAACCATTATAGAAAGAGGACACAGGATGATCATTGGCGTACCTAAGGAAATCAAGAACCACGAATACCGTGTGGGCATGATCCCAGCTAGCGTGAGAGAACTCATCTCACATGGTCACCAAGTTTTTGTTGAGACCAATGCAGGTGCCGGCATCGGTTTTTCAGACGATGACTACATCGCTGTAGGCGCATCCATTCTTCCTACTGCTGCTGACGTGTTTGCGAAAGCAGACATGATTGTCAAAGTAAAAGAACCCCAAGCTATCGAGAGAGCAATGCTCCGCGAAGGGCAGATTTTATTTACTTATTTACACCTAGCACCAGATTTTCCACAAACTGATGAGCTAATCAAGAGCAAAGCTGTCTGTATAGCCTATGAGACTGTAACAGATAATATGGGTCGTTTGCCACTATTAGCACCAATGTCAGAAGTTGCTGGTCGTATGTCTATCCAAGCTGGTGCCCAAACTCTAGAAAAATCACACGGGGGTCGTGGTTTACTTCTAGGTGGCGTTCCTGGTGTTGAACCAGCGAAAGTCGTTGTTGTGGGCGGTGGTGTCGTTGGCGCAAACGCAGCTCGTATGGCTGTTGGTCTTCGCGCAGACGTTACAATCCTAGACCGTAATGTAGACACACTACGTAAACTAGACGAGGAATTCCAAGGTCGCGCTAAAGTGGTTTATTCTACAGAAGACGCTATTGAGAAGCATGTTCTAGAAGCAGACCTAGTTATCGGTGCGGTTCTTATCCCTGGTGCAGCAGCACCTAAACTGGTAACAAAAGAGCACATTGCTAAGATGAAGCCAGGCGCGGCGGTCGTTGACGTAGCAATCGACCAAGGCGGTTGTTTCGAGACTTCTCACGCAACAACGCACGCAGACCCAACTTACATCGTTGACGAAGTGGTTCACTACTGTGTTGCAAACATGCCAGGTGCAGTTGCTCGTACTTCAACATTCGCGCTGAACAACGCAACGCTTCCATACATCGTGAAGCTTGCAAACAAAGGCTACCGTGAAGCACTTCTAGAAGACAACGGCTTCCTTGAAGGTCTAAACGTTATCCACGGTAAAGTGACTTGTAAAGAAGTTGCTGAGAGCTTTGACCTAGAATATGTTGAACCAGCGCAAGCTATCGCAATGTTCAACTAATGACAAAATAACGCATAAATTGTCACGTTTTGTTTACAAAAGCCCACTCTAAAGTGGGCTTTTTTGCATAGAGCATTTAATTATAAAAAATAACTAAACCTTATAAGCACAAATTAATATGTTTCTAGGTGTGACAGATTTAGCGCAAAACTCTGCCAATCTAACACGATAACCACGTTCTTCAAGATAAAGTGCTTTGTCCAAAGCAAGCCAAATCTCCAACGGCCGTTGAAAGACCAACTGAACCAGGCTCAAACGCTCCATTTGCCAAAAGCGTTGTTCGCCTAACTTTTCAAAATAATCGAAGTTGATTTGTTGAGAAAGATCGATGCCCTTCTGATCCGCCGCCCAGCGGCACAAAGACTCAAAACCATCACTTAACTGCGACTTACGAATGCTTGGCACCGGCTGATACCCTTCCATACCCAAACCTTGTCGAGTGATTAAATCAAACCCCAGCCTAAATACCATTTCTTGCTGACGATGACGGCGTACACGTTCACCACCTGTCACAGTTTGCTGTAGCGGAATACGTAGCTCTTGCTTAGACAACGAGAGAGAAGACGCTCTGACCCGCTCCGACATCGGCTGATACTGCTCAGACTGAATCAAATGATAACAGCAAGGTGAGATCGTCATTGCTGCCACACCATTTTCGCTGCCATACTGCATCAAACGAACATGGAGATCACCACACGCATGCAGTGCCACCGCGTGTTGCGTCGGCTTAAACACCGCCTTCGCTTTGCTATCGAACGCGTCACCTTGAATAAACGTCATCTTCCAATGATGCTCATTCGCCGCTTGTTGCCCCGAATCGCACAGTGCCTGTTGGTATTCAAAACTGGTGACGGGCTGATCGGTTTGCGTCGTCAGGATTCGCCCCAAATAACCTTTGCCTGAACACCACTCTAACCATTCTTCACCATGATGAAGCTGAATCGCCGCTTCTCCCATCGAGCTAATTTGCTCCAATTTACGACCGGGGATGCCGTTATCTAAACCACGGGCAAGCTCCAAACCGTTTAAAGTCAACGTTTCTAAATGGGTAAGATCAGCGAGTTGCTTAAGTTCAGGTAAAAACGGGCTAAGCGCTTTCAACGCAAGTTCGGGCTCTGCTTTGTATTCTTCGATTTGAAAGGGACTAAGAGACGCTAGCCACTGGCACAACTGGGGATGTTGCTCTTGCCATGGTAATGATGTGTGAATGCTGCTTTTAAATGGCTCGAATCGCCACAAAGATTGGTTTTCGATTAAGCAGTCATTAATAAATTGAAATTGCGTTTTCATAGCTCCCCCTACAACGAGCGCATTGTAGAGGGAATCGAAACATCAATGAAGTGTTATCTAACCGGAAGTTCGATGTCTTTAAACATCTCTTCGATTTCCGCGTTCGACTTCAGTGAAATCGCCTGCTCAACGACAGGGCGAGTTAAATGTGGAGCAAAACGCTCCATGAAGTCGAACATGTATGAACGCAGGAAGGTACCACGACGGAAACCAATACTCGTAGTGCTTGCACCAAATAAGTGGCTAGCGTCAATCGCAACCAGATCACCGTCTTGCTCCTCATCGACAGCCATACTTGCTATCACACCAACACCAATACCCATACGGACATAAGTTTTGATTACGTCTGCATCAGTTGCCGTAAACACAACGCGTGGCGTTAGGCCTTCACGATTAAATGCGGTATCTAGCTCCGAACGCCCTGTAAATCCAAACACGTAGGTAACTAGAGGATATGCAGCCAAATCATGAATGGTTACCGTCTCTTTTTTCGCAAGAGGGTGATCTTTAGGTACCACGATAGAACGATTCCAGTGGTAACAAGGCAACATGATGGCATCTTGGTAGAGATGAAGCGCTTCTGTTGCAATCGCAAAGTTCGCCGTGCCTTTGGCAATCGCTTCAGACATCTGTGAAGGCGTACCTTGGTGCATGTGCAGCGATACTTTCGGGTAACGAGCCGTAAAGCCTTTGATTACATCTGGCAATGCATAACGTGCTTGAGTATGAGTTGTAGAGATGTTCAGCGTGCCCATTTCTGGGTGTGTATGTTCACCTGCGACCGCCTTGATACTTTCAACGCGAGCAAGAATCTCTTGAGAAATTCGAATAATTTCCTCACCTGCAGGCGTCACTTGAGTTAGATGTTTTCCGCTACGCTCAAATATTTGAATACCAAGCTCATCTTCAAGCAAACGAACTTGCTTGCTGATACCAGGTTGGGACGTATATAGACTTTCTGCGGTAGCAGACACATTTAAATTATGGTTAACAACCTCAACAATGTACTTCAGTTGCTGCAGTTTCATAGTAATCCCTTACTCAAATGGAGATGAACATTGGACATCGTGTCATCTTGCCGAACGCATAAGCGCATCAAGCTATTTAGCTGGCACGATATAATCTTTAGTTATAACGTGTTAACCATTAAATTAACAGATCTTTCTAACTTATACCCATATACACCCAAGTAACCTCGAGATGTTAGGTTCATAAATCCTTGCGCGTAGAACGCTTTATTTGTTCTTTAGGCCGCATTCTTTGTTCAATTCATCATCAAAATGTGCCTAATGCAAAATAATCAAACAAATGGGGTGCCGAGTAAGATAAGATTCATGTATTCTTGAACGCTAGCCATCAAAAAAATATAAGCAGACACAGAAGATATGAATATTGGTTTAATCATTGCCTTAGTTGCCATCTTATTGGTGTTGGTGCTCGGCTATAACATCATGCTGCAATATAAAGTTAAAGTTGAAACTGCGAGAAGACAGGAATCAGCTCGATATGTAGCACTCATAGATGGGACTGAAGAACTTATCGGACATGCGCACCATATTCCTTTCAGTAAAGAACTTTTAGTGTGTCTTAATAACCGCATTCTCGATGCACTGGAAAGCATGCGAGAGCTAGATCCAAAGAATAAGCAGCTTGTTCAACGAATCGAAAATATGAAGCAACAAATCGACCAGTTGAAAGCCAATTATAAAGGTGGAGATAGCACCAGCTTTAAGCTACCAACCAGTGATAAGCAAGCGATTGTTATGCTTAAGCTGGTTAAGCGCCTACGTGACACTATCCGAAATGAGCACAACAAAGGCCGCCTAGATACTCAGACGTACGTGACTGAAAACGCTCGTCTAGAAACAATGCAAATCCGCATCAACATCGAAAACGTAATCAAACGAGCGAATGACTCTATCGCTCGAGGTCAGCCTGGCACTGCACTACAATTGCTTCGTAAAGGTATTGATGCTCTAAGCACAAAAAATGATGCTTACTCTGTTCAAGCTAAACAAAAACTTGAAGAAATGCTTGGTGACTTAGATAAGAAACGTCAAGATAAGAATGATGCCGAGGTCCAGCAAATTGCCGATAAAGAGCGTGACAATGATATGGAAGCACTCTTCGGTGAAAAGAAAAAGTGGTAAACTCGATAAAAGCTTTCCACCCTATTCGATTAAAGGCTGCGTTTGCAGCCTTTTTTACGTCTTATCGTTTTGAATAGGCATAAGCTGAATAGATAAAATTTGAATGTAAAGTGCTAAAAATTAAAATGATTAATCTCGACGCCTATCAGGATCTTCTTGCTCCAATTAACCAGTTCTTGCAATGCAGCACCCCAGATGAATGGGTTGAGGAAGCAAAAAAGCCAGAAAACCTTCAAACTATTTTGTTGGATCATCTACTGTGTGAACTCAAGGCTGGGCAGTCAGCGATGTTCTTGATCCGTAAATACGCAGTAGACCAGACTAGTGCCCACACCCTACTCGATTGGTTCAAACCCTACGAAGATTTCGCTTATCGCAAAACGGGCTCACTTGCGACATTGAAGGGTAAAAGTAATATCTCTAAAGCGATCATTGCAAAATCAGATTCGCCATATAGCCAAGATCTAATTGATAAGATGGTTTTACTGATCAAAGAAGAATTGCACCATTTCTACCAAGTATTGGAAATCATGGAGAGCCGTGGGGTGGAATACAAAAACATTCCAGCTAGTCGCTATGCAAAAACTCTAATTTCGCACATGAAAACACACGAGCCAGAAACTTTGATTGATAAGCTCATCATTGGTGCGTACATCGAAGCTCGCTCTTGTGAACGTTTTGCAAAACTAGCCCCGCACATGGATGACGATATCGCAAAATTCTACGTATCCCTACTACGTTCAGAAGCGCGTCACTATCAAGATTACTTGATACTCGCAGAGCAAATTGCTGGTAAAGATATTAGTGAGCGTGTGACTTATTTCGGCCAAATCGAAGCGGAACTAATTAGCACTCTAGACGACGACTTTAAGTTTCATAGCGGCGTACCCAGTTCTAAAGTTGCTTAAAATAAAAAGCCCACCTAATGGTGGGCTCTTTATTCTCTGTTCGATTACAGCTTGTATCGCTCATCAATGAAAGTGACTTCTGGGAAGGCTTTCCCCGCTTTCATTGCTTTTTCTGTTTCTTTCTTCGCTGTCTTATCAATCCAGAAGTTACCAACATCCATTGGGTGGAACATCCACTCTGTGCTCTTCGTCATACCATCTTTTGGTACTTTAACCCAACGCCAGTGTGCTTCACGCGTGTAAGGAACCATGTATCCAGGAACAATGATATTCGCTTCAGATACATACTTTTGGATCTGGCGTGATAGGTCGTAGCGTTTCTGCTGCTCAAACTCATTGTCATATGCTTCAATCAGCTTATCTAGCTCAGGACTGCTGTAATTCGTATGCGCGTTAGTTTGTGGTTTGTTCGCGTTATCAGAGTGCAAGTACTCCCAGTACGCAGGAATCTCACCAGAGCCCATATTCAAGAAGGCTAATTGGTGTTTCTTTTCAAGGATATACTTAAATGCCGATGAACCATCAACAAGATTCAGTGTGTATTCCAAGCCAGCCAGTTTTGCTTGCTCTTTCAAGTAAGCAATACGTGGAGTCCATGAGTTGTAACCATAGGTAATTGCAAAGCTTAAGCGTTGCCCCTTGTCATTAATACGAACACCGTCAGCGCCAATCTTATCAAAGCCTGCCTTCTCAAAGTGCTTAATCGCAGCTGCGGCATCAAACTTTGGAGGTGTGTTATTAGGATCATCATAGTTACCATGACCAAAGCCAAGACCATGAGGTTTACGCGAGTAGTCACCACGCATGATGTTTTCAATCATGCCGTCATAATCCGTTGCAGCCATGACACCTTTACGTACTTCTAAGTCGTCTAGCATTGGCATAGCAGTATTCATCCATAAGCCACCAGCGCCTTGAGGTGCTTGGTTGAATCCCCAATACTTCTGCACATAACCATTTTTATAGACATCACCGCTTGTTTTGTCATGCCAAAGGTTTGGTAATACCATGTCAAAGTAATCTAAATTACCTTTTTCAAAATGCTTCATCGCAATGTCTTGATCGCGAATCACTGTAATACGCACTTTATCTACATTGTAGCGATTCTTGTAATAACGATTGTTGTAGCCCCACCAATCGTCACCAACATGTTTAAACGTTACGCTCTTACCTTTCTTAACTTTATCTAAGTAGTATGGCGCAGCGGTAGGTTCAGCCTTAAAGTTGAACTTACGAACAAAGTTGTCCGGCATACCATCATTATTTTCATCTTTTTCTTTAGCAAAGAAATGCTCTGGACGAGGTTGAAAACCATTACTTGGCATGTTGATCATTACCATCAATGAGTCATGGCTTTGCGCAACGGCGAGATCAACTTTAATGGTATACTCGTCGATCTTTTCGACGCTCAGGATACTGTTTTTGAAGAAGTCGTTATACCAAGGGTCAATAATGTCTTTAGATGTGTAGTACTTCATCATAAACACGTAATCGTCCGCGGTGATTTTTTCACCATCCGACCATTTCGCTGTGTCATCAAGCTTGAAGTAAACGGTTTTATTGTCATCACCAAACGCCCACTCTTTAGCAAGCTGAGGAATCCATTTACCCGTATTTGGGTGACGCTGAGCCAGTTTTGGAGCACCATCCATAAAGTACTGACGAAGACCGGAGTTAGCATCAGGGCCTACACTACGAAGAGTCTGAGGAAAACTCAGCATATAAGTACGCAGCGTCCCGCCTCTTACTGCTTCTTCTGAGGCAAATAATGGTTCGTTATTATTTGAAATCCATTCGATATCAGCTGGCAGTTCCGTAGCGTTCATTTGAAAGCTCGTAGCGACCAAGGTTGCCAGTGCCGTAAGTGGCAGGTTTCTTATCATTGTATTCTTCCTTGTTGTGTTTACGTCGTAAACTAGGAAAAAACAAGTGAACCCCAGAGAGAATGCGGTGAACGCAGTTCAAGAAATCATGAAGGAGATAATACTAAGCAAGTTCCATTCTATTTCAGTATTAAAATCAGAGAGTTTCACTAGGTCATCCTAGACCTTACAACGCAGTGAATGCATCTATTGCATAGTATTCGTTACGTATTTGTAACGCAACCCATCAATAACACATGGTTGCACATTTCCATCATCACAACTCATTATGTTACTAAAGTGTGATCATTATAGTTAGAAGTCCTAGCTTCTTCGTGAATATCAAGACTCTAGCCTTTCGACTTTTTGAGGAAAGCAGTAAACAAAAAAGCGAAGTGTTACCACTCCGCCTTCTTAATTTTATGTTGTTCAAACTTACATGTTTAACAAGCTTGCATTAATTGTAGCTAGTACTGCTGAAGGGTCAGCAGCTTGAGTAATAGGACGACCAATCACTAGGTAATCAGAACCTGCTTGGATTGCATCTACTGGCGTCATGATGCGGCGTTGATCACCTTGTTCTGAGCCTGCTGGACGAATACCCGGAGTCACTAACTTAAACTCTTTGCCAAGTTCATTCTTCAGTAGCGATGATTCTTGCGCAGAACATACTACGCCATCAAGACCTGAATTCTTTGTCAGCGTTGCTAGGCGAATCACTTGCTCTTGAGGTGCAACGTCCAAGCCAATACCTGCCAAATCACTTTGCTCCATGCTTGTAAGCACAGTCACGCCGATCAGCAGTGGACGGTCTTTACCGTAAGGTTCAAGAATCTCACGAGATGCCGTCATCATACGTTCACCACCACTCGCGTGAACGTTCACCATCCATACACCTAGCTCAGCCGCAGCGCGAACTGCTTTTGAACACGTATTCGGGATATCGTGAAACTTCAGGTCTAGGAACACAGAGAAACCACGTTTATGAAGCTCACGTACGAAATCAGGACCAAATAGCGTAAACATTTCCTTGCCTACTTTTAGGCGACATGACGCAGGATCAATTCTATCTACGAACGCAAGTGCATCTGCTTGGTTGTCATAATCCAGTGCGACAATAACTTTTTGGTCGATCATTTCATCTCCTAACTAGTTTTGGTTCTTATTAAATAAAAGGTTAAAAAAATGCAGCGGACAGAAACTCTGCCAGCTGCATTAAAATTATTCACCGTCCAATCCTCGGATTGGCTTGATCGTCCCCCATCCTTTACAAGATGGACAATGCCAGTAAAGGGAATGAGTGGAAAAACCACATTTCCTGCATCGGTAATGTGGTTTAACTTTTAACTGTTCACCAACCATTGCTTGAAGCGTCGACAAACTGTCTTTTGCACGGCCATCCTCCGCCTCTGCAATATGGTAGTCGATAAGGCGATAAAAGCCCTTCATGGTAGGATTTTTCAATAACTGTTTAGTTAACAGTTCTTGAGCAGCACCGACACTGTCATGATGAGCAACAAGCTGAGCCAACATTAACTCGGCCGACACGCCCGCTTTTTTACCTATACAGGTACGTAGAAATTCTACCAACTCTTCTTCTTGACCAAGATGATGGTAACACTCCGCAATGGTAGGCAGTACATCACTGACGAAGTCTTTGTCTTGCTCTAGTACGCCAGTCAAATACTTAATAGTGTGCTTATAGTCTTCAGACTCTAAATACAGTCGTCCCAGCGAAATACTGGCGCGGACGCATTTCGGATCTTCCGAGAGTGCTTTCTTGAAGTGTTGAATGGCTTTATTGGTATTACCGTCAGCTTGGTCAAGCATGGCAAGCTCACACCAGAAATGGGCAATATTGGCACGAATTCGTGTGCGCTTTTTACCTAGCTTGGAAAGCTGATTGGCATAGAAAATTGCTTTATCCCACTCTCGGGTCTGTTGATAAATGGTGACAAGCTGCTGCAAAGCGCCTTCTTTATGATCGGGTTCTTCAACTAACTGCTCGAATATCTTTTCAGCACGGTCGAGAAAGCCCGAAGCCATATAATCTTTAGCTAGCTGCTGAAGAGCGAGATTTTTCTGATCCAAGGTCAGGCCAGAACGTGAGATGAGATTTTGGTGAATACGAATTGCGCGATCCACCTCACCTCGAGAACGGAAAAGATTACCCAGCGCTAGATGGGTATCTATCGTTTCATTATCGACTTGGAGCAATTCAATAAAGTGATCAACCGCTTTGTCTGACTGGTCAGACAAAAGCAGGTTTAAACCCGTCACGTATTGACGGGATATTTGATGAGATTGCTTCTGCTTGTCTTGCTGAGCGCTGCGATGCCCCATGTACCAGCCATACGCGGCGGCTATCGGCAATAACAAGAAGAGTAGTTCAAGCATTAAAGTTGGGCCTTATCCTTATGCCTGTTTTTCTACTGCAGGTTTTGCAGGTTTCTGTGCTTCTATCGGCTCGTATTTTTTCAGTTTCTTTTTCAAACGACGAACTTGAAGCTGCGTCTTAAACTGAATGCTAGCAAAGATTACCCATGCCAATGCGAAGCCAACCACAAATACAACACCTAACAATGTTGAAAGGTGGAAGTCACCTTTTGCAATTAAGTAGTTGAAAGCTACGATCTCTTGGTTTTGAGAACCTAAAGCCAGTGCAATTAAAAAGAGAGCTAGTACAGCGATAATTTTTATAATTTTCATATTACATCACCCTTAGAGGAGTAAGTAGGTAAGATTATGCAGGAAAATGTTTCTTCAGACCACGTATATTATACCGAAGTCACTTCTAGGTGCTAGATTCAACTCTACTTGCTCACTTTTTGGCTATAAAAAAGCGGCATACTGTAGAGTATGCCGCTTTTTCAAACCGTTAGTTGACAATTAACTGCCAATATTTACGCGTTCACGCAATTCTTTACCTGGTTTAAAGTGAGGAACGTACTTACCTTCTAATTCCACTTTGTCGCCAGTTTTAGGGTTGCGACCTACGCGAGGCTCGCGGTAATGAAGAGAAAAACTACCAAAGCCACGGATCTCGATACGATCACCGGTCTCTAGTGTAGAGGCCATATGCTCCAAAATATCTTTTACAGCATCTTCTACCTCTTTCGCTGACAAGTGTGTTTGCTCAGCGCAGAGTCTTTCAATCAGTTCTGACTTAGTCATAGTTGCCCTCTTAGAGTATTTTTATCACTCATTATAGTAAGTAATACTAATTCCAACAAACACTTGCTATCAATTCTAGACAAATTTTATGCAAAATGCGTAATGAAAAAATGCCTTTTACCAAGATAGTTTATCGACATTAGTATTACTACTTAGTTTGTAACAAGCATAAAAAAGGAGCCTTGCGGCTCCTTTTTAGCTTAAGCGAGTAAATTATTCGCCTTTAGCAGCTTTGAAAGCGTCAGCCATTGCATTACCAAAAGCAGCTTCGTCTTGCTTGTTGATAGATGCCATTGCTTCTTGCTCATCAGCTTCATCTTTAGCTTTGATAGATAGGTTGATTACGCGGTTCTTACGGTCAACACCTGTGAACTTCGCTTCAACAACATCACCAGCGCTTAGGATTAGAGAAGCATCTTCTACGCGATCGCGAGATACTTCAGAAGCACGGATGTAGCCTTCAACGCCTTCTGCGATTTCAACTGTAGCGCCTTTAGCGTCAACAGCAGTTACAGTAGCGTTAACTAGAACACCTTTCTTGTTATCAGCAACGTAAGCATTGAATGGGTCGTTTTCCATTTGCTTAACGCCTAGAGAGATGCGCTCACGCTCAGCGTCTACTGCTAGAACAACTGCAGAGATCTCGTCGCCTTTCTTGTACTCACGTACAGCTTCTTCGCCAGCAACATTCCAAGAAATGTCAGATAGGTGAACTAGACCGTCGATGCCGCCTTCTAGACCGATGAAGATACCGAAGTCAGTGATAGACTTGATCTTACCAGTAACTTTGTCGCCTTTAGCTTGTGCTTCAGCGAATGACTGCCATGGGTTAGCTTTACACTGTTTCAGACCTAGAGAAATACGACGACGTTCTTCGTCGATCTCAAGAACCATAACCTCAACTTCGTCGCCAACATTAACAACTTTAGATGGGTGGATGTTCTTGTTAGTCCAATCCATTTCTGAAACGTGTACTAGACCTTCAACGCCTTCTTCGATTTCAACGAAGCAGCCGTAGTCAGTTAGGTTAGTTACGCGACCAGTTAGTTTGTGACCTTCTGGGTAACGCTTAGCGATTGCTACCCATGGATCTTCGCCTAGTTGCTTAAGACCTAGTGATACGCGAGTACGCTCACGGTCGAACTTAAGAACTTTAACTTGGATCTCGTCACCAACGTTAACGATTTCAGATGGGTGCTTAACGCGCTTCCAAGCCATATCAGTGATATGTAGAAGACCGTCAACGCCACCTAGGTCAACGAACGCACCGTAGTCAGTAAGGTTCTTAACGATACCTTTAACTTCAGAACCTTCTTGTAGAGTTTCTAGAAGCTCGTCACGCTCAACGCTGTTCTCAGATTCGATAACTGCACGACGTGAAACAACTACGTTGTTACGTTTTTGGTCAAGTTTGATAACTTTGAACTCTAGCTCTTTGTTTTCTAGGTGAGCAGTGTCGCGGATTGGACGTACGTCTACTAGAGAGCCAGGAAGGAAAGCACGGATACCGTTTAGTTCAACAGTGAAACCGCCTTTAACTTTACCGTTGATGATACCAACAACAGTTTCAGCTTCTTCGTAAGCTTTCTCAAGAACGATCCAAGCTTCGTGACGCTTAGCTTTCTCACGAGAAAGTTGAGTTTCACCGAAACCATCTTCAACAGCGTCTAGAGCTACGTCTACTTCAGCACCAACTTCAACTTCAAGTTCGCCAGCAGCGTTCTTGAACTGTTCAGCAGGGATAGCAGATTCAGACTTAAGACCAGCGTCAACAAGAACGTAACCGTTCTCGATAGCTACTACAGTACCTTTAACGATGCTGCCTTGTTGGAATTCTGTTTCGTTTAGAAACTCTTCAAAGAGTTGAGCAAAAGATTCAGTCATTTATTTAATCTTCAATAAATTAAACGTCCACGGGTATCCTACCGCATGGGGTTATTAAATTCGCCAGTCATCATCCTTGCGACCAACGCTCTTAGTCTAGCCGAGTATCATTACTCAGCTAGCTTCGATTCGATATATTGTAGTGCCTTTTCTACCACTTCGTCGATAGTCATCGACGTAGAATCTAGCACAAGCGCATCCTCTGCAGGGCGTAGTGGCGCCACTGGGCGGTTACGATCTCGGTCGTCACGCTCTTGGATCTCGCTCAAAAGGTCAGCAAATCTAACATCTAACCCTTTATCTTGCAACTGTTTAAGGCGTCGATTTGCACGCTCTTCTGCACTTGCATCAAGGAAAATTTTCGCTTGTGCACCCGTGAATACAACCGTACCCATGTCACGACCATCAGCAACAAGACCCGGAGCGGTCTCAAATGCACGCTGACGACGCAATAATGCTTCACGAACGCGTGGCAGTGCTGCCACTTTAGACGCAGCCATGCCGGTTTCTTCTTTACGAAGTTCACCTGAAACGTCTTCGCCTTCTAGAATCACTTTTACTAGGTCACCTTCAGCAACAAACTGAACGTCTAGGTGAGTAGCTAGTGGGACAAGCGCGTCTTCTGACTCAGTGTCTACACCGTGGTGAATCGCTGCAAGTGCAAGTACACGATAAATCGCGCCAGAATCAAGAAGATGGAAGCCCAACTTCTTTGCTAGCAACATACATAAAGTGCCTTTACCTGCACCACTAGGTCCATCTACGGTAACAACCGGAGTTTGAGAGGACATGTTCTTCTCCACCTATAATTTCTTTTTCAGCAATTTGCTCGGTTTTCGAGGCGCGTATTATACGGGTAATTGCCCTCTGGGGCGAGGAAAAATGTCCTGTAAAGCATTACACCTAATGCGCAGTTGGATTCACGCTATTGGGGAAAGTTCCAATAAAAACGGCAAGAGTTTTCACCCTCGCCGTTTTTACTTTAAATAGCCGTATTATTGATTAAACAATCGGCTTTTGACCGCGCTCTGCAAGTTTCAGCACCACTCTATCAGCCACTTTGCTAGCAACGCCAGCAAGTTTATCCGCCAGTTTTTTCTTCTGTACGTATTGAACGGCCAACACTGTTTTCTCTTTGCATGCCGCAACCACAAGGTCGTCAGAAGTACTGATTTCATCCACCAGCCCTAGCTCTTTCGCTTGCGTACCAAACCAATGCTCACCTGTTGCCACTTTTTCAAGCTCTAGCGTTGGGCGACGCTCACGGATGAAGTCTTTGAATAGTACGTGCGTTTCTTCAAGCTCTTGCTTGAACTTATCACGCGCTTTGTCGGTGTTCTCACCAAACATGGTCAGTGTACGTTTGTACTCACCCGCAGTCAGCTGTTCGTATTCGATATCATGCTTTTTCAACAGTTTGTTGAAGTTAGGGATCTGCGCAATAACGCCAATAGAGCCAACAATCGCAAACGGTGCTGACACAATTTTGTCAGCCACACACGCCATCATGTAGCCGCCACTTGCTGCTACTTTATCGACAGAAATTGTCAGAGGCAGACCGGCTGCTTTGATTCGATCAAGTTGAGAAGATGCCAAGCCATAGCCATGAACCATGCCACCACCAGACTCTAGACGAAGCAGAACTTCATCACCTTCGCGAGCGACGGCTAATACTGCTGTCACCTCTTCACGCAGTGATGCTACTTCTTTGGCGTCGATACTGCCGTTGAAATCCAGAACGAACAGGTGTGGTTCACGTTTGCTATCAAGAGAGCCTTCTTTGCTCGCTTGTTTGATTTCTTTCTCGCGAGATTTGTTCTTTTCTTTTTCTTCTTTCTTAACCGCTTTATCACGCGCTTTGATGAAAGCGTCATCGTGTAAGTGATGCTCTAGTTGCTCTACCGCATCTTTATGACGCTCAGAAAGATTCGTAACTTCTAATTCGCCTTTTGCCGCGCCTGACTTACCACCTGCTGATTTTGCAATAATCAGCAGCACAACAACTGCCGCTACAACGGTGATAATCTTGGCTAAAAACAGACCGTAATCTAATAAAAATTCCAATGAGAGTTCCTCTATCTCATACCAGTGATAGTCATCAATATGTTACGTAGAAAAATCAGAGAGAAGGCAAGAAAATCAGTAACCTCTTGTTCTGATTGATAGCGTTCAAATAACATACCGGACAACCGTTCTGGAATTGGTATAACACATGAATTGGTGTATTGTAACCAACTTGTCACGATTACCAAGATTTTCCATTGAGAAACAGGCGCATTTCTACACAAACGAACATGAAGCCTGTACGTCGGAACTAGATACAATAATAAGGATTTACTACCGTGAACTACTCCGTTTCAGCAGATGCCCTAAAAGATAAAGTCATTCTTGTCACTGGTGCAGGTAATGGTATCGGTCGCCAAGCTGCACTTTCTTACGCTCAGCACGGTGCGACTGTGATTCTACTTGGTCGAAACGTTCAAAACCTTGAATCCATTTACGATGAAATCGAATCTGCGGGCTACCCTCAGCCTGCGATCATCCCACTTGACCTGAAAGGTGCAACAAAGCAGCACTACATCGATATGGCAGAAACCATCGAAGGTCAATTTGGTCGCTTGGATGGCCTATTGCACAACGCCGGCGTTCTCAGCACGCTGTGTCCATTTGAGCAAATCAATGAAGAAGATTTCGACGACATCATGCAGATTAACGTGAAATCCGAAGTGCTGATGACTCAAGCTCTGCTACCTATCATGCGAAAATCAGACGCGGGGCGTATTGTTTTTACCTCTTCAACCGTTGGTCACTCTGGTCGTGCTTTCTGGGGTTCATACGCTATTTCTAAGTTTGCCGTAGAAGGCATGATGCAGGTATTGGCAGATGAGTTGAGCGACACGCCAATTCGCGTTAATGCAATTAACCCGGGTGCAACTCGCACTCGTATGCGTGAAAAAGCCTACCCAGGTGAAGATGCGAATACACTAAAAACTCCACTGGATATCATGCCGCTGTACCTTCATTTAATGGATCCTGCGGTCACTGATGTAAACGGCCAATGTATCGACGCGCAGCCAAAGCGTAAGTAACCAACTCAGGTTACCTCACATAATCGATTGAAAAGGCAGCAAACGCTGCCTTTTTTCGTATTTCTTCCTATAAAAATCTTGCGACTTTTCCCTACAGAAATATACTGTATATATATACAGGTATTTTATTCATGCAAGACATCATCCAACACTTAAAAAGCCAACATCTTGTTTGGCAAGCAAATTTAACCAAAGCAGACGACCATCAGTTCCTCCATAGTTCTGGTTTTCCTGATCTAGATGCCCTGCTTGGCGGCGGCTTTCCTCCTCACGGTGTGGTAGAAATGGAATCCGTAGGCAGCATTGGTGAGCTGCGTTTGCTTGCGCCTTACTTAAAAGCATCTCTTTCGAGAGGGGTAACAGCATTCATTCAGCCACCAGCGTTGATAAATTCATTGTTCCTCCACAGCATTGGCTTGGACATCAACCAGGTGTGGGTGATCACACCTGAACATCAGCGTGATGCATTATGGGCAGCGGAGCAATGCCTCAAGAGCGGCGTGTGTACCAACGTTTTGCTATGGCAAGATGAGCTAGAGATCCACCAAGTAAAACGCCTGCAAGTGGCGAGTGAGCAAGGTTCTTGCCCTCTGTTTATGCTCAAACCCAACATGACCAATCGTTTGTCTTTACCTGTTTCATTGAGTCTGAAATTGCAAGGCCATGAACAAGGTGTCAGCGTGGAGATTCTCAAACGAAAAGGCGGCTGGAGTAAAGGTAGTGTCAATATCAACTTCCAGCACCACTACCCGCAATTAGTAATGCCAAATACAACTCATATTCCATCGACCGTGGTCAATTTCCCATTAGCGAGCCAAGGTTAGCGATATGACTTTGTGGATTTACTTGCACTTCCCTCGCCTACAGTTAGATGCCCTCTTTGGTGATAACCAAGAGCAAGCAGTGGTAATTGTAGAAAGCCAACGTTGTCGGATCATTCAATACAATGAGATTGCTGAGCAACAAGGTATTAAGACCAACATGGGTTTAGGAAGTGCCGCGTCCTTGTGCCGAGATCTCCAAGTACACCCTTATCATCCGCAAACTGAGTTAAGCAAGTTACAAGAAATTGCCCAGTGGCTGTATTTGATCACGTCTGATGTTGTGTTGATGCCAAGCCAAGGTATTTTACTGCGCGCAACCCCAATGCTTAATCTGTATGAAGGGCTACAAAACTATTGGACTAAAGTCAGCGCTCATTTATCGGAGCTAAGATTAAGCTTTCAATTCGGATGTGGCTTTTCGCCTTTTGCTGCCAAGTTGATGGCATTGGCAGGAGCGAACTTCATCAGCGAAGACAAATCTGCCATGCAGCAAGCCTTATCGCCACTGCCCCTAACACTGACGGATTTATCCAGTACTACCGTTGAGAAGTTACAGCGTGTAGGTGTTACCACACTGCAAGGCTTGCTTGAACTGCCGCTACAAGACATCGCACGCCGATTCGACATTGATTTGGTGAATTACGTTGGTCGACTGACTGGGCAGTTTAAGCATCCTGCCGACTTTTATCATCCAACCGAATCCTTCCAAGTTTATTTGGAGCTACTGTTTGAGATCGAAAACGTCCAATGGATTGAAAAGCCACTGGCTAAGTTGCTTCGTCAGCTCGAAACCTTTCTCAAGCTACGCGATAAAGTCGCGTTTGAACTGTGCTTAACCCTCCACCAGCGAGACAAACAAGCACAGCACCTTCTGCTCACATCCGCGCAAGGCGATTACTTGTGCCAACGCTGGCAACAATTGGCGAGTTTGAGTTTGGAATCCGTCACGTTAAACGGTCCTGTTATCGGCCTGACGTTAAAAGTAGAGCGTCAAGGTGAACCTTTAAGCTCTGCACGCGATTTCTTTGCTGGGCAAAAAGGCCAAATGAACGCGTTAGAGCTGCTCTCTTTACTGCAAGCTAAATTGGGCAAAAGCGCGGTCCTCAAACCCAATATAGCCTGCGATCCAAGGCCAGAGAAAGCCAGTCAATATCGCCCAGCCGATGAGCCGGATGTCCCGATTAACACCATCCCTGCTCTGCTGCGCCCCGCGATGCAATTACCCGCCCCTATCGCGCTACAAGAACAAGTATCTCTAGTGCATGGACCTGAACGGATTGTCTCTGGATGGTGGGATGGTGACGAGATCATGCGTGATTATTACGTTGCTCACACCAAGCAAGGTCGTTGGTTATGGGTATTTCGCGATCAGCACAAGCATTGGTTTCTCCATGGCTATTTTTGTTAAATCGACGGTTATTTTTGTTAGGTCGTTATGAGTTACGCAGAACTGTTTTGTCAGTCCAACTTCTCCTTTCTCACCGGCGCTTCTCATGCAGAAGAGTTGGTGTTGCAGGCGGCGTTTTATCGCTATCAAGCCATTGCGATCACCGATGAGTGCTCGGTTGCGGGCGTAGTAAAAGCCCATGCGACCATCGAGCAACATAAACTCGACATAAAACAAATTGTCGGCAGCATGTTTTGGCTCAATGACGAGTGCCAAGTGGTACTACTTTGCCCCTGCCGTAAAGCTTACGCTGAACTGTGTCGGGTCATCACCAATGCGAGACGCCGCAGCGAGAAAGGCAGCTATCAGTTATCTGAATGGGACTTAATGTCAATTCGTCACTGCCTTGTGTTGTGGCTCCCGACTCATCAAGAGAATGACCATTATTGGGGACGTTGGCTCCAGCAGCATCACGCTCATCGCTTATGGGTCGCGATTCAGCGTCATTTAGGTGGTGATGACGATGCCTACACCACACACTGTGAATTATTAGCAAACGAGTTCCAATTGCCGATTACCGCTTGTGGTGGCGTTTTGATGCATGCTGTTGAACGCTTACCGTTACAACATGTCCTGACAGCAGTAAAACACGGTTGTAGCGTTGATAAGCTCGGCTTTGGTCGTTTATCCAATGCCGAACGGGCATTGCGTCCATTGAACAAACTCTCTCGAATTTACAAATCCGAATGGTTAGTTGAAAGCGCCCACATTGCTGACTTGTGCGACTTCAACCTCTCAGATCTAAAATACGAATACCCAACAGAACTGATTCCAAACGGTTACACCCCTACCTCTTATCTGCGAATGTTGGTCGAGCATGGTAAAAAACTGCGCTTTCCTGAAGGCGTACCCGCAGACATTCATCAAACCATCGAGAATGAATTAGCGCTTATTGAAGAGCTGCAATATCACTATTACTTTCTCACCATTCACGACATTGTAATGTTCGCTAAGCAGCAAGGGATTCTCTATCAAGGACGAGGCTCTGCGGCAAACTCGGTGGTGTGTTACTGCTTAGAAATCACCGCCGTCGATCCTAGACAAATCTCAGTTCTATTCGAACGCTTTATTAGTCGGGAGCGAAAAGAGCCGCCAGACATTGATGTCGACTTTGAACACGAGCGCCGTGAAGAAGTCATTCAATATATCTACAAGAAGTACGGACGCGAACGTGCCGCTTTAGCTGCCACCGTTATCAGCTATCGCTTTAAAAGCGCCGTGCGTGAAGTAGGTAAAGCGTTGGGGATTGAAGAAACGCAATTGGACTTCTTCATCAAAAACGTTAATCGACGTGATCGCAGCCAAGTTTGGCAAGCACAAATCATCGAATTAGGGCTGCAACCAGAATCGTTAAAAGGCCAGCAGTTTATCCAGTTGGTGAACGAGATCATCGGCTTTCCGCGCCATTTATCTCAGCACGTGGGCGGCTTTGTGATTTCATCAGGCCCTTTGTATGAGCTGGTGCCTGTCGAAAATGCCTCAATGGAAGATCGTACGATTATTCAATGGGATAAAGATGATTTAGAAAGCTTAAAGTTACTGAAAGTCGATGTACTGGCACTGGGCATGTTAAACGCGATCCGTAAATGCTTTCAATTGGTTGAGAAACACCACCAGCGATCACTGTCGATTGCCGAGATCACGCGCTTACAAGATGATCCACACGTATACCGTATGATCCAAAAAGCGGACACCGTTGGCGTGTTTCAAATTGAGTCTCGCGCACAAATGAGCATGCTGCCACGCTTGAAGCCTGCACGTTACTACGACTTAGTCGTACAGATTGCGATTGTCCGTCCGGGCCCAATCCAAGGTGATATGGTGCATCCGTTTCTAAAAAGGCGAAACGGTGAAGAACCGATCAGTTATCCATCGGAAGAAGTAAAAAGCGTACTAGAGCGCACTATGGGCGTGCCGATTTTCCAAGAGCAAGTGATCAAACTCGCGATGGTAGCAGCAGGGTTCAGTGGCGGAGAAGCCGACCAACTTCGACGAGCAATGGCATCATGGAAAAAGAACGGCGATCTCGCCAAGTTCAAACCAAAGCTTATCGACGGGATGCTTGAGCGCGGTTATGACTTGGAATTTGCAGAGCGCATCTTCGACCAAATCTGCGGCTTTGGCGAGTATGGCTTCCCAGAAAGTCACTCCGCCTCTTTCGCGGTGCTGGCTTACTGCTCCGCATGGTTAAAGTTCTATTACCCGGCTGAGTTCTATACAGCCCTACTTAATAGCCAACCGATGGGGTTTTATAGCCCTTCTCAACTGGTGCAAGATGCTCGCCGACATGGCGTGGAAGTGCTGCCTGTTTGCATTAATCACTCTTCGTATCAGCATCATTTGGTTCAGCGTCCTAATGGTCGCTTTGGTGTTCAACTGGGGCTTCGATTAGTGAAAGGCTTTAACCAAGAGAGTGCTTCTCGGCTGGTCGAACGCCGACCAAAAACTGGCTATCGCAGTATCCAAGAGGTAAAACAAATCTTAAGAAGCCGCCGCGATATTGAATTACTCGCCTCTGCTAATGCATTTCAGATCCTTTCTGGCAATCGCTATAACGCACGTTGGGCAGCGATGGATTCGTTATCAGACTTACCCTTGTTCACTCATGTAGAAGAGCCAGTGATGAGTTACCAAACTCAGCCTTCTGAATACGAGAGTTTGATAGAAGATTACGCCAGTACCGGACTATCGCTAAGTCGCCACCCGATTACTTTGCTGGAAGAGGCAGGCAAGTTACCACGCTTTACTCGGATGAAGCAACTGGTAGAAAAAGAGCACAAATCTTTAGTAACGGTCGTCGGTGTCGTCACAGGCAGACAATCTCCCGGCACCGCTGCTGGCGTGACCTTTTTCACTTTGGAAGACGATACGGGCAACATTAATGTGGTGGTATGGCGAGCAACCGCACGTGCTCAAAAGCAGGCTTATCTCACCTCAAAAGTATTGATGGTCAAAGGTATTCTAGAACGAGAAGGGGAAGTGACGCACGTAATCGCAGGGAAGCTCATCGACTACACACACAATCTTGCTGAACTAAAAAGTAAATCGCGTGATTTCCATTAAGAAATAATACCTTAATAGCTGTGCCACTAAAGTAAGGGCTAGACAAAAAAAGGGAGGTTAGCCCTCCCTTCTCAAATCCGCTGAATTAATTATCAGCTTCCGCTTCCGTACGCTTTTTCTTGTATTCCCTATACAGTAACAAAGATAAAGTCATAACGACTTTAGATGTTAGCCATATCATTAAAAGGAACTGCCCTATGTTAGTAGGTGAAAAGTGACGTGGTATACCTTACATATTTCATTGTAAAAAATATGTAACTAAAGCATAGCAAAAGCAGGGCGATTAATCACCACAGCTTATACGGTAAATTGTAACTATCCTTTATCCCTCAGGATAAACGACTTGGCGTAAACGCTCTTGGGCAACTTCTACCAACAAATCGGGTTGAAACTTCGAAATGAAGCGATCACAACCTACTTTTTGCACCATTGCCTCATTGAAACTGCCACTTAATGACGTATTCAGAGTAACAAATAGATCGGACATGCGTGGGTCGGTACGAACTTCGTGAGTCAACTTATATCCATCCATCTCTGGCATTTCTGCGTCGGTAATCATCATAAGTAGCTCTTTAGATACTTCCTTACCTTCGTCACACCAACGCTTTAACAAAGTTAAGGCTTCAAGGCCATCACAGCATTCGATGATATTTAGACCAAGCTGAGACAAGGTGTCCCTAACCTGGTTTCGAGCTGTAGAAGAATCATCCACAATCAGAATATTACGACCCACCATTTCTTGAACAAGATTCTGATCCAAAATACCTTCAGAGATCGTCACATCATAATGAATGATTTCAGCTAAAACCTTTTCAACGTCTATGATTTCTACGATCTGCGAACCATCCCCTTCTTTGACTTGGGTAATCGCAGTTAAGTAATTTGAACGCCCTGAAGTCTTCGGCGGCGGTTGGATTTCGGTCCAAGCCGTATTAATGATATTGCGTACAGGACCAACTAAAAAGCCCTGAATAGAGCGGTTGTACTCGGTAATAATCAAGTTCTCTTCCTCAGCATCACCACGCAGAGGAGGAAAACCAATAGATTGACGTAAATCGATAACCGGAACAGCTTCTCCACGTAAAGAAGCAACACCACGAATATTGTAATGTGAGCCAGGAAGCTTGGTTAGCGGAGGTAGCTTAATCACTTCTTTTACTTTAAAGACGTTAATAGCAAACAATTGTCGACTGTTTAAAGTAAACAACAATAATTCCAGTCGGTTCTCACCTACTAAATTTGTACGCTGATCAACGGTATTTAAAACTCCAGACATACGACTTCCTACTACCTTAAAAAATGACAAGCAACTTTCTTACAATATCGGCTCAAATGAGAAAAAGTTAAGTTGCCTTGATAATTAGAGGAAATTACATGAATGGAGAGAATATAGCAATGAACACGGTTTCGTAGGTGTAGCTATCTCACTAAACCTACGAAAAAAGGATTAACCTTCAATCACCTTCATCAGCAATTGACCGTCATAAAGGGCTTGTTTAATTAGCGCAGCACCAGGCATTGTTGCCTGTTTGTAGAAGCGAGACTCGACTAATTCAAGATCTTGGTGGTAAACAGGAAGGCTTTGCTCTTCAATACAGCGACGAACCGAAGGATAAAGCACATCTTTTGCTTGATTGATAACCCCACCGATTAGAATCTTTTCAGGGTTGAAAAGATTGATTACGATAGCGATAGCTGAACCTAAATAACGACCAAGCTTTTCAATCACATCAACGGCTAGCGGATCTCCGTTTGCTGCCGCCTCACAGATGCTTTCAATACTCATCTCTTCCTGTTCAGCAAGAATAGACGGCTCACCATCCGCAATACGGCTCACCACTTCTTCGCGGATAGCTTGCGAACTTGCTACCGTTTCTAGACAGCCAATGTTACCGCAATGACAGCGCTTCCCATTCGGGTCGATTTGGATATGCCCGAGTTCACCGATGTTTCCGTGACGACCTTGCAGTACTCGTCCATCAAGGATGATGCCTGCTCCGAGTCCGTGGTGGATAGAGATAAGAACCGAGTTATCGTTTTCTTGTGAGTGACCAAACAGCTTTTCAGCTAGCGCCCAAGCTCGAGTATCGTTAGCAATGAAGACTGGTAGCCCCGTCGCTTTGTAGATTTCAGGACCAAGCGCTAGGTTTTCAACATTGTAATGCGGCATTTGCAATACAATTCCCTGTTCTGAATTCACGAGGCCAGGAAGTGTAATCGCAATACTAGTCACGCGATCAAGCTGATCGGCATAAGTTTGAAAAAATTCATCAATTTCGTAAAGCAAGCGTTCAAGCACGTCGTCTTGATCACGCTCATGGATGTCGATTTTGGTATCGATAAGAACATCACCGCCCAGTTCATGAAGTGCAATCGTCAAATAGCCTCGGCCTAAACGCATCGACAAGAACTGCCAACCTTCATTATTGACCTGCAAACCTACCGCCGGACGTCCACGGCTCGTAGCTTCTTGCACCGTCGTCTCATGGATAAGGTGGGCTTCAATTAGTTCTCGAGTGATCTTTGTGATACTCGCAGGCGCAAGCTCACTTTGCTTGGATAAATCAATTCGAGAAATTGGACCCTTTAGGTCAATTAGTTTGTATACACGACCAGCATTGACCTGTTTGATATGATCAATATGGCCCGGTTGAGCCATGTACATCTTGCACTCCGAAATTCTATAACTCGGTAATTTTTTTACTTTGCGAAGTAATTGTGAAGTGAATTGATAGATCCCCGTGACAAGCGTCACGTATAAACATGTTTGTTTGTGTATTCAATCAAATAACAGAAAATCAACTGCTGATAAATTGAATGGCAAGACACTTATTTTTTTCCTCAAACTAGGAACCAAAGTCTGAAGCATGGTGTTTCTACAGAGCTTTGCGCTAAAAGTGAACAATAGCTAAAGACTGTGCATATACTTATCTCGTCCCTACATCGCATTCCTCGGAGAATTTATGACTTCAACACTAAGAAGAACAAAAATCGTTACAACTCTTGGCCCTTCTACAGATAAAGACAACGTCCTTGAGGATATCATCAAAGCTGGCGCAAACGTCGTCCGTATGAACTTTTCTCACGGTACCAGAGAAGACCACAAAGTCAGAGCTGAAAAAGTAAGAGCGATAGCGGCAAGACTCGGGCGACAGGTTGCTATTTTAGGAGATCTTCAAGGCCCCAAAATTCGCGTATCCACGTTTAAAGAGGGGAAAATCACTCTGGCCGTGGGTGACAAATTTACCTTAGACAGCGATCTCCCAAGGGGCGAAGGTAACCAAGAAGCTGTTGGACTTGATTACAAAGAGCTTCCACAAGATGTCACCACTAATGACATTCTATTATTGGACGATGGCCGTGTACAACTACAGGTAACGAAAGTTGAAGGTAATAAAGTCCATACTCGAGTGACCGTAGGTGGCCCTCTTTCGAACAATAAGGGCATTAATAAAAAAGGTGGTGGCTTATCTGCCGATGCCCTTACGGATAAAGACAAAGCCGATATATTGACGGCTGCGGAGATCAAAGTCGATTACTTAGCAATATCTTTCCCTCGTAATGGGGAGGATATGCACTATGCCCGTCGACTCGCACGAGACGCTGGATTGGAAGCAAAATTGGTCGCTAAGGTCGAGCGCGCCGAAACTGTCGCAAGCAACGACTCTATTGATGACATTATCAAGGCTTCTGATGTAGTAATGGTTGCACGTGGTGACCTCGGTGTAGAGATCGGAGACCCAGAACTAATTGGCGTACAAAAGAAACTTATTCGCCGTGCTCGTAGCCTAAACCGACTTGTCATTACAGCAACCCAAATGATGGAATCGATGATGGCAAACCCAATGCCAACACGTGCTGAAGTTATGGACGTAGCCAACGCAGTATTAGATGGAACAGATGCCGTTATGCTATCGGGAGAGACAGCAGCAGGCCTCTACCCGGTAGAGACGGTTAAATCCATGGCCGAGGTGTGCATGGGTGCTGAGAAGATGTCAGAAGCAAATCACTCTAGTTACCGCTTAGACCGAACTTTTGAAACGGCTGAAGAAACCATTTCAATGTCGACGATGTATGCTGCCAACCATATGGAAGGCATCAAAGCGATGATCGCATTAACCGAATCTGGCCGAACAGCATTGATGATGTCTCGATTAAGCTCTGGTCTGCCGATATTTGCTCTTTCGCGAAATGAATCGACCCTCAACCGCGCAGCGTTATACAGAGGGGTAACGCCAGTATACTTTGATTCCAAAGGTGATGTTGGGCTTACAACAGCACATGCTGCGATTGAGACTCTCAAAGAGCAAGGCCTATTACACGAGGGTGATTTAGTGATTATTACCCAAGGCGATGTAATGGACGTGGTAGGTTCAACGAACTGTATGCGAATCTTATCGGCTTAGGGCTAACCTATCGCTAGGCTCAATATTCTCAGCGAGTATTGAGCCTATTTTAAGCCCTTTCCAAACCATCCGATTTGAGTTCATCATAGAGGCTGATTAAGTTGAACCCGGCTTGAAGTCCCAGTTGATAGTCGTGCTCCAAATCCTCGGGCTCACTCAACAGTGAAGACGCCCTCAATGCCTCTTTTGGAGCCACTTGCAAAATAAACGTGTCATCGGGTGGGTTCGCTAAAAACTCTTGGGTCAACTCGTATGTCTGATAATGAATCATCAGCATGTCTGCGAGGCCAGAGTCAAAGTGCTCACCAATCAAATGACTCAGGCGATATAGGTTATCTGCACCAAACAACCAACGCCCACCGTTTAATAACTTATGTCCCGGCATTTTAGTTTGATGAGCAGCCGCCACTTTCTGCTGTAAAAAGCTGCTCCAATCTTCTTTCCATTGCTCAACTCGCTGCTGCCAAGTATCTTGAACTGAATTGAATGACTCTCGATACCACTCAACATGTTGACCAGTTTCACTCTCTTTAGCTTGAGCCGGAGAGAATGGCTCAGTCCTTATCACAATGATATTGCGAGCATTTTGACGCCAAGCTTCTTGCACCGGAATGGAAGCAGAAACCCCACCGTCCACATACTGTGAGCCATCAATGTTAACGATTCCTTGATATAGCTTGGGAATCGCACAAGTCGCGATCATAGTTTCGAACCAGCGTTTTCCTAGCATAGGTAAATAACGGTCAGATAAAGAATGCGTATCGGTGACCGCAGCAAATGCCCTTCGGTGACCAAGAGAGCGGTGTCCCAAATCGAGATCGAGTTTATATGGGTATTCTTGGATACGTTCTAACGCCCATTCGAGCCCTAAGTACTGCTTCTTACGGATATATCCGAATAAGTTAAAGAATTCTGTTGAAGTCGTAAGATCGGTAATAAACGCTTTTCCCATCCCATGCTGACGACATAAAAACGCACACAAGTTGAGGGCACCCGCGGAAGTACCATAAAATTCATCGAAAGGATCGAAGTTGGAGAGTAGAAATGCATCCAACACACCAGCGGTAAAAATCCCTCTCTGGCCGCCACCTTGAGCGACCAAAGCTGTTTTCCCTTGCCAATAGTGCTCATAAACTGAGAATTCAAGCTCTATGTGGCTGTCTGTGATAATACCGCTGTTGCGTATCATAGGCTCAACCTCTTAGGTTAAGCTGTCGTAATCGCTATGATGCCGAATGTAAGTAAGACAGCAAAGACTGTTACGACAATGAGTAGGGCAGATTTGAGATCGTGTTCCATAGACACCTCCTGTTGTTGTAACAAATTAATAACACCAGTGTGAATTATGTTCAAGAAATGGCTAATTTAGTCGCACAATTTTGGCTAAGGCATCACAATTAATCTAGTTAATATAGGGAGATAGCAAGATGAAGAACAATATCAAGTGGCTAATTGGGAGTGCATTATTGCTGGGCAGTATCACCTGCCATGCAGAAGTTATAATTACTCCCTATATAGGTTTTACCGGCGGCGGAAATGTTGAAGATGAGGACGGCGCTAAATTTGACATTGAACCATCACCAAACTATGCACTTGCTGTTGAAACGCCATTTGAGAATGGACGATTGGGTCTATTCTACTCTTACCAGTCTACAGAATTAGAACGAGTCAATAATAATTCTGATTTTCACTATCTCCATTTTCAGAGCAGCATCTTGTACCCTATCAGCCAAGGTTGGTCTTCACAGCTAGGTATTGGTTTAGGCGCCGCTTATACCGATGTAGATTGGGCTGATACGAAATATGGGTTTTCGGCCACAGCTTTTTTAGGCATGGAATACGCGATATCACCGGAATTCGCCTTAACAGCACAAGTCCGTTGGCTTGGGACTGTTGTTGATAACGATACGTCCGGAGCGTGTGTACTGCCAGATGACGGTTCCAACTGTGTAATAAAGTTTGAAACCGACTGGATGAACCAATTCCAATCAAATATTGGTTTTACCTTTCGCTTCTAGTTAAGGCTTTTAACGGAAAATCATCTATTGGGCGTAGGGAACATAGCGATACGCCCTAATATTAAAAAACAGATTATTTGACCAAAATCACACCCAGCAAACACAATTTTATTTCACAAGACACTCTCCCCCTCGATCTAATGGCCTAAAAAACGACTAATTAACAATATTTAAACCAGATAAAATATTATCATTAACATTTAGAATCTATTGCGATAAATAATGTAAAAAGTTAGTCTGAAGACAGAAAGCAGAAGAATATTTCAGCTTTTGCAAACACACATCAAAATTTAAAGCATTTAATTCTATTTCTTGTTAGGCAACGCAAAGCAAAACACCAGAATTTTATACCAACACCGAATATCGGATAGAAAGCTGACGGATAACAGTTGTCCTTTGTTCTACTGGTTTTGCTCATTGCCGAGAAGAGCTTCATTCCTTAGGGAGTCGTACAGGGGTCAAATATGAAGCGAGAACAATGGGGATCCCGTGCGGGATTCATCTTAGCCGCAGTCGGTTCAGCCATCGGTTTGGGTAACATCTGGCGTTTCCCATACATGGCCTATGAGAATGGTGGCGGTGCCTTTTTTATTCCTTACCTTTTCGCCATGATCACAGCAGGTATTCCATTCATGATCCTTGAGTTCAGTATGGGTCAAAAATACCGTGGTTCTGCACCAAAAACATTGGCAAAAATCCACGCAAAATTTGAATGGCTTGGCTGGTTCCAAGTTGGCGTTGCTGCCGTCATCGCCGTTTACTATGTTGCGGTTATTGGTTGGGCAATTTCTTACTTTGGGATGTCGTTCACTCAAAGTTGGGGTTCCGATACCAACGCATTCTTCTTTAGTGAATACCTAAAACTTGGTGATAACTCTCCAACGGACTTAGGCAGCATTCAATGGAAGATCGCCGTATCCATGCTGATTGCTTGGGCAATTACCTATACTGCGATTGTGAGCGGTGTGAAATCAGGTATTGAACGCGCATCTAAGATCATGATGCCTATATTGTTCATTATGGTGATCTTCCTGATCGGTCGCATGATTTTCCTTCCTGGTGCGCTAGACGGTGTGAACTACATGTTCGAACCAGACTTCAGCAAAATCTGGGACGTAAAAGTGTGGGCAGCGGCTTACGGTCAGATCTTCTTCACACTGAGTATCGGCTTTGCCATTATGCTGGCTTACTCGAGCTATCTGCCAGAGAAATCAGACATCACCAACAACGCATTCATGACGGTATTGATCAACTGTGGCTTCTCTATCCTTGCCGGTATCATGATTTTCTCGGTATTGGGTTATATGGCTCAAGAACAAGGCAAACCGCTTACTGAGGTAGTCTCTGCGGGTGTGGGCTTGGCATTTGTGACGTTACCTGCGGCAATTAACCTACTACCAGCGCCATACATCCTTGGTCCTTTGTTCTTCTTTGCTTTGGTTGTTGCAGGCTTAAGCTCGCACATCTCAATCATGGAAGCGGTAACCTCAGCCGTTATCGACAAATTAAAATGGAGCCGTAAGAAAGCTGCAAACGTAGTGATTGGTACTGGATTTGTTGTCTCGATGGCATTCGCGGCCAACGGCGGATTGCTTCTTCTGGACCTTGTCGACCACTTCGCAAACAACGTTGGTATTATGGTTGGCGGCCTAGTAGAAATCGTTCTAATGGCTTGGTTGTTGAAACAAGTGCCTGAAGTTCGTAACTACGTAAATGAGCGCTCTGACTTCTCTGTTGGTCAATGGTTCGAAATCTGTTTACGCTTTGTCACACCAATCATGTTAGCAGTTATCTTGGCAACCAAGCTGTACGCCCTTCTCACCGAAGGTTACGGTGGCTACGACCTAACTCTTGGTTGGGTAATGATTGCCGCACTATTTGTGTCTGGTGTATTGATTAACGTCGTGAGCAAGGAGAAAGCGTAATGACAACAAGTGCAATCATCATGATGATTATCGGTCTTGGCATCACTTGGGGTGGAGCCGCGGTATGCATCAAAAGAGCAATGAATAAACAGCAATAACGCCGTTAATTCATAGAACGGATAAGTTTCAACAACAGAATGCCGGCTCAATGCCGGCATTTTTGTCTCTATTAGAAATTGTATTTGATACCAAGCGCCCCACCGATTTGTAAATCTGGTCCTTTATAAAAATCTATCTCCGGATGAACTTGGGCGTACAGATCCCAGCCTTTAGATAGATCCCAGTTTAAGCCGAGCGGAACACGGACACCGAACTCATCATCCCACTCATACCAACCACCAACACCGACATACCACGTCAATGGCATGCTTTGGTCGAATGTGCCACGCTTAGCGATGTAATCAAATGCCATACCATCATTACCAATAATACCGCGGTACTTGTCTTCAACTTCAATTACAACACTCAGTTGCTGATCCACTGCCATACCTACAGAAAAGTTCTTCGGTTGATCTGCTGCCATGCTAACACTGGGAAACAGTGCCGCGACCAGCATTATTTTCTTTTTCATACACGTCATTACTCTTAAAAAACAGTGTACATAATTCAAACATTATGCGATTTTATTGTGTCAGCAATGAGTAAGAATGATGTGCGAAAAAGGCTACAAACGTAAGTCTGAGAACAAGATCACGTGACTAATTGCTAAGCAACGACCCACTATGACACATACAAGAAAGGGATAATGAAAAGCAAAAATGAAAAAAGGAGGCCGAAGCCTCCTTTTTTATGAATGATTGAGATTAGCCGTGGTTACGAATCCACTCATCCATTTCAGTTTTCAGGTTGTCAGACTTAGTACCGAAGATAGCCTGAACACCACCTGCTACAACTACAACACCAGCAGCGCCTAGTTGTTTTAGCTTGTCTTGGTCAACTGCTGCTGTGTCAGCAACTGCAACACGTAGACGAGTGATACATGCGTCTAGACCTGTAATGTTAGCTTTGCCGCCGAATGCTGCGACAAGCTCACCTGCCATGTCAGAACCAGTAGCTGCTACTGCATCTTCAGATTCATCTTCACGACCAGGAGTTTTCAGATCAAGTGCTGTAATTACAGTGCGGAATACTGCGTAGTAGATTGCAGCGTAAACTAGACCTACAGCAATCATTAGACCCATCTTCTGAGCGTTACCAGATAGAACTAGGAAATCGATCAGACCGTGAGAGAATGAAGTACCGTGTACGAAGCCTAGAGTGTTAGCAACAACGTATGCAGAACCAGCTAGTAGAGCGTGGATACCGTATAGTAGTGGAGCAACGAATAGGAATGAGAATTCGATTGGCTCTGTAATACCAGTTAGGAATGAAGTCAGTGCAGCTGACGCCATGATACCCATTACTTTCGCGCGGTTTTCTGGTTTAGCACAGTGAGCAATAGCGATTGCTGCAGCTGGTAGACCGAACATCTTGAACATGTAACCACCCGCTAGCTGACCGAAGCCATTACCAGCAGCACGAGATGCTTCATCAGCAACTAGGTAACAAGTTAGTACGCCGTTTTGAGTTTCACCAGCAGCGTTCACACAAGTACCTGCTTCGAAGAAGAATGGTACGTTCCAAACGTGGTGTAGACCGAATGGGATTAGAGAACGCTCAACAACGCCGTAGATACCGAACGCTAGTTGTGGGTTTTGGTGCGCAGCCCAGTCAGAGAATGCAGAGATTGCACCGCCGATTGGCGGCCACACGATAGATAGTACAACACCTAGGATAATCGCAGCGAAACCAGTGATGATTGGCACAGCACGCTTACCAGCGAAGAAGCCAAGGTACTCTGGAAGTTGGATTTTGAAGAAACGGTTGAATGCCCAAGCAGCAACACCACCGACAAGGATACCACCTAGTACACCTGTATCGATTTTCTCAACACCCATGATGCCAGCCATAACACCTAGTGTAGCTGTCATGATGCCGTAACCAACGATTGCAGCAAGACCTGCTACACCGTCGTTGTTTGTGAAGCCAAGTGCTACACCAACAGCAAATAGAAGTGCCATTTGGCCGAATACTGAGCCACCAGCTTGTTCCATTAGGTTCGAAACGATCTCTGGAATGAAGCTTAGGTGGGCAGCACCAACACCTAGTAGGATACCTGCGACTGGTAACACTGATACTGGTAGCATCAGAGCTTTACCAACTTTTTGCAGGTTTGCAAAAAGGTTCTTAAACATGTTTATGCTCCTGATAAATTATAAGTATTATTTGGGCACTAACGGCACACCCCCGTAGCCTAAATGTTAGCACCCAATGAAAATGTAACCACACGTTGCATTATATTTTCCGGCTCTAAATATATATTGATGACCCTCAAACTTTCCACACAGTTACGAAATTTAGTTTCAAAACAAGTCTTAGATCACATGAAAAACGAGCTAATGAAAAGGTTTGCACCACACTTAAATTGTTGTTTTTTAACTGGTTTTATATCTATAAAATTAATTTTAGTGCGTAAATAAAATAAACCACGATGTTATTTTTAGTAACAAAATTACATTTGTAGGTTTAGGCCTTCAGTAAATCAACATTTTTAGTAAACATTAAATTAATTAGTAGTTTTGTTGCTTTAATCAACAAAAAAGGGGCTTGCGCCCCTTTTTTAAACTATTTAATGATTTCTAACGCAAAAAAAGATTTCGGAAGTTTTCGGTGGTTTTTTGCCCGACCTCAGATAAAGCACACCCTTTTAGCTGCGCAATATAGGCCGCAACTTCCACTACATAAGCTGGTTGGTTTTCTTTTCCGCGGTGAGGAACAGGAGCCAAATACGGCGAGTCCGTCTCAATGAGCAACTTCTCTAGTGGTAAAGCTTTCACAACTTCTTTTAGTTCTGTTGCTTGGCGGAAGGTCACAATACCTGAAATTGAGATGTAGAAACCTAAATCAAGCGCCGCTTCTGCAAATGCTAGATCTTCAGTAAAACAGTGGATCACGCCACCACATTTTTCGGCACCACCATTACGAAGAATTTCTAATGTATCTTCTCGTGCATTACGAGTGTGGATGATAAGTGGCTTGTTCAATTCGACAGCTAAGTCAACTTGCTGCTCAAAACGTTCTTTTTGCAGTGCTGCTGTCTCTGGCTTGTAGTGATAATCCAAGCCCGTTTCACCAATCGCCACCACCTTTTCGTGCGATGCATGTTGGTGTAGCGTTTCTAATGAAAACGCACTTTCCACGTCGAGTGGATGAACACCACAAGAAGCATAAACATTCTCATAAGGTGTGATCAACTCCAGCATCTTAGGAAACGAGTCCAGCGTTACGCCAACCGATAGAAGCTCTGTGACATTCGCTTGCTTTGCTTTATTAATAACGTCTTCAACGTTGATGTGAAGATCATCGTAATTCAATTTGTCTAAATGACAGTGCGAATCTACGAACATAATGCCTCTCGTGATTCAATTAACCAATTCATAGAAAGTAGCTCAAGGTTTAAGCCTGGGAAGGTTTGCATTTGAGCCTTTAATTCGAGCAATTTTTGTGCTGCTAAGTATAAGCCGTTGTAGTTGCTCGGAGGAAACTTATCAGCCCCCGGAAGTTGGTCCACTTCGACCACACCAAATTGCGCTTTTTGTGCATCCGCTAACAAGTGCCAAGCCCAATCCAATGTTTTGTCCGGGTTCTTAGCCATTAAAGACGCACATTGAAACACATCAGAAACGGGAGAAGACAAAGTATCTATAAAGCAGCGCTCAAACACTTGGTACTCATCAAGCTCACCGTTTTTTACCGCTTCTAGTGTGTTTATGGGGGACCCCATGTTTAGCTTGAGTGCGTACGGCGGCACTTTCGAGGCGCCCTGCTCGCTCATCCAACTCATTGCTTGTTCTGTTGAAGGCGGCGTAACTACCCACTGCTGGCAACGGCTCTGAATGGTTGGAAGCAATCGCTCTTGATTATGCGTCACCAGCAAGAACAAACACTTCTGTCCCGGTTCTTCGAGTGTTTTCAACAACGCATTTGATGCAGACTCGTTCATCGCATCCGCAGGCTCAATAATAAACACACGGTAGCCATTTAGCTGGGAAGACTCATGAGCAAGACGGTTACACCCTCGAATCTGGTCAACCGTAATTGACTTCCCTTCCTTCTCTGGTTTGACCCAGTGTAAGTCAGGGTGGCTGTTTGACTGAATCAACTGGCAGCTATGGCAGAACCCACACGCTTCACTGGTGTAGTTTTGACATAAAAGTGAATGACTAAAGAGCTCAACCAACTTTTCAACGGCTAAGCCTTTCTCACTTTGTAATAACAGTGCACCTGGAACTCGTTCTGAATCCAAACTTGTTTTGAGGTTATCCCAAACGGGTTGTAACCATGGAAAGTCATTTAGCATGAATCACCTCAATCCACATCCTGCTTACAATGATGCTAGCCATTCGTTCAAAGCGGCTTTGATGTCTTGTGCTACTTCTTCAATCGACTGCTCTGCATTGATAACTGCGATAGAGTCATCTGCATTCGCGAGTTCCAAGTAACGCTCACGAGTACGCTCAAAGAAGCTGATATCCATCTTTTCGATGCGGTCGAGTTCACCACGACCGCGTGCACGCTCAAGGCCAACGCGCGGATCAATGTCCATGTACAAAGTGAAAGCAGGCTTAAACTCTCCTAGAGTCGTATCGCGCAGGTTCTTCATCAGCAACGCATCGATTTGACGACCACCACCTTGGTAAGCTTGAGAAGACAAATCATGACGGTCACCCACCACCCATTGGTCGTTTGCTAGTGCTGGTTTAATCACGTTCTCAACTAACTGAACACGCGCGGCGTAAAGCAAAAGCAGCTCGGTCATATCTTTTAGGTCTTCGCCTTCGTGCTCTTCTTTAACCAACGCGCGCATTTTCTCAGCCAGTGGTGTACCACCCGGCTCACGAGTATTGACGATGTTTTCAATACCCGCCGCTTTCAGCGTGTCTAAAACGGTTTTAATCGCAGTACTTTTACCCGCGCCTTCTAGGCCCTCAACGACAATAAAGTTTGCTTTCATCATTTATTCTTTCTTAGTTCTCTTAAATAGGCACGTACAGCACGGTTGTGCTCAGCAAGGGATTTCGAAAATACATGTCCGCCCTTTCCGCTTGCTACAAAATATAAATATTTGCTGTTTTCTGGGTTTAAAGCAGCTTCAATCGACGCTTCGCCTGCCATAGCGATTGGTGTTGGTGGCAAACCGTTGATTGTGTATGTGTTGTATGGCGTTGGAGTACGTAAATCTTTTTTACGAATATTACCATCGTACGCATCACCCATTCCGTAAATAACGGTCGGGTCAGTTTGCAGGCGCATGCGTTTATTGAGACGGTTGACAAATACAGACGCCACTCGTTCACGCTCCGAGTCGATTGCCGTTTCTTTTTCAATAATTGAAGCAAGGATCAGAGCTTCGTATTTGTCTTTAATCGGCAGTTTCTCTTGGCGCCCTTCCCAATGAGCATCAAGAATATTGTTCAACTTAGTATGAGCACGCTCTAAGATCTGACTTTCACTCGTGCCTGCTGTGTAATGGTAGGTCTCGGCAAGGAATAAGCCCTCAAGCTTTTCGCGCTCAATACCTAGCTTTTCAGCCATCTCTTTTTCAGATAATCCGGTTAAGTCATGTTTTACATAAGGTGCTGTACTTAGTTGTTCAACCCATTCAGAAAAGCGACTACCTTCCACAAATGTTATTGCAAACTGATGTTCTTTGCCCGTATTGAGCTGTTCTAACGTTTGATAAAGCGAAAGCTTTGGCTCTAGTTGGTAAGTGCCTGCTCGCACTTGAAGAAGCTCTGGGTAAAGGTGAGGCATTAAGCGGGTGTAATCAGAAGCTTCAATAATATTATCTTTCACTAAATCACGCATGACTCGGTGAAAGCTGGTGCCATTTTCAACGCTGAACAGCTGTGGCTGTTCTATAAGGATTGGCGAGTTAACGTATTGCTTAGTCTGTGAAACAACGTAAAAAGCACCTGCTGCACCAATAACGGCAATCAGTACAACAAAAGCAAACAGTTTTTTAATCACGTATTTAGATTCCCTTGAAGTCGTCGAGTCAGTTTTCCAATTGGAAGTTCAATCTTGTTCTCTGGTGTTGAAATACCGCAAACCGGCGCTACACCCAATAGTGAGTTACACATCCACACCTCTTCTGCATCAAGCAAATCTGTCAGTGTGAATTGGGCTACCTTCACCGGGTAACCTTCAGCTTGGAGAAACTCCAATACCTTACGGCGCATTACGCCGGCCACACCGGACAAACTCAAATCCGGTGTGTATACCCTTTTATCATTAACCCAAAAAAGGTTTGCCATTGTAGTTTCAATGACATGATTTTGCACATTTAACGTCACAGCATCGGCAAATTCAGAACCATCAATTTCCGCCTTTGCGAGAACCTGCTCTATTCGGTTGTTGTGCTTGTGACCTGCAAGTAATGGTTGGATGCCAAGGCGGGTTTCACAAATACCTAACTGCACACCATTTTCTTGCCACTGAGCATAATGAAAAGGAAATGCAAAGTTCGAAATAGTCACAACCGGACCATCTATACCGCTTGGGCTGTACCCTCGACCACCACAACCACGACTAATATGAATCTTGATTCCTGCCGCCTCGTCATTTAAGACCGCGAGCATCGCCCAATCAAAAACCGTATTCCAATCTGGGAAAGGTATTTGCAATGTTTTTAGACACGCCTCCATACGTTCAATATGCGCTTGCCAGTGCTCCAGTTGACCGTACTTAGTCTTAATAGTAGTGAAACAGCCATCACCATACTGAAATGAGCGATCACCGAGCGAAACATGCGTTTGTGGAAGTCCATTTACCCAGAACATTCAGATACCCTTTGATTTCTGATCGACAAATAAAACAAAACGGCTCAATGCTAAGCATCGAGCCGTTAGAATACAAGTATCGCTACTCTAAAACAGTGTTAGAGATTCTTACTCAGCGAATTTTTTGAATACAAGTGAACCGTTTGTGCCACCAAAGCCAAACGAGTTACAGATTGCGTACTCCATATCAACTTTGCGCGCAGTATGCGGTACAAGGTCAATATCTAGGCCTTCTTCAGGATCATCTAGGTTAATCGTTGGTGGAACGATTTGGTCAACCAGAGAAAGAACCGTAATGATAGCTTCAACAGAACCTGCAGCACCTAGTAGGTGGCCAGTCATCGATTTAGTCGAAGATACTAATACTTGTTTTGAGCCTTCTTCACCAAGAGCACGTTTTACACCCTTGATTTCAGCTACGTCACCAGCAGGTGTTGATGTTCCGTGAGCGTTAACGTAACCAACTTGCGTACCGATGATGTTTGCATCACGCATCGCGGCTTCCATTGCTAGTGCGCCACCTGAACCATCTTCACTTGGAGAAGTCATGTGGTAAGCGTCACCAGACATACCAAAGCCAACAAGCTCTGCGTAAATCTTAGCGCCACGAGCTTTTGCGTGTTCGTACTCTTCAAGAACCATCATACCCGCGCCGTCACCAAGAACGAAGCCGTCACGGCCTTTATCCCATGGACGAGACGCTTTTTGAGGCTCATCATTACGAGTCGATAATGCTTTAGCCGCGCCGAAACCAGCCATGCCTAGCGGTGTTGATGCTTTCTCGGCACCACCTGCTACCATCGCTTCTGCATCACCGTATGCAATCATACGAGCTGCGTGGCCGATGTTGTGAAGGCCTGTAGTACATGCAGTAGAGATCGCGATATTTGGACCACGAAGACCACGCATGATAGATAGGTTACCTGCAACCATGTTTACGATGGTCGAAGGAACAAAAAATGGGCTAACTTTACGCGGGCCTTTCTCAACAAGTGCTGAGTGACCTTTTTCGATTAGGTCTAGACCGCCAATACCAGAGCCGATTGCGACACCAACTCGAGCTGCGTTTTCTTCGGTAATTTCTAAGCCAGAGTCATCCAACGCTTGGATACCTGCTGCGATGCCGTACTGGATAAATAGATCCATTTTACGAGCATCTTTTTTAGACATGTACTCTGTGCAATCAAAATCTTTAACAAGACCTGCAAAACGAGTTGAGAAGTTCGTTGCATCGAAATGATCGATGTTAACGATTCCGCTTTGACCTTCTAGCAGGGCTTTCCAAGATGATTCTACTGTGTTGCCTACCGGTGACAACATACCCATGCCTGTGACAACTACACGACGCTTGGACACGATATAATTCTCCGGGAATTGAATGTTTCTATGAGAGGATAGAAGAAGTTAGAAAGAACACAGGCGGTCTAGGAGACCGCCTGGGAGAGATAATTACTGAGCGCTGTTTACGTAGTCGATTGCAGCTTGAACAGTAGTGATTTTCTCAGCTTCTTCGTCAGGAATCTCAGTGTCGAATTCCTCTTCTAGAGCCATAACTAGCTCTACTGTGTCTAGAGAATCAGCACCTAGATCGTCAACGAAAGAAGCTTCATTCTTAACTTCTGCTTCGTCTACACCTAGCTGTTCAACAATGATTTTCTTTACGCGTTCTTCGATGTTGCTCATTTTTCTTTTCCTTTACAGATTTCGCCTAATGCGATGATTCCGTAGTTTATTCGAACTATGGAAAGTTGCAAGGGGGTCCTTGCTGGTCAAACCACAAAATTAGCGAATTTAACCGAATTTCAATACATTTTTGACTTAAATCATGCACAAATCTTGTGCACGACCATCACAACTTAATGACAGTTAACAGCAACTATAGGCTATTTTTCATAAAGTAAAATAGCTTATTTTGCACGAACTGTGCATTAAACCATGTACATGCCGCCATTTACATGCAAAGTTTCACCAGTAATGTAAGCTGCCTCAGGTGAAGCTAGGAATACTACTGCTGATGCAATTTCACGTGGGTCACCTAGACGACCTGCAGGCACGTTCGATAACGTTGCTGCACGTTGGTCATCATTTAGCGCCTTAGTCATGTCAGTTTCGATGAAACCAGGAGCGACTGTATTAACCGTTACACCACGAGAAGCGACTTCACGAGCCATTGATTTAGTGAAACCAATTACGCCTGCTTTCGCTGCTGCGTAGTTCGTTTGACCAGCGTTACCCATAGTACCAACAACAGAACCTACGTTGATGATGCGACCTGCGCGTTTTTTCATCATACCGCGAAGAACCGCTTTAGACATGCGGTAAATTGGCGTTAGGTTCGTATTGATGATGTCGTTCCACTCGTCATCCTTCATACGCATTAGTAGGTTATCGCGAGTGATACCAGCGTTGTTAACTAGAATATCGATTACACCGAACTCATCATTAATGGTTTTTAGTGTCGCTTCGATAGACTCAACGTCAGTCACGTTAAGTGCTAGGCCTTTACCGTTTTCACCCAGGTATTCGCTGATCGCTGCTGCGCCACCTTCAGAAGTCGCAGTACCAATTACTGTTGCACCGCGTTCAACAAGAAGCTCAGCAATCGCACGACCAATGCCACGGCTTGCGCCTGTCACTAGAGCGATCTTACCTTCTAGATTCATCATGTTGTGTTTTCCTTTTCTTATCGTGAACGAATTACTTAGCAGCTTCTAGCGACGCTACGTCGTTAACAGCTGCTGCGCTTAGTGTTTTCACGATACGTTTAGTCAGACCTGTCAGTACTTTGCCAGGACCAAGCTCAAGAAGATTTTCTACGCCTTGCTCGCTCATTAGCTGCACGCTCTCAGTCCAACGAACTGGGCTGTGTAGCTGACGAACAAGTGCGTCTTTGATTTTTGCAGGATCCGTTTCTGCTGCCACATCAACGTTGTTGATAACTGGAAGTTGTGGTGCGTTGAATTCAATAGACTCTAGCGCAACCGCTAGTTTCTCTGCTGCTGGTTTCATTAGTGCACAGTGTGAAGGCACTGAAACAGGAAGAGGAAGTGCACGTTTTGCACCCGCTTCTTTACATAGTACGCCCGCGCGCTCTACTGCGTCTTTGCTACCTGCGATAACAACTTGACCAGGCGAGTTGAAGTTTACTGGTGAAACTACGTCACCTTGCGCAGCTTCTTCACAAGCTTTTGCAATCGCTTCGTCATCTAGACCGATGATCGCGTACATTGCACCAGTACCTGCTGGTACGGCTTCTTGCATAAGTTGACCACGTAGCTCAACCAGTTTGATTGCTTCTTTAAAGTCAATCACGCCAGCACATACTAGTGCTGAGTACTCACCTAGGCTGTGACCCGCTAGGTTTGCTGGTTGCTCAAGACCAAGCTCTTGCCATACGCGCCAGATAGCAACAGATGAAGCTAGCAATGCAGGCTGTGTACGGAAAGTTTGGTTTAGATCTTCTGCAGGTCCATTTTGAACAAGCGCCCATAGGTCGTAACCTAGTGCGTCAGATGCTTCTGCAAATGTTTGTTTTACTACGTCATATTGTTCGCCTAGATCAGCAAGCATACCTACAGCTTGTGAACCCTGGCCTGGAAATACGATAGCAAACTTGCTCATGTTGTTTTCCTTTAAGCAAAGTAAAAAGAAATAAGATGCACGGTAGCGCATCTTAAATTTTGAATTCTTATGAAACTTAGAATTTCACCAGAGCCGAGCCCCAAGTGAATCCGCCACCAAACGCTTCAAGAAGTAAAGTTTGACCGCGTTTAATTCGACCATCACGTACTGCTTCATCCAGTGCTGTTGGCACAGTTGCCGCTGATGTGTTGCCGTGCTTATCAAGTGTAATCACGACTTGGTCTAGTGACATCGAAAGCTTCTTCGCTGTCGCTGAAATAATGCGGTAGTTCGCTTGGTGCGGCACTAGCCAGTCTAGTTCAGACTTGTGCATGTCGTTCGCTTCAAGTGTGTCTTTCACTAGCTTAGATAGCTGAGTTACTGCCACTTTGAATACTTCGTTACCCGCCATGTGCAGCCATTTGTCCGCATCTTTGCCACGTTCTGGCACCGGCAGACTCAACAGATCACCAAATTGACCGTCTGAGTATACGTGTGTAGAGATGATACCCGGCTCTTCGCTCGCGCCAACCACTACCGCTCCTGCCGCATCACCAAATAAGATGATGGTTGAACGATCCGTTGGATCACACGTTTTCGATAATGCGTCTGCACCAATCACGAGTACGTTTTTACACATACCTGATTTGATGTGTTGATCAGCAACAGATAAGGCGTATACAAAGCCTGAACAAGCAGCGGCCAAGTCAAATGCTGGACAACCTTTAATGCCAAGCTTTCCCTGCACCTGACACGCAGATGAAGGGAAAGTATGGCTACTGCTAGTAGTAGCAACGATAATTAGGTCGATATCATTTTTATCAATGCCGGCCATATCGATAGCGTTTTCAGCTGCGTAGAATGCCATGTCTGCAACCGTTTCATTTTCTGCTGCAATTCGACGCTCTTTAATACCCGTGCGAGCTACGATCCACTCATCACTTGTATCTACCATTTTCTCTAGGTCTGCGTTAGTACGCACCTGAGATGGCAGGTAGCTGCCAGTACCTAATATTTTGCTATGCATGAAGACTAATAATGCCTCTCGAGTAAAACCGCTTCCAAACGATCGCTAATACGGCTTGGTACTTGTCGTTTGACCTCGTGTACTGCCTCGCCAAGTGCATTGACAATCGCAGATACATCCGCACTTCCATGGCTTTTTATGACAATGCCGCGCAATCCTAGCAAACTTGCGCCGTTATACTGGTCGGGGTTCAGTGTTTTTAGTTCATTAAATAGCCGAGAAAACAACTTTCTAGCAATCCATCCCTTTATCGTTGATGCCATCATGCTGGTTTTAAGTTTTTCGATAAAGAGTTGTGCTGTTCCCTCGCTGGCTTTTAAGCATACGTTACCAACAAAGCCATCACAAACAATGACATCGGCTACGTCATGCAAAATTTGATTACCTTCAATATAACCCACAAAATTAATTGCGTCGGTTTGAGAAAGCATTTCTGCACAGCGCTTGACCAAATCGTTTCCTTTGATTTCTTCAGCGCCAATATTTAGTACAGCCACACGAGGTGGATGACCGAGGTGCTCCTCAGCTAATGCACTGCCCATCACTGCAAACTGGAACAAACTGTCGGCATCGCACGACACATTCGCACCAAGATCTAACATCCAGGTACGCTTGCCGCTGATAGTTGGTAATGCGGAAACTAAAGCAGGACGCTCAATACCAGGAAGCAGTTTAAGAATGAAACGTGAGAGCGCCATAAGCGCACCGGTGTTGCCACCACTCACACATGCGTCTGCTTCGCTTTCAGAAACAAGATCGATGGCCATACGCATAGAGCTGTTTTGGCTATTGCGTAATGCTAAAGATGGCTTTTCTGAGTTTGATATCACTTTCTCGCTATGAAGAATGCTCAAACGAGAACTGGTAGAGGCACCTAGTTGAGATAATTGAGACGTGATCAGAGATTGATCACCTATAAGAATCACTTTTAGCTCTGGGAAATGAGACAGTGCCTGCACGGCGGCAGGCACTGTTACGCGTGGACCGAAATCCCCGCCCATTGCATCAAGTGCAACGGTAATACTTTGCAAAGGTTCAACCTTACTTGTTGATAACCTTTTGACCACGGTAGTAACCTTCAGCAGTTACGTTGTGGCGTAGGTGAGTTTCACCAGAAGTCGCGTCTACAGATAGTGCAGCTGTAGTTAGCGCATCGTGTGAACGACGCATACCGCGCTTAGAACGAGTTTTACGGTTTTTCTGTACGGCCATTGACCCTACTCCTATACTATTGGGTTAAAAACCTAAAGAAGAAGCGGCTACCACACCAGTTACTTTTTCAGATTTTTCAAAACGTCGAATGGATTCGGTTTTTCTTCCTCAATTTCTTCAGGAATCTCACCAAAAACCATGTTATTTGAATCAACGCTACAATCCGCTTCATCGTGCATTGCGATTTGAGGTAATGTTAAGATGAACTCGTCTTCAACTAGTTGTATAAGGTCTAATTCACCGTACTCATTTAGATCTACCAAATCATAAATTTCTGGTGCTTCCTCTTCCGTCTTCTCACCGTAGTAAGGAGTGTAAAGGAATTCAACTTCACACAAATGTGTGAATACCTCATTACAACGCTGACACTCTAAATCGACTTCGATGTTAGCTTTACCAGAGATAACAACAAGTCGCTGTTCATCAATATCAAATGACAATGAGACTTCTGCGTCGCGTTTTACGCCTTCAGTTGTTTCCGCTAAGCGCTTGAAAAGACTAGCTTGGATGATGCCATCGTAATCTAATCGTTTCTGTGCGGACTTCGCCGGATCAACTGTTCGCGGTATTTTTACCTTTTGCATAGGGCGCGAATATTATCTTCCAAATCAAAATTAGTCAAAGAAAAAGGAAAAAAAGTTGTACTTTTTTACGCTTATCATACAGAGCATTAGCCAGAATCGATTTTGATCGATTATCCTAGTGAAAATGCTTGTGCGAATTGTAATTCAAAATGAAAAATTACCAACTGGTTTTAGCCTCAACCTCTCCTTTTCGTAAACAACTGCTGGAAAAACTAGCAGTACCTTTTACTTGCTTATCACCAGACTGTGACGAGACGCCTTTACCTAATGAACCCCCTTTAGAGCTCGTTCAAAGGCTCGCGATTGGAAAAGCGACATCTTGCCACACAACTCAGGACAGTTTGGTCGTTGGCAGTGACCAAGTTTGTGTTATCGACGGTGAAATTGTGGGTAAGCCGCTAAGCCGAGAAAACGCAATCAGACAGCTATTAGCTCAAAGCGGTAAAACCATCACTTTTTATACCGGGCTTGCGGTACATAACACCGCTACAAATCATACTGAAGTCGGCTTCGATACCTTTGAAGTACATTTCAGAGATTTGGCTCGCGAGCAAATCGAGCGTTACGTTGACAGAGAAGAACCGTTTTACTGCGCTGGCAGTTTTAAAAGCGAGGGTATGGGGATTTGTCTGTTTAAGAAGTTAGTCGGCAAAGACCCGAATACGCTAGTCGGCCTGCCACTGATTGATTTGATCGATATGCTGCAAAAGCAAGGGTTAGAGGTTTTGTAGGGAATACAGAAGACTCCAAAGGGTTGATATGGACGGTGTAAGCAGTCATCAAGCTAATGACTTTGCATCTCAACTAGAGATTCCCGACAACGCTCCTTCGTCGCTTTCGGGAATGACGTCGTTTAAGCTCATCCATCAAAAAGTAAGTCATAACCCACTTAAATTCAGAATTCACTGCACGTCATCCTCAAAAGTGAGAAACGAGCGAGTTGGGGATCTCTTTCAACGGTATTGCTGAGCACAAAGTTCTCATAACTCAACAGGCAAAGCTGCCGCCACTCTCTAAAAAGCTTTCTACGATCAAAAAAGCCGATGTATTAACATCGGCTTTTACATAGCTTTTTGCGGCCCCGAAGGGTGTAGATACTCTTGCCTCTACTTTTTACGCAAACCCGCTAAGACTTTCTCTAATTTCGCTTCCATCGGCGCGTTGATCTCCATCCACTCATCATTCGATGGGTGCTGGAACTTGATGTTCGCCGCATGAAGGAACAAACGATCCAAGCCAACTTGCCCAGTATAAGCATCAAAGCGGCGGTCACCGTAACGATCATCCCATGCAATTGGGTGCCCTGTATATTGGGTATGCACACGAATCTGGTGAGTACGACCAGTAATCGGGCTTGCTTGGATTAGCGTTGCTTGGTCGAACTTTTCCAAAATCTTGAAGCGTGTTTCTGACGGTTTACCATTTGGGTTCACTCGAACAATACTGTTCACTTCGTTTTTTAGCAGTGGTGCATTAACAACCTTACAGCTTGCTTTCCACTCCCCCATGACAAGTGCAAAGTAGAACTTCTTCACTGTCTTTTCACGGAACTGTGCTTGTAAGTGGCGTAGTGCCGAACGCTTTTTCGCAACAAGCAATATACCGGAAGTGTCACGGTCGATACGGTGAACTAACTCAAGGAAGCGAGCTTGTGGGCGCAAAGCACGAAGTGCTTCAATCGCGCCAAACTTCAAACCACTACCACCATGAACTGCGGTTCCAGAAGGCTTATTAAGAATCAGCATATGATCATCTTCAAAAATGATCTTATCTTCTAACTCTGCCACTTTGTTTAGCTTGGTACTTGGTGCAACGTCGTCTTCTTTCTTTTCTACCGTAACTGGAGGAATACGAACAAGATCGCCTGCTTTGAGTTTGTACTCGGCTTTAATGCGCTTTTTATTTACGCGTACTTCGCCCTTGCGCACAATTCGATAAATCATGCTCTTTGGGATGTCTTTTAATTGGTTACGCAAGAAATTATCAATGCGTTGACCCGCCATATCTTCGTCGATATCGACGAACTGGACTTGTGTTCTTATTTCGCTCATGCGCGGTATTGTAAACCCAAATCTGTACGACTTCACATTATTCTTGCCACAAAAGAAATACTTGTTGCCATAAATAGTTCTAAAACACGCCAACCTTTTGTTTCAATTATCAAAACTCTTGGCCAACTTCTCAATCTGCTTTGCCTCTTTTTCAATTTTCTAGACTCAACTGCTTATGAAACAGCCAGTTATAAATTACAAAACTTGAATTTAGCGCCAAATTTTCCAACGTTTGCGTGAAAGCAGATTGCTGATATCCACCTGCACTGCTATAGTTCACAGCTGCTAAGGAAGGTTTGGTTACATTTTGTTCATTACCAATCATTTATCCCCAAGCAATGTGAGTAGATTGTTGAAGCTCAGGTGCTGCATTGGCGTAAGACATGCTGAATTCAACACACTTGTTACTCTACTCCTCGCATATTCACGTTGAGTATCTACCGCACCATATAGCGGGTCACAAGCCTGCGTTTCCAACGAAACCTAAACTAGACTTGTGATGACTGAAGTGCCCAAGAGCATCCCCTTCCAGCCGGGAGGCTGCAAAATATAGCCATGGGATCAGGCACCGTGAAAGAGCGAAAAAACAGTGACAAGTTGACTAGAAAGACAAAAGAAAAGACAACGAGAAATTTTCAATGAAAAGAATGTTAATTAACGCAACTCAAAAAGAAGAGTTGCGTGTCGCTCTGGTTGATGGCCAGCGACTTTTCGATCTTGATATCGAGAGTCCAGGTCATGAGTCCAAAAAAGCGAATATCTACAAAGGACGTATCACACGTATTGAACCAAGCTTAGAAGCCGCATTTGTTGATTACGGTGCTGAGCGTCATGGTTTCCTTCCTCTTAAAGAAATTGCCCGCGAATATTTCCCTGAAGGTTACACTTACCAAGGCCGACCAAGCATTAAAGAAGTGCTGACCGAAGGCCAAGAAGTAATCGTACAAGTGGAAAAAGAAGAGCGTGGTAGTAAAGGTGCAGCCCTGACTACTTTCATCTCTTTAGCTGGTAGTTATCTAGTTCTGATGCCTAACAACCCTCGAGCTGGCGGTATTTCTCGCCGAATCGAAGGTGATGAGCGTACGCAACTAAAAGCTGCATTGAGTACTCTTGAACTGCCGCAAGGTATGGGTTTAATTGTTCGCACAGCTGGCGTTGGTAAGAGTGCTGAAGAACTAGAGTGGGATTTAAACGTACTCCTAAATCATTGGGGAGCGATCAAAGGTGCTGCAGATTCTAACCCTGCTCCATTCTTAATCCACCAAGAAAGTAACGTTATTGTTCGTGCAATCCGTGACTACCTACGTCGTGATATCGGTGAAATCCTGATCGATAGCAACACTATCTACGAACGTGCGAAAGAGCATATTCAGTTAGTGCGTCCAGATTTCATCAACCGTGTGAAGAAATATGATGGTGAAGTTCCACTGTTCAGCCACTACCAAATCGAAAGCCAAATTGAATCAGCTTTCCAACGTGAAGTGCGCTTACCGTCTGGTGGTTCTATCGTTATCGACCCAACAGAAGCACTGACTTCTATCGATATTAACTCTGCTCGTGCAACAAAGGGTGGTGATATCGAAGAAACAGCACTTAACACTAACCTTGAAGCTGCTGATGAAATTGCTCGTCAGTTGCGACTGCGTGACCTTGGTGGTCTGGTAGTTATCGACTTTATCGATATGACACCTGTACGCCACCAGCGTGAAGTAGAAAACCGTCTACGTGAAGCCGTTCGTCTAGATCGCGCTCGCGTTCAAATTGGTCGCATTTCTCGCTTCGGTCTATTGGAGATGTCTCGTCAACGTTTGAGCCCATCTCTAGCAGAAGCAAGCCACCACATCTGTCCTCGCTGTACAGGTACTGGTGTTGTTCGTGACAACGAGTCTCTAGCGCTTTCTGTACTTCGTCTAATCGAAGAAGAGGCGTTAAAAGACAATACAGCTCAAGTGCTGGCAGTTGTCCCTGTTCCAATCGCATCATACCTTCTAAACGAAAAGCGTCGCTCTGTGAACCACATTGAGCGTACACAAGAAGTGAAGATCACGGTTGTTCCTAACTCAGATATGGAAACACCGCACTTTGAAGTGATTCGTGTTCGTGAAGGCGAAGAGTTCGACCTGCTTTCTTACCTACTTCCAAAGAAACTGGAAGCAATGAAAGAAGCAGAAGGCAAAGAAGTACCAGAGACTGAATTAAAGCCTAAGAAGATCGAAGAACCTGTACTAAAAGGCTTTGCTTCTTCAACTCAATCAGCTCCAACGCCAGCAGCGAAACCTGCTGCTGCGGCTGCCGCGCCTAAGAAGAAAGACGTAGAGCAAGAAGAAAAACCTGGTTTGTTTAGTCGTTTGTTCAAAGCATTAAGCAGCTTCCTATTTGGTTCTAACGAAGAAAAAGAAGAACCTAAGCAAGAAGAAACTAAGCCTGCACGCGACAACAAACGTAACAACAGACGTGATCGTAACGACCGTCGCCGTAACCCACGTGACAACAGAGATAACCGCGATAACAAACGTCGTCGCAAGCCACGTGATGAGCAAGCAACAGAGCAAAACGAAACACAACAGCCTAATAAACAGCAAAACCGTAACCAAAAACGCAAACCAAAAGCTCAGCAAGCTGATAAAGCTCAAGAGCAGAAAGCAAACGCTAAGGTAGCGGAAAAAGGTCTACAGCTTGCGGCTGAAGCTCGTACTGGCTCTGAAGCGAAACCTGAAGAGAGCAAAGCGAAGTCAAATGCGAAAGCAGAAAAAGTTAAAGAGCGCCGTCAACGTCGCAAACTTAACAAATCTGTACGCGTTAAAGATCAGCAAGCTTCAGAACAGGTAGCTGAGGCTCCAGTAAAAGCGATTGAAACTCCTGTAGAGAAGCCAGTAGAGGCAGTGGCTGAGACTCAACAGGATAAGGATAACAAAGCAGAATCAAAACAACGTCGTAACCGTCGTTCACCGCGTCACCTACGTGCAAGCGGTCAACGTCGTCGTCGTGGTCGCGATCGTCGCCCTAACCCATTCCGCCTACGTAAAGGTGGTGTAGCATCTCCTGAGATGGCAATGGGCAAAGTGATGCCACGCTACATTCCAAAACCAGCGCCTAAGAAGGAAGAGCGAGTGAAGGAAGAAGCAGCGGTAGTAGCGACAGCAGTACCTGCAATCCAAGGTGGTTTTGCTTGCCCTGAAATGGCGATGGGTAAAGTGATCATTCGCCGTGAACAACCTGCAGTCGTTGAAACGCCAGTGGTTGAACCAAAAGTTCAACAACCTGTAGAAACGAAAGTAGAAGCTCCAGTTGTAGAAGCACCGGTTGTAGAAGCACCTATTGCAGCAGCACCAGTGGCTGAACCAGCAGTGGTAGAGCAAGCTGAAACCACCACAGAAGCAGCTCAAGAGCCAGTAGTTGAAGTGGTAGAAGACACTGTAGAGCAAGTTGCAGTAGAAGCACCAATCGCTGCACCAGCTCCTAAAGCTGAAGTTATCAAAGTAGCAGCTAAGCCACGCGCTAGTGCTCCGATGACTAAAGCACCAGGTCCTCAAGAGCTTCGCGAGATTACTGTTTCAGCAGCACCGTTTAAAGCTGAGCGCTACGCACCAAAAGGTGCAGGTAGCCAAGTAGCGACTAACCGTGCATCTTCAGGAATGACAAAGCCTAACTTTAACTAAGTTTTAGCTTGTCATCGCATTAAGCGAAATAAGAAGCAAAAGGCTGCCAATTGGCAGCCTTTTTTGTTGAAGTAAGTGTTAACTCTAATTAGCCATATTAATATCAATGACGGATCACATTTGTGCGTCAATATCCCCTTCATTCTTGAACTTAATCACACTTTTCGGTAGCATTCGCCGACTCAAGTTTTCGACACCATTCTGATGCTGCTCTTTTTTACTACGGTTTGCGCTGATACGAAGTAACAACTTCGACCACCAGTGCTTGTGCAAATACGAATATGTGTCGAGAGAAATTCATCGCCAAGAGAACTCAATACAAAACATGTTCGAATTCCCTCAATTTTCTAAGCACTCCGTAAAAAACGACGTGCTATCAGGCCTAACTGTTGCATTAGCACTGGTCCCTGAAGCCGTTGCATTTGCATTCGTTGCCGGTGTTGACCCTATGGTTGGCCTGTACGCAGCCTTTATTGTTGGCCTTATCACCTCTATCTTTGGTGGTCGCCCAGGTATGATTTCTGGTGCAACAGGCGCAATGGCCGTTGTTATGGTATCGCTGGTCGCGACTCACGGCGTTCAATACCTATTTGCTGCTATTATGCTGGCGGGTATTCTTCAGATCGCAGCTGGTCTATTCAAGCTAGGTAAATTCATCCGAATCGTACCTCACCCGGTAATGATTGGTTTCGTAAACGGTCTTGCTATTGTTATCTTCTTAGCACAATTAGGCCAGTTTAAAGCACCAGACATCAACGGCATGCTAACTTGGCTACCACAAGACCAAATGCTGCTAATGCTGGGGCTCGTTGCGCTAACAATGGCGATCATTCACTTCCTACCAAAGCTCACAACTGCGGTACCGTCTTCTCTAGTAGCAATCGTGACGGTGACGGCTCTTGTGGTTGGCTTGGATCTAGAAACGCGTACAGTTGTTGACTTCCTACGTACTATGTCTGGTGACGAAGCAGCGACTTTGGCGGGTTCTCTTCCGACCTTCTCTATTCCAGCAGTACCTTTCACTCTTGAAACACTGCAAATCATCTTACCTTACGCAATCATTCTTGCGGCTATCGGCCTGATTGAGTCTCTACTGACGCTAACGGTGCTAGATGAAATGACCAACACACGTGGTCAATCTAACCGTGAATGTATTGGTCAAGGTATGGCGAACATGACTTGTTCAGTGTTTGGTGCAATGGGTGGTTGTGCGATGATCGGCCAGTCAATGATCAACGTGAACTCAGGTGGTCGTGGCCGTCTATCAGGTATCGTTGCTGCAATCGCTCTACTGATGTTCATCCTATTTGCTTCTTCGCTGATTGAGATGATCCCTCTAGCCGCGCTCGTTGGTGTAATGTTCATGGTGGTTATCGGCACATTTGAATGGGCGACATTCAAACTGGCACGTCGTGTACCTAAACAAGATTTCTTCGTTATTGTTCTAGTAACAGTTGTGACGGTTCTAACTGACCTAGCGGTTGCGGTTGCAGTGGGCGTTGTAGCATCTGCTCTCATGTTTGCATGGCAACATGCGAAACATATCTATGCCGATACTCGACTAAATGATGAAGGCTCAAAAGAGTACAAGATTCACGGCCCTATCTTCTTCGGCTCAGCGGCAAACTTCCTAGAACTGTTTAACGCGCACGGCGATCCAAAAGATATTATCGTTGACTTCGCAGACTCTCGCGTAACAGATCACTCCGCAATCGAAGCGATTGAAACTTTGGCAGAGCGCTACGCTGCACTAGGTAAAACACTTCACCTACGCCACTTGAGCCCAGACTGCCGCAAGCTTCTAGATAAAGCTGGTAGCTTGGTAGAAATCAACGTAAAAGAAGACCCAAGCTATAAAGTTGCAACTGACATTCTGGCTGGCTAAGCCAACATAAATTGCAGTTTTTAGCTGTATGAATAATGCAAAAAGGGATGAGTAATACTCATCCCTTTTGGTATCTGGCACGTTGTAAATGCTTAGAGCTTCTTCAAAATCGCTTCTGACGCCTCTTCAATCAAATCAAGTACCAATTCAAAGCCTGCATCACCACCATAATATGGGTCTGGGATTTCATTGTAATCAGAACTTGAGTGACTCAAAAACAGTGATACTTTATGGCGATGCTCTCTAGGACAAAGATCGAGAAGATCAGCCAAGTTCGCTTTATCCGCGGCTAGCACCATATCAAACTCCTTAAAGTCCTCTAATGTTACCTTTCGAGAACGCATCCCTTTAAACGAATAACCTCGTTGCTTACCAGCTTGCATCGAACGCGCATCAGGCTGGTTGCCAGCGTGGTAGCCAATTGTCCCAGCAGAGTCCACTTCTACAACTACACCTAGCTCTTGCGCTTTTGCTCTTAGCACTGCCTCCCCGGTTGGCGAGCGGCAGATATTTCCCATACAAACAACGAGTAGTTTCTTCATTTTATTCCCTGAATTATCGATGGTTTTTCTTCACGGTGTGTTGGTCTATCATAGCGAGATAATTCAATGAACCCAAGTCACCCCGTACAAGGTACAAAAAGGAATTGAGGAAGTACTATGTCTATCGAAGAAAACAAAGAAGCACGCCATAAGGCTCGCCAACAAAAAGTAAAACAACAGGTAGACGCCAAGATCGCTGCCGCCCAAGAAGAAAAAGGTTTATTGCTGATCATTACAGGTAATGGCAAAGGTAAGTCGACTTCAGGCTTCGGTACTATTGCGCGAGCGGTGGGCCACGGTTTGAAGTGTTCTGTTGCTCAGTTTATCAAGGGGACATGGGACAACGGAGAGCGTAACCTACTTGAAAAGCTCGGTGTTGAGTTCCAAGTCATGGCGACGGGTTTTACATGGGAGACACAAAACAAAACTGCCGATACTGAAGCAGCGCAACTGGTTTGGCGAGAGTGTAAGCGTATGCTCACCGACGAATCGATTGATGTAATTCTGTTTGACGAACTGACGTACATGGTGAGCTATGGCTATATCGACCTAGATGAAGTGGTCGAAGCGCTGAACAACCGTCCGAAAATGCAATCTGTCGTCATTACTGGTCGCGGAGCACACCGCACTTTGATCGAAATGGCCGACACTGTATCCGAAGTGAAGAACGTAAAGCACGCTTTTGAATCCGGTGTTAAAGCTCTGAAAGGCGTAGATTGGTAAGCATCCGTCGTTGCTTCCGAAAAGACTACAAACTAAAAAGGGTTGGCTCAATGCCAACCCTTTTCTTTTACTAGGGTCTGTTAGTTAAACAGGTTCTTCAGCAAGCCATCTACTGCTTCTTTGGTTTTCTCGTCTTTGATCTTATCCGTTAGCTTCTCTACACCACGGTCAATTTCTTTCTGTGCTTTTTGCTTCAACACATCATCAAAGACCAGCTTAAACTTAGGATCTGCCCACTTACCAGAAACATTGATAGGAATAGTAATGTCCTTCAGTTCATCAATGTTCTTACCGCCCTGACCTTCTAGCGTGCCCACAATCGAGGTGCTGATGGTGAAGTCAACCGTTTCATTCAGGTAGTTCGCTTTACCTTTACCACGAACGCGAAGAAGTGGAGACTGCGCTTTCATATTATCGGTAGAGACTACACCTTTGTTCAACTTCAAGGTCGCTGTCATAGCACTGAAGTCGGTTTTCTTAACTTCATCTGTACCTTCTAGACTTTGACCTTTGAATCGCGCGTAGTTTTCTCGGATCAATTGAGCAACGTTAATGCCATTCACAGCGCCATCGGCAAAATTGATCACGACCGTGCCGGTCAGGTTCTTCTTGATGCCAGTTGGCGTTAAGCTCTTACCACTTACGTTTACATCAATGTTACCAGTACCTTCCAACATGTCGTTGTTGGCTACATCGATCAGCAATGGTTGAATATGGACACCTTTAATTGACTTCTTCGCTGAGTAAGTTGCAGGTGATTTACGTGCGTCTAGCTTAGCGGTTGCAGTAATCGTACCTTGGTACAACTTAGAGCTGAATGAAGTTAGGTCAAAGACACCACGATTGATAGAGAAGCTTGCTTTAACCGCTTCCATCTTCGCGTTAGCCGCTTTGAACTTATCAATCGTAATATCGCCTTTCACATCCAGAGTCTTTAATGCAGATAAGTCTGGTTCAACTTCCGGCCCTGCTGGCGCACTTTCGCCACCGGACGCTGGCTTGTCACTAACTGGTGCTTGTTGATTTAAGCCAAGGAACTCATCTAAGTCGATGTTAGGACTGTGTACAGCAAAGCGAACTTTCGGAATATCGCCTAGAGTCACATCCGCTTTACCATCAAGTGCAATGGCGTTTGCAGTAAGTTTCTCTAGAACAAAGCTCAAGTGGCCCTTAGCCAAATCGAATGAAAGGTCTGAAGCCATATCGACTTTCATTGGTGATTGTGGAAGCGCATCTCCTTCAAACGTTGAGTTCAACGTCAATTTGTTCAATTGCACTTTGCTGATAGCTTTATCGACGTTTAGCTCACCGCCACCTTGCATATCAAGCTTCATGCCACCTGCTTCGCCTTTTAATGCGTAGCTTAGGTTGTTTACTCTATCGAACTCAAACGTGTCTAAACCAATGGTCGCAGATTCAATTTTGTTTGCAGGATCGCGGTAAGTTGCATCAAAGTTAATGTTTTTCAGAGCGTAGCTAGTTAAACCTTTCGCCAGTTTGAAATCCGCTTTACCTTGCGCTGTAAACGTCTGGTCATTCATTTCACCTTTCACGCCGAAGTCTGCCGTTGTCCAGTTATCAAAGGCAAACTGAGAAAGGTTTAAAGAAATATCAGACAGCTTAGTGTAGCTACCCGCTTGCTTGTCTTGGATTTCAACATAGCCATTAGAGATGGTGACGCCAGCCAGATTGATCGTCCAATCAGAAGCCGTGCTCTGTGAATCTACCGCTTGCTCTGGAGTCGCTTCAGTCGTTTTTTCTGCTTGCTGAGTTTGTGCTTTGGTTAGCGCATCAATGTTCTTGGTACCATCTTTCAGCGTTTCAAGATAGAACTCAGCGCCATCAAGAGTGACATTCCCAATTTCCAGCTGTTTGCTGAACAGAGGAGTAACGGAAACATCTACACCGACCGTCTCAACTTTAAATAGATTTGGTTGGCTGAAGCCTTGTGGGTTTCTTAATTCAGTGCGACCCAGTTCGAAGCCAATTGATGGGAAAAACTGCCAACTAATGTCCCCCTCAATGACCAGTTCCAAGCCGGTTTGCTTTTGAGCTTGTTCCACAATCAGTGGTTTAAATTGGTTTGGATTAACAAAAATCACTAACCCTAAAATAACAGCCAAAATCGCCACAATCGGGATGGCAATGACTAAGAGCAGTTTCTTCATTCGCTTTTTCCTTGCTCGGGTGTTTTTACAATTATAAGCGCAGACTTTTTTTATCGCTGACAGTTCCACGAAAGCGTGAAAAATGTCCGATTTTGTATTGCAACTGGCTAATTTAAAAACAAAAAAAAGAAGTGGCACTTAAGGTGCCACTTCTTTATACAAAAATAAAGCGATATAGCCGTCTAAAGGCTTAAGCTTTCAGAAGTTTTGCAATGTGCGCTTTAAGAACGTCGATTGCGATACGGTTTTTACCACCACGAGGTACGATGATGTCCGCGTATTGCTTAGAAGGTTCGATAAATTGCATGAACATCGGACGAACTGTCTGTTGGTATTGCTTAAGAACCGACTCCATAGTACGGCCACGCTCTTCAACATCACGCTTAACGCGACGCAGTAGACAGATATCAAGTGGAGTATCCATAAACACTGTCGCGTGCATTAAATTACGAAGGCGTGGGTCTGTTAGCAGCAAGATACCTTCCAAAATGATTACCTTTTTAGGGGTCATTGGAGTGGTGTTGCTTGTACGAGTGTGCTCTGTGTAGCTGTATTCTGGTACTTCTACAGCTTCGCCACGCACCAACTTCTCTAGGTGTTCACAGAGTAGGTCGTGGTCCAACGCGCTCGGGTGGTCGTAGTTAGTCTTTACACGCTCTTCCATGCTTAGTTGGCTTTGGTCGTTGTAGTAGCAATCTTCCGTGATGACACCGATTTGATGATCGCCCACTTTCTCGCGAAGCTCATTGTAGATTGTGCTCGCGATCAGACTTTTTCCAGAAGCAGAAGCGCCAGCAATACCTACGATGACGCATTGATTATTATCAGACATTAGTTTGCACCCGATGATGATTTTCTAGTCACATAAAAAGATAAACTGCCTGATTATAGGGAGTTCACCCCTTCGTTACTAGTTGGAATTAGGGTTTAGTTATAAGTTTCTATCTACTCAGAGGATTAACCGCCAAGCAAACGTTTAAATGCACAATATTCAACCGGCCTTGATATTAAACTCAGTTCACCATAGTAAAACTGATAGCATCTGGTTTTGCTTTGCCTTGCCAATACATTGTACAACACACACGATCCGCAAGTTGTTTGTAGTAACCTGCATGCTCGCTATCAGCACGTCTTGCCACAGTTGGGATACCCGCATCAATATCTTCTCGCATTGATATATGAAGTGGGATCTGCCCAAGCAACGCCAAACCAAACTCTTGCGACATTTTTTCAGCGCCACCCGTACCAAATATGTGCTCAACCGCTCCGCACTGGCTACAAATGTGATAGCTCATGTTCTCCACGACGCCCACCACTGGTACATTCACTTTATGGAACATCGCAGCACCTTTACGAGCATCAGCCAAAGCTAAGTCTTGCGGCGTAGTAACAAGTACAGTACCTGTTACTGGAATTTGTTGTGACAACGTCAGCTGAATATCCCCTGTACCCGGTGGCATATCAATCACCAAATAATCAAGCTCAGGCCAATCCGTTTCTGTCAGCAGTTGTGATAGCGCTTTGGAGGCCATAGGACCGCGCCAAATAGCCGCTTCCGACTTATCTACCAAGTAACCGATAGAATGAGTATAGATGCCATGAGCAAAAATAGGCTCCATCCATTTCGCATCACGAACTTCAGGCTTCGCGTCTTCTTGCCCCAACATCATAGGAACCGATGGGCCATAGATATCAGCATCTAACAAGCCAACTTTCGCACCCGACTGTGCAATAGCTAAAGCAAGGTTAACCGCCGTTGTCGATTTACCCACGCCTCCTTTCGCAGAACTGACTGCAATGATGTTCTTAACACCCTTAACTGCATTCTGAACCTGGGTTTCAAGCGCTTTGACACCGAGCTCAATCTGGAACTCAAACGCAGGGACATCACCTGCTGCTTGCTGTTCTTTGATCCAATCGCTCAGCGCTTGTTGAAGCTCGTTGCTCGCGAATGGCAAAGTAATTTGGATGCCGCCTTGCGCTGGAATCGCGACCATCCCATGAATATCTGCCCAGTTTTCCACCAACTGCGGATGTTGGAACTGGTTAAGCCAATGACAAAAGTCTTGTTTTGAAGTGAACTGGTGCATGACGCCTCCTTTATACCTAAATGACCTCAAAGTGCTTAGGCCTTTTCGCATCTTGAAGTCACTTGGGTATAACACTCTAATCGTAGCACCCAGAGACAAGATTCAGAACCCCAAAAAAACTAAGGCAATCCATGGTTTGATGCCTTGGCGTTAGGAAGCTCATGGGGTAGTATTACTCTCTATTTTTTTATACCTATCAAAAAGCGATTATTAAGTATGGCAAACGATCCAAGAAAACTGCTGGTAACTTGTGCCCTTCCGTACGCTAATGGTTCGATTCACCTAGGTCATATGCTTGAACATATTCAAGCTGACATCTGGGTTCGCTACCAACGCCTACGCGGCAACACTGTAAACTTCATCTGTGCTGACGATGCTCACGGCACGCCAATCATGCTAAAAGCACAACAGATGGGTATTACACCAGAAGAGATGATCGCTGCAGTAAGCGAAGAGCATCAAAAAGACTTCGCTGGCTTTGATATTAGCTTTGATAACTACCACAGCACACACTCAGAAGAGAACCGTGAGCTAGCTTCTCACATCTACCTAGAGCTTAAGAAAAACGGTTTTATCTCTAGCCGTACTATCTCTCAGCTGTTTGATCCTGAGAAAGAAATGTTCCTACCGGACCGTTTCGTAAAAGGTACTTGTCCTAAGTGTAAGTCAGAAGACCAATACGGTGACAACTGTGATAACTGTGGTGAGACGTACAGCCCAACTGAGCTGATTGATCCAAAATCAGCAGTATCTGGCGCTACTCCAGTAATGAAAGACTCTGAGCATTTCTTCTTCGACCTACCTCAGTTCGAAAGCATGCTAAAAGAATGGACACGCTCTGGTTCACTACAAGCCGAAACGGCAAATAAAATGCAAGAGTGGTTCGAGTCTGGCCTGCAGCAGTGGGATATCTCACGTGATGCACCTTACTTCGGTTTTGAAATCCCAGGTGAGAAGAACAAATTCTTCTATGTATGGCTAGACGCACCTGTAGGTTACATGGCTTCTTTCAAGAACCTATGTAACAAAACTGAAGGTCTGGACTTCGATGAGTACTGGAAGAAAGAAAGCACAACTGAGCTTTACCACTTCATCGGTAAAGACATCGTTTACTTCCACTCTCTATTCTGGCCAGCGATGCTAGAAGGCAGTGGTTTCCGTAAGCCAAACAACGTATTCGTACACGGCTACGTTACGGTAAACGGCGCGAAAATGTCTAAGTCGAAAGGCACGTTCATCAAAGCGGCAACATACCTAGATCACCTAGATCCAGAGTGTCTACGTTACTACTACGCAGCTAAGCTAAACAGCCGTATCGATGACCTAGACCTTAACCTTGAAGACTTCACTCAGCGCGTTAACGCTGACGTAGTAAACAAGATTGTTAACCTAGCATCTCGTAACGCTGGCTTCATCTCTAAGCGCTTTGAAGGCAAACTATCTGCTAACTTCGCAGAAACTGAGCTATACAACGAGTTCACTGCGGCCGCTGACCGTATCGCAGAACTATACGAAACGCGTGAGTTCGGTCGTGCAATCCGTGAAATCACAGCACTGGCTGACAAAGCAAACCAATACGTTGATGAAAAAGCACCGTGGGTTGTTGCGAAAGAAGAAGGCAAAGACCAAGAGCTACAAGACATTTGTTCTGTTGGTATCAACCTATTCCGCGTTCTGATGACTTACCTGAAACCAGTAATGCCAGAGCTTGCTGCTCGTACTGAAGCGTTCCTAAACGAAGAACTAACTTGGGAAGGTATCGCTGCGCCGCTAACTGATCACGAGATCACTAAGTTTAAAGCACTATTCAACCGCATCGATCCTAAGAAGGTTGAAGCGATGATTGAAGCATCTAAAGAAGATGCAGCAGCAGAAGTTGCAGCAAAAGAGAAAGCAGAAGCTGAAAAGAGCAAAGCGAGCCAAACTGAGCTAGACAAGGATCCAATCGCAGAAGAGATTGAATTTGACGCTTTCGCAGCCGTTGATATGCGTATCGCGCGCATCATCTCGTGTGAAGAAGTGCCAAAAGCAAACAAACTGCTTAAATTCCAACTAGACATCGGCGGCGAAACTCGTCAGGTGTTCTCTGGCATTAAGTCAGCGTACAAACCTGAAGAGCTAGAAGGCAAGCTAACCGTAATGGTTGCTAACCTAAAGCCTCGTAAGATGAAGTTTGGTATGTCTGAAGGCATGATCCTAGCAGCGGGCCCTGGTGGCAGCGACCTATGGATCCTTGAGCCGCACGAAGGTGCTCAACCAGGTATGCGTGTAATGTAATTCGTTACTTTACGACGTGACTTAGAAATCCTCGCCCAACTCGGCGGGGATTTTTTTTCGACTGAATTCACACTTTTGGTGAAATCGCGCACCAAATTCGGACATTTCATTATTAACGATTTACATAAGCTACTGTTTTAAAATGTTTTAATTATTGGCATCAAAGCTGCTCTTACTTAGTTGCTAGGTCAACAGCACTAACAAGGAGTTGGTTATGTTTGTTTTGATTTCTACTTTGATCTCGATTGCCATTCTGGCTGGGATCTATCATTTAGCTGCGAAGCGGGAGAAACAACACGCTCGCAAGTATCAATTACTCACGTTATTACGCGATGTCGTCCATCTATTGCGTCGCCATCGAGCAGTAACCCACTACTCTATTCAATACCAACAAAATCACGAAAAAGAGATAGAGCAAATTCATCAAGAACTAGGCTATAAATTACACCAGCTAGTGGAAACCTCTCGCTTTGAGAACAAACCCATGTATCGCGTGCTGCAAATCAAAGTAGACAAGTTGATAGAGCAATGGCAAGACAACACCGTAGCACGCAATCAGATGGAGCATGGTAAATTGATTCGCCATAGTTTGTTTTTGATGGATGAGGTCACTATTGCATGGCTCGCTATTGCCCAAAGAGACGAGTTGTATGACGAGTACCACATGAATTGGCAAACTGTAATTGATAGCTTAGAGACATTGACACAACTGCGTATCAGTATTCAGGACATGGAAGACAGAGGTGGTCCTGAACGAATGAGAAACTATGCGTCAGTGATGATTAGAAGGCTTAACCAGTTGGCTGTCATTAGCCCTTTGAGCCTTGCCTCGCCAACATCGACCAAATCGATTCAGTCACTGAACGATTACATTGAAGGTGAAGTAGTCGCCTTAAGCGAAGAAGAACTCTATGACATCACCTCAGACTTATCCCTATCCGTGTTTAACACCTACGACCAAATGCTTTCGGACATCATAGAAACCCTCTACTTACCTTTACCCAGATTGTCCCTAGCTTGATCATCGGATTGCTCGCTTGAGACACTCTCAATACCAATAAAAAACCGCAGGTATATACCTGCGGTTTTATTTTGAAATCGTTGAATTCAAGAATTGATTAGCTGTCGTCTTCTGTGAAGTTGGTTGGCAACTCTTGCTTCATCTCGTTCCAAATTTGCGCGCTCTCCATACCATAGTGACGAATCACAATTGGTAGTTGATCACGCTGACCCGTCTCACACGTTTCTAGAAGCTGACGGTAAAAACGTAGCGCTAAATCACGTGACGCTGGGTTTGAGAAGTAGTAGCTACCCACTCGATCATAAAGCTTTCTCAGACCATTAAAGATAAGACCGTAGATCTGGTTGCCAGAATGGAACGCTAAACGTTGGAACAACATGTAATCGTAGAAGTTGAACGTCTTCGCGATCAAGATTTCTTGGCGTTTCGCTTCGTCTTTCTCGTTGTCTTCTTTTACGCTTTGCAGGATCTTGTCTGCATATGGAGAAGCTGCGATAAATTCATCCCATGAAGAGGCACTGACAAGCGCTTCACACGACTCAATCACATTCTGGATAGTACGCTCAGACGCTTCTTTGTTTGCTTTGAATGCATAACGCATGAAGATTGGACTGATGTTAGTACGCGCAGCGAGCAGGTCTTCAACGATGTTCGTCGCGTTATCCACATCAAGTGTCATTAGCGTATCCAAGATATGCAGACCAGACGTCTCCATAAACTGGTTAACTTTCGTTGGCTTACCGTGTTGGATAGTTAACCAGCCATCACGAGCTAAACGTTGCAACACTTCACGCAATGTCGTTCTCGTTACACCGATTAATTCAGAAAGCTCACGCTCAGCGGGTAAAATGGAGCCAGGAGGAAAACGGCCGTTCCAAATGCTCTCGATAATGTATTTTTCTGCGAATCCCGCAGGGCTTTTCGCCTTTATGACCATTCTACTTTTTATCCAATTATTGATTTCACTGGGTCGATAAGACTCATCATACCACTAGTTAACGATTTGAGAAAATTTACGATCAATAAATGAAACGAAGTTTAAATATAGAGTTAATACTCTATTTGTTTCATCAAATTGCTATTGGTAATTTATGAAGCCAAAGACGCGAAATTCATATTTTAAATTCCCGCTATAGGGCACAAAGCAAGCTGTAATAAAGCATTATTGATCACATTTTTTAGATCAAAATATGCAAAATAAAATTGTGCCTAATGGTTAATGTTCTTTATTAATTTATCTTTTCTCGTCATTGAACGTAAATTAAAATCCAAGGTGAATTTTTATAAGCTTTTCATGATATAGTAACGCCGTTTTGATCGCGTTATTACAATTAAAAAGCCGTTTTAGTCGGTAGCATTAAGTTTTGTTGTTGACTATTGATTGACTGAGTGTAGAGTTGCGGTCGAAAGTGAGCGGTGCTTGAGTTTCAGGGGAAGTAACTTGGCAAGACTACAAGAGAACAAAGGATTGTTGTTTTTCTAAGTTATTGTTTAAAAAGGCTAACTAATAAGCCTAATAAACAGAAGCTGAAGCACTATTGTAGTGTCTATTCATAATTTTGTTATAAAGAGAATTATCATGCCGATATCGCTCGGAAACGCCTTTATCAAGAACTTTCTTGGTAAGGCGCCTGATTGGTACAAAGTTGCCATTATAGCCTTCCTAATTGTTAACCCAATTGTATTCTTTCTAATTGATCCATTCGTAGCTGGTTGGTTGTTAGTTGCTGAATTTATTTTCACTCTAGCAATGGCTCTAAAATGCTACCCACTGCAACCGGGCGGTCTTCTAGCAATAGAAGCGGTTGCGATTGGAATGACAAGCCCTGCACAGGTGAAGCATGAGCTTGTAGCCAATATAGAGGTGCTCCTACTACTTGTATTTATGGTAGCGGGTATCTACTTCATGAAGCACCTTTTGCTATTCATCTTTACGAAGATATTGCTTGGTATTCGTTCAAAAACTTTACTTTCACTCGCATTTTGTTTTGCAGCTGCATTTCTTTCAGCTTTCTTAGATGCTTTGACAGTAATTGCCGTTGTTATCAGCGTTGCGGTTGGTTTCTACTCGATTTACCACAAAGTTGCTTCTGGTAACCCAATTGGAGACCACGACCATACTCAAGATGACACCATCACAGAACTAACCCGTGATGACCTAGAAAACTATCGTGCATTTCTACGTTCGTTACTAATGCATGCTGGTGTTGGTACCGCGCTAGGTGGTGTAACTACTATGGTTGGTGAACCACAAAACCTGATTATTGCCGATCAAGCAGGTTGGTTATTTGGCGAGTTTCTAATTCGCATGTCACCTGTGACACTACCTGTATTTATCTGTGGTTTGATCACTTGTGCGGTTGTTGAAAAGCTAAAAGTATTTGGCTACGGAGTAAAACTTCCTGATAACGTCCGTCAAATCCTCGTTGATTTCGATCGTGAAGAACGTAAGACACGTACAAACCAAGACGTGGCTAAGCTTTGGGTTCAAGGCCTTATTGCAGTTTGGCTGATCGCCGCTCTCGCACTTCACCTAGCAGCCGTTGGCCTAATTGGTCTGTCAGTTATCATCCTTGCAACATCGTTTACCGGAGTAATCGAAGAGCACTCCATGGGTAAAGCCTTTGAAGAGGCACTGCCATTTACAGCGCTGTTAGCAGTATTCTTTGCTGTCGTTGCCGTTATCATTGACCAAGAGCTGTTCAAGCCTGTTATTGACGCAGTACTTGCTGTCGAGGACAAAGGCGCTCAGCTTGCTTTGTTCTACGTAGCAAACGGACTATTATCTATGGTTTCGGATAACGTATTCGTTGGTACGGTATACATCAATGAAGTGAAAACGGCTCTCATGGAAGGCCTAATTACACGTGAACAATTTGATCTACTAGCAGTGGCAATTAACACTGGTACTAACCTACCTTCAGTTGCGACTCCAAACGGTCAAGCTGCTTTCCTATTCTTGCTAACTTCAGCACTGGCACCGTTGATTCGTCTATCTTACGGTCGCATGGTAGTAATGGCACTGCCATACACCGTTGTACTGGCTTTGGTTGGTTTGATGGGAATTATGTTCTTCCTAGAACCAGCAACAGCTTCTTTCTACGACGCGGGCTGGATCGTTCCGCACAGTGGTGATATCGCTCCGGCAGTATCTAGCGGCCATTAAAATTTGGTTGATTAAGAAACTTATCCACGTTAAAAAGCTCTGAGTATTCAGAGCTTTTTAATTTCATCAATAGGATATTACTTGTGACTATTTTTGCATCACTGAATGACTTCTCGAAGGGACGCTTATCTTGGCTTCTTCTTCTTATCGCAATCGTTTTTTTCGAAGCCTGTGCTTTGTTCTTCCAACACGTGATGATGCTTGCACCTTGCGTTATGTGTATTTATGAGCGTGTCGCCATGATGGGAATCGGCGCAGCTGCAATGATTGGTCTTATTGCACCCAATAACCCTCTTGTGCGTTGGGTGGCATTGGCAGCATGGGGAGCAAGTGCTTATAAAGGTTTGATGCTGGCGATGCAGCATGTCGACTACCAGTTCAACCCATCACCATTTGCAACTTGTGATCTGTTTGTTACCTTCCCTAGCTGGGCACCTTTAAATCAGTGGGTTCCGTGGATGTTTGAAGCATATGGTGACTGTGCGAAGATCGTGTGGCAGTTCCTTGGCCTTTCTATGCCTCAGTGGCTTGTAGTGATTTTCGCGGGTAACCTAATTGCTTTTGCCTTTATCGTGATCGCTCAATTCTTTGGTGGTAAGCGCAAAAACCCAATTCAATAATTGATGAGCCTTAAACTCTAATTTCTAACGACATTACACAAAAAAGCCGACTACAAGTCGGCTTTTCTTTTTATCTGTATATCTGTTATTTACCGCAGCATTGCTTAAATTTCTTACCGCTTTCACATGGGCAAAGATCGTTACGACCCACCCCTTTGAATGGGTTTAAGCTCTTTGATTTTTTTCCTACCATCAACTCATCAGCACCAAGTGCGACTTCGTTGATCATAAGATCAAACTGCTCGATGAAATCCGTTAGCGCAGGAGGGGGTTCAATACCCGCATCACGCATCTGCTGTTGCGTTTGCTCTTCATCAATTGCCAACATCATCGTTGTTAACAATGCCTGTAGCATGCGTTCAAGGCCATCGTTCAGTACCACATCATGCCACTGCTCTTCAATCATCGGCCAAACGGACATAAAGCCTTCAGCAAAATCAGCTAACTGCTCTGGTTTGCTTTCCGTAAGTGCAAGAATAGAGTACTCGTTACGCAATATGTAGTTGTGCTGCTTGTGAATCTGCTCTTCAACGACTGGCTGAATCGCTTTAAAACCCTTACCTAGAAGAGGCTCTAGCCATGTTTCAGGTGCTAAGGGTTTCGTGGTCAGGTTAGCAGCCAGTACCGCACCTTCCATAAACAGTGAAGATTCGTCGATTTGAACTTCACCTTTCTCAATTAATGTGTATTGCATGACATCTGGTTTCCCATGAATTTGGCGGCATTATACCCCAGAGGTTATACCCAAGTAACCTCGAGATGCTTGGTTCAGCGAGAATGAGTTGGTTTGTAGACGCGGCGCCGATTTGAAGGTCTAGTGGGCCTAAATCAAGAATCGGCAACAAAGTATACAAGCCAAGTCAACTCGCCCTCCGGGAGCGTGTCATTGAACCGATTTCTGCGTCAAACAACTTGGTAAGAGCTGGCTATTACGCTGCGTTGTTTTCTTTGAACTCGAATCAATGACAACGCTCTGAATCCAACATCTTGAAGTCACTTGGGTATATAGGATGCTAGTTGATGTCACTCGATGCTGATGAGTCTTTTAATGACAAACTTCACGCACATCGCTACAATCGCCCTCCTTTTTACCACCAAACTGTATTAGGCAAGCTATGCGAGTTGTATTAGGCCCGATGGAAGGCGTTTTGGACCATTTGATGCGCCAAATCCTAACCGAGATAAACGACTATGATCTTTGTGTGACAGAGTTTGTTCGAGTCATCGACCAACTGTTACCTGATCACGTATTCCATCGTCTGTGCCCTGAGCTTCTGCAAGACTCGCAAACCGCATCTGGCGTACCCGTTCACGTGCAACTTCTTGGCCAAGAGCCAAACTGGATGGCAGAGAACGCGATCAAAGCAGCTGAACTCGGCGCTCGCGGTATTGATTTGAACTTTGGTTGTCCCGCTAGATTGGTCAACAGAAGTAAAGGTGGAGCAGCCCTACTCCAGCACCCTGACCTAATTCACAACGTTGTAAAAGCATGTCGCGACGCGGTGCCTGCTGATATCCCTGTTACCGCGAAAATTCGCCTAGGCTGGGAAAATCCAGAGGACTGCTTTGAGATCGTTGATGCGATTCAATCAGCTGGCGCGAATGAACTGACTGTCCACGCACGTACGAAAGAGGGTGGTTACAAGGCATCTGAGATCAAATGGGAATACATAACTAAAATTCGTGAACGTTTTGATATCCCCTTAATTGCCAATGGCGAGATTTGGAACTACGAAGACGGACAACGCTGTATTGCAACGACAGGTGTTGACTCTTTAATGGTATGCCGTGGTGCATTTAATATTCCGAACCTTGGCAATATGGTGAAATACAACCACCAGCCGATGGCTTGGAATGAAGTGGTAGATTTGCTGATTTACTACTCACAGTTTGAAATGAAAGGCGATAAAGGTTTGTATTATCCAAACCGCGTAAAACAATGGTTTGCGTACTTGCGCCAATCTTACCCTGAAGCGAACGAACTATTCCGAGAGATCCGTACGTTTAATAAAGCAGCACCAATCGTTGAACATATCCAACGCTACCGTGATGAGCTACAAGCACGCCTCAATGTAGCTTAAAAACTTGACCTCTCTGTGTGTTAAAAAGGGCGATTAGATCGCCCTTTTCAATACCAAGATTTGTTGCGCTAGTAACAGATTTTGTTCTTTCCTGTTGTTTTCGCTTCGTACAGTTTTTCATCAGCAACTTTGAAAAGCTCATCAAAGCTCGCTAACTGAGTCGAGCCTTTCACAACAACCCCACCAGAAACCGTAAATCCTTCCTTTATTACTTTCTTTGAACTTGCTGCAATTGAATCCGCAACTCGTTGAAGAATGAGCTTCATACATTCAATATCTTCATCGTAGATTGCTAGAACAAACTCTTCACCACCGAACCGAGAAGCGACATCAGTGTGGCGAATATTTTCTTTAATGGCTCTCGCGACAGCCTTAATCGCATCATCGCCAACATCGTGGCCATAAGTATCATTAATAGATTTAAAGTTATCGATATCAAATACGGCTAAGGCAATATTCTTTTTCGTGATTTTATTGCGCCAGACCGCTTCCATTCCGCGACGGTTCAATAAACCTGTCATTGGATCTTTCGCTGCAAGCTCTTCAAAATAACGACTTTCTGTACGAGCATTGACTAAAAATAGGGCGACGGTACTCAGTACATAAATAAAGAACGCAACGGCGACACTGTACTTCTCAAATACAAGTAAGTTCTTAAACTCATCCAAAATATTGTATTCATAGAAGATTTTATGATTTGAGCTTAAACGTTCGTGCTCTAAAGCCTCTACTCTCAAAACGTTGTCAGGCATGCTCATTACATTAGAAATGACATGCAACTTGCCCGCTAAGTTGTCCGTCGTTTTGAGTAAGGCGTCGACATCAAAATCAATCGACAACACACCTTGATGTTCGCCTTTTTCATAAATTGGCACGGTTAGGCTAATAACCTGACCGTCATGTCGGTCCAACATAGGTGCGGGGCCAGACATAGTCACTTTCACGGTATCCTGAGCCGTTTTCTGCCAAAACGGTCTTGCTTTCAACGTACTCCAAAGCTCTTGAGTAAAGTACTTTGCGTACGTTTCTGGAGAGGAAATAACGTAGCCTCTCTGATCGATATAGTGGATACCAAGAATGTGCGATTCAATATCATGAAGGAATGAAAGGGAAGGAGCAAAACCCGCTTTTTTTTCAGCCACCTTGAACAGATCACTTCCCGGTTCACACAGTTCTTTTTGACCAACAATCATGTAGTCCAGCTCAACAGCCGGCAGTCCACCTGAATGGGTATTCTCTAGAAGCAATACATCAATAGGCCATACATAACACAAATCATTTTCTAGCATATGATTGTGTTCTTTAAATAATGGATGGGCAGGATTTGAATAATTGACGAAGCTATAATCTAGAGCTGTCAGAACTTTAACTGCACGATTGACCGCTCGGTCGATTTTAGCGTATTCCAAGTCGATGTAGCGATTCATCGCATCATAGTAGTTTTTGGCTGTCACTAGCATGACAACACAGAGCAAAAACAGAGGGAAGAAGATGACAAACTTGAGGCTGAATCGCCTTTGATTACCCATTGAATACCACGACTGATTATTATTTACCCTGAATAGCTTAAGCCATTCAGGGGCTGTTTATAGTTTTTAATTTAAGTATTCATAAATTTTAATAAATTAGGTGCTAAGTGTCACTTCACTTGCCATAAACTAGACGTCAAAGGTGTGATCTTGACAGAAAAATGACGCCTATAATCAACTTTATCGCCAGTTTCGCAAAGCTGAAGCAAGTGTTTAGCATTTAAGCCAAGTTTCCATAACGGAATATCAATCAATTGCACATCTTCACTAAAATTCAATGCAACAATTACAGCTTCACTACCAAGCTGTCTTGCAAAGACCAATACATCATCAGATGCATATAACCACTGAAGACTACCTGATTGTAAACATGGGTGGTTCCTACGTATGGCAATCCAACGCTTATAGATTGGCAACCACTTGGATTTTGCAACCTCTCCCCAAGGGAAACAGCGTCTGTTATCCGGATCCAAACCGCCTTCTAGGCCAACTTCACTGCCATAATAAACACATGGTACTCCTACGTACGTCATCAGCATGATTAATGCTAATTCCATCCGTTTGTTGTCCCCTTTAACCAGAGAAAGAAAGCGCGCAGTATCGTGGCTGTCCAACTGATTCAGTTGGGATAGTTGGTTGTGCCAAGGAATTTTTGCTCTTGCTTCATCTAACCATTCTTTAAAATCCAGTCCACCAATCATGATCGGGTCATAAGCAATATCTTTTTTAGCTACAAATGCTCGCACTGGATGGGCAAAACCATAGTAGTTCATTGCTCCATCCTCTTGGCCGCCTTGCAGCCATTGCGTCGCCTCAAAGAAGTGTTCACCTAACACATACGCATTAGGGTTGGTTGATTTGGTTGCTTGACGGAAAGCTTCCACATAGTGCGCGTTGTTTTTCGCACCATCGCCTTCACCCAACATATGAATGACATCAAAACGCCAACCATCGACAGAATATGGTGGTTTGAGCCAATATTTGATTACGGCCTCTTCACTTTGATAGATGTAATCGCGCACCTGCTCATTTTCAAAGTTCAGAACGGGTAGGCTAGCAATACCTTTCCAGCCAATGTAATTATTGGTTTCTCCCTCGAAGAAGTAATAGTCACGAAAATCTGAATTTGGTTTTCCATACGCCCCAAGACCTTCTTGTTTTATATCGAACCAAGGGTGCTCCACTGAGGTGTGATTAAATACCGCATCCAAAACGACCTTCATTTGCTTGCCATGAATTCGTTCACACAAATCTGCAAACAGTTCATTGCTTCCAAACATTGGATCGATCGTGAAATAATCCGTAGTGTCATATTTATGATTACTTGGTGCAGTAAAAATTGGGTTGAAGTACAACGCTGTCACACCCAACTCATCCAAATAATCAAGCTTCTGCTCAACACCTTTTAAATCACCACCGAAAAACTCTCTTGCGCCCGTATTTTGGTGAGACCCAACCGCCTCCCCCCAAGGTTTTACTAAAATTTCTGGGTCGTATTGAGCGTAAGCAATTCGAATCGATTGCTCATCTTGGCTAGCCGCAAAGCGATCAGGAAATATCTGGTAGAAGACCTGTTCTTGCACCCAGCGAGGAGGCTGAGACTGCGTGTTCAACTTAAAGTGGAACTCTTTCGGCGGCATACGCTTATGCACGCCTCTGCCATCAAGCCAAATCTGGTGGGTGCCTTTGAGCAGCTTGAACACATAATGGGTGACGTCACGGTCTCGGTTCGCTGCAAATTGTGCTTGCCATAGCTGAAGCTCACCAGCATTACCACAAGGCTTCATCTCTATGAGGTATTCTTCGTTGTCTGGTTCACAGCGTACATACACGCTATCAAACTCGATGCTTTCGGTTTTCAAAATGACAGTAAGCTGTTCACCATCAAAAACAAGGCCATCTTCAGTTTGGCTATGGAAGATAAATGGAAGGGTCATGGTAAGCGCTCTTAGTATTGGAATATTCCACTATTTTAATAAAGAGCACCCATCTAAAAATCCTCCTTTTAAAAATACCGTACGGGTCATTTTCTCAAGGAGGATCACATTTGGTAGGCGTAGTCGACAAACACTCTAAGCTAGTTCAACAACAAGCTGTCATCTGCCAACTCCTCTCCACGCACTTTAGAAAACATTTCCAATAAGTCTGGTACTTGCATATTCGCTCGCTGCTCACCCGCTACATCAAGAACAATTTCTCCTTGGTGTAACATTACTGTCCTGTCACCACAGGCCAGAGCATCCTTCATCGAGTGTGTCACCATCATTACCGTAAGATTAAACTCGGTGACAATGCGCTTAGTCAGGTCAATAACAAAAGCCGCCATACGAGGGTCTAACGCAGCCGTATGTTCATCAAGCAGTAGTAGCTTACTGTCTGATAGCGTTGCCATAACTAGACTAACCGCTTGACGCTGCCCCCCAGAAAGCAGCCCAATGCTGTCACCAAGGCGATCTTCAAGCCCTAAACCCAGAATGCTGATGCGCTCTTGAAACAGCTTGCGACGTTTCGCTGAGAGCGCCATCCCCCACCCGCGACGCTGACCCCGCATGTAAGCAAGCGCCATGTTTTCTTCAATGGACAAATCCCCACAAGTACCAGCTAGTGGGTCTTGGAATACGCGAGCACATTGAGTGGCGCGTTGTGCAACCGTCTTACGCGTAACATCTTGCCCCTCTATGATCACTTGCCCGCCAATCATTGGTGTTTCGCCCGTCACCGCACCAAGTAACGTTGATTTACCCGCGCCGTTGGATCCAATCACGGTGAGGAACTCATGCTCAGGTACTTCTAAAGACACCCCTTTTAACGCTCTGTTTTCCAAAATAGTGCCGGGATTGAAGGTCACTTGAATATCATTGAGTTCAATCATAGTGCCTCTCCTGATCCATTTTTTGATGCCGCTTGTTTTGCATTCGACACTCGTTGTTTGGCTTTCATTCTCTGTTTCAATTTCGGCGCTATCAAAGCTACCGCGACGAGTACGGCTGTAACCAAATTTAGATCCGATGCTTGTAGGCCAAACATTCCCGAACTCAGGGCAAACGCGACTGCTAGGCGATAAAGCACCGAACCAATAATCACCGCACAAACTGCAACCCAGATTTTCCGCCCTGGAATGAGGGTTTGTCCAAGAATAACCGCCGCAAGACCAACTACGATGGTGCCCACACCGGAGGTGACATCGGCAAAGCTGTTGGTCTGAGCAAATAACGCCCCAGCAAAACCAACAAATCCGTTAGACAGCGCTAAGCCAAAGTAAGTGTAAAAGCCAGTACTCGCCCCTTGCGCTGCCACCATTCGGGCGTTTACCCCTGTCGCTCTTAACCCTAAGCCGAAATCGCTGTTAAGAAGACGCACGACAAATAGCGCGGAAAGTAATACCAGCACACCGACAATCAAAGGTCGGATATACATAGCATCGCCGATCGATTCAAAAGGGGTAAGAATCGTGTCTTCGCCAAGCAGCGCCATGTTCGGCTTACCCATAATGCGAATGTTGATAGAAAACGCCGCAATCATGGTAAGAATGGAAGCGAGTAGATGAAGAATGCCACAACGAACCGCTAGAAAGGCGGTCACCCACCCTGTCATGCCACCAGCAATGACTGCCATTCCTGTCGCAATCCAAGGATTGATACCCGCCACAATAGCGGTTGCGGCAACGGCAGCACCCATAGGAAAGCTACCATCAACACTTAAATCAGGGAAATCTAATACTCGAAACGTAAGGTAGACGCCCAAGGCAACTAAACCGTAGATAAGGCCTATCTCGAGGGCACCAAAAAAAGCAAATGCAGACATAACTGCTCCTTTCTGCACAAGTCAGGTCGACGTTAAACCGACCTGAACACGACTATTACTGAATGCTAGTCGCACGTTTCACAACAGAGCTCGGTAGTTGAATGCCCAGCTTAGTTGCCGCACCTTCATTCACAACCAGATCAGAGCCTGTTGCTACTTTGACATCTAACTTGCCAGGCTCTTGCCCTTCCAAAATCGCGGCAACATAGTCAGCTGTTTGAACACCAACCTGATAGTAATCAAAACCTAAACTGGCAATCGCTCCTTTTTCTACATAAGAAGTCGCCCCGCCAAAGACGGGTTTCTTCGCCTGATTCGCTGCGACGATCATACCTTCAATCGCGCTAGCTACTGTGTTATCTGTCGGTGCATAAATCACATCTGACTTAGCTGCAATAGCTTGAGTCGCAGATTGTACATCTGCGCTCTTCAGTGCCGTCGCTTCTACCACTTCAAGGCCATTTGCTTCCGCGCTCTCTTTTAACAGCTGTACCAGTGTCACTGCATTCGCCTCACCAGGGTTGTAGACCACGCCAATGGATTTAGCTTTCGGCAAAATTTCTTGAATCAGTGCAACGTGCTGCGCCACAGGAGACAAATCAGAAAGACCTGTGACATTTTTACCCGGCTGATGCATGGATTTCACAAGCTTTGCGCCTACAGGATCCGTTACTGCAGTAAACACAACTGGAATAGAACGAGTTGCAGAAACCAAAGCCTGTGCTGATGGTGTTGCTATGCCCACAAGCACATCTGGGCTTTCACCCACATATTGACGTGCAATCTGTACCGCTATAGCTGGGTTACCTTGTGCCGTTTTAAAGTCAAACTCCAAATTCTTCCCTTGCTCATAGCCTTTTGCTTTCAGGCCATCTATCAAGCCCTGACGAGTCGCATCGAGTGCAGGGTGTTCTACGATTTGTGAAACCGCAACAGTGGCAGTGTTAGCAAGTACGTTGGCGGAGGAAAAAACAGTGGTCGCGGTAAGAATGGCAGTAGCTAATAAATGTTTCGTTTTCATCATGACTCCTTGATGTCTCTTCGTCCTTGAACTGAAAGCCTCTTCGAAAATGAATGCTCAACAGAAATAATGAAGAAGATGGGATGTTGTGTTTAAAACTGCGCACTTTTTGTGCATCTATTTTTCATTATTAACGCTAAGTCTCGGGAAAGAAAAGCAAGATTTAACAACAAAGTAACATTTGTGATCTCGCAATCGGTACGTAAGGCGGTTATTGCAAATAAGAAAGGAGTGAAATAAGAATTGCGGGCATAAAAAATGGAGTGGCAATTGCACACTCCATTTCAGTGATAGTGATTAGTTTCGATGTTTAGAACCAGCGCTCGAGTGCTGTCTTATCTAGTTGGCGGAATGCTCGGTTTAAGATCACCGCCAATTCTTTGTATCTTGGACGCGCTTTTACTGGTTCAAGTGCGAAACCTGACTCAGTGATCTTCTGGTGTAATTCACGGTACCAAGAAGCCAGCGTAGGCGGCAGCTTAGTATTTGAACGACTGCCCAACCACCACATGCCTTGCAGTGGCATACTGATCGCGAATAATGCAACCACGATGGCTTGCGGTAGCGCGTTGTAATTATTAAAAGCCATTTGAGTGAGCACACTGATCGCCGCGACTGCTGGCATCACTTTAATGCCAAAACGTGTTGCTTTGATAATGCGTTGTTCGGGAAAAATGGCGTTCAGCTCTTTACGAACCGGCCAGATCTCCATGTAGCGTTGGCCGTCTTTCAGGCTATGGATCAATCCGACTTGTTTGCTCATACCGCTCTCTCACTAAAAAATAGTTGAACATTTCAACTGAAGGCGCAAAAAATTGATGAAAGTTAATATTCTTTCAAAATTTTTTTGTTATCATTGCCTATTATCGCTATCCTTTGCAGACCCTCAATCTCATTGTTGCCGTTATTTACAATTTAAGCAACTCCGAGATTCCTATCTGCACGGATCGCATCATAGTGATGGATGGGTTCATCACTATTCTTTTATATGGAATTAGAACAATTTTTGACCAAGATTAGTGCGCAGCCTTGCTGGTATCGTCTATTCTTGTGATTGATTTTCATCCTTAACTGATTTTTTTGTCAGACGAATAAACAGGTAGTCATACATGTCTAAGCTAGTTTTAGTTTTAAACTGTGGTAGTTCTTCTCTTAAATTTGCTGTTGTTGATGCAGAAACAGGTGCAGAGCACCTAACAGGTCTTGCAGAGTGTCTTGGTCTTCCAGAAGCTCGTATGAAATGGAAACTTGACGGCAAGCACGAAGCTCAACTTGGTGCAGGCGCAGCTCACGTAGAAGCACTATCATTCATGGTAGAAACTATTCTTGCTTCTAAGCCAGAGCTTAAAGCTAACCTAGGCGCTATCGGTCACCGTATCGTACACGGTGGTGAGCAGTTCACTCAATCTGCACTGATCACTGATGAAGTTCTAAAGGGTATTCAAGACGCTGCGACTTTCGCACCTCTTCACAACCCAGCACACCTTATCGGTATCGAAGCTGCTAAAGTAAACTTCCCAGAGCTTAAAAACGTTGCTGTATTTGACACTGCGTTTCACCAAACTATGCCTGAAGAGTCTTTCCTATACGCTCTTCCATACAACCTATACAAAGAGCACGGCATCCGTCGTTACGGCATGCACGGTACTTCACACCTGTTCATCACTCGTGAAGTTGCTAACCTACTAGACAAGCCAGTTGAAGAAGTAAACATCATCAACTGTCACCTAGGTAACGGTGCTTCTGTTTGTGCAATCAAGAACGGTAAATCTGTAGACACTTCTATGGGTCTAACTCCTCTTGAAGGTCTAGTAATGGGTACTCGTTGTGGTGACATCGATCCAGCGATCATCTTCCACCTACACGACGCTCTAGGTTACTCTGTTGAACAAATCAACAACATGCTAACTAAAGAGTCTGGTCTTGCTGGTCTAACTGAAGTGACTTCTGACTGTCGTTTCGTTGAAGACAACTACGGTGAGAAAGAAGAAGCAACTCGTGCAATGGACGTGTTCTGTCACCGTCTAGCTAAATACGTAGCGGGTTACACGGCTTCAATGGAAGGCCGCCTAGACGCAATCACTTTCACTGGCGGTATCGGCGAGAACTCTGGCCCTATCCGTGAAATGGTTCTTAACCGTCTAGCTATCTTCGGCATCGAAGTAGACAGCGAAGCAAACCTTAAAGCACGTTTCGGTGGTGAAGGTACTATCACTACTGCAAACAGCCGTATCCCAGCAATGGTTATCTCTACTAACGAAGAGCTAGTTATCGCTGAAGACACTGCACGTCTAGCAGGTCTTTAATGATTAAACTGGCTAGCCGATTGGCTAGCCAGTTTTTCTTCCAAAGAATTTATTAGGGGCTTAACTCCTATTCTCTGAATTTTCATGGAATAAGAGTTGAGCTTTTATCCCCCCAATAGCTAAAGGTACTCTACGAATGTCTCGTACTATTATGCTTATCCCTGCAAGTGCTGGTGTTGGTCTAACTAGCGTAAGCATGGGTGTTCTTCGCGCAATGGAGCGCAAAGGCGTTAAAGTTTCTTTCTACAAACCAATTTCACAGCCACGTTCTGGCGGTGATCAACCAGATCTAACTTCAACTATCGTTGGCTACAACAGCGATATGAAGATTGGTCAACCTGTAGCGATGTCTGTTGCTGAAAGCCTAATCGGTAACGACAACATGGACGAGCTACTAGAAACTGTTGTTGAGCGTTACAACCAAATCAACAAAGATGCAGATGTAACGCTTATCGAAGGTCTAGTACCAACTCGTAAGCACCCATTCGCTAACCAAGTGAACGCGGAAATCGCAGCAACACTAGGCGCGGAAATCGTTCTTGTTGCAACTCCTGGTACAGATAACCCAGCTCAACTTAAAGAGCGCATTGAAGTAGCATGTTCTAACTTCGGTGGTACTAAGAACAAGAACATCTCTGGTGTAATCATCAACAAGCTAAACGCACCTGTTGATGAAGCTGGCCGTACTCGCCCTGACCTATCTGAAATCTTTGACGATGCAGACAGCGCGAAGCAAAACGAAATGAAAGTGATGGAAATCTTCAACACTTCTCCAATTCGTGTACTAGGTTGCGTGCCATGGAGCATCGATCTTATCGCTACTCGTGCAATCGATATGGCTCAGCACCTAAACGCTGACATTATCAACGAAGGTGACATCGCAACTCGTCGTATTAAGAGCATCACTTTCTGTGCACGTTCTCTGCCAAACATGATTGAGCACTTCAAACCAGGCTCTCTACTTGTTACTTCTGCAGACCGTCCAGACGTTATCGTTGCAGCTGCACTTGCAGCAATGAACGGCGTTGATATCGGTGCAGTGCTTCTAACTGGCGGTTACGACATCCCAGAAGAAATCGTGGGTCTATGTAAGCCAGCATTCGAAACTGGTCTACCGATTTTCAAAGCACAAGGCAACACTTGGCAAACTTCTCTTAACCTACAGAGCTTCTCTATCGAAGTTCCTGCAGACGATAAAGAGCGTATCGAGTTCATCAACGAGCACGTTGCTGGTCACATCGACGGTAACTGGATCGAGTCTATGACTGAAGGTACTCAAAAGTCTCGTCGTCTAAGCCCACCAGCATTCCGTTACCAGCTAACTGAGTTCGCTCGTAAAGCTGGCAAGCGTATCGTTCTTCCTGAAGGTGACGAGCCACGTACAGTTAAAGCTGCGGCTATCTGTGCTGAGCGCGGCATCGCGGAGTGTGTGCTTCTAGGTAACCCAGACGAAATCCGTCGCGTTGCAGAGCAGCAAGGCGTAACACTAGGTGCTGGCGTAACTATCATCAACTCTGATGAAGTTCGTGAAAACTACGTGGCTCGTCTAGTTGAGCTACGTGGCGCGAAAGGCATGACTGAAGTTGTTGCTCGCGAGAAACTACAAGACTCAGTATTCCTAGGCACTATGATGCTTGAGAACGACGAAGTTGACGGTCTAGTTTCTGGTGCGGTTCACACTACAGCGAACACTATCGTTCCTCCGTTCCAAATCATCAAGACTGCACCTGATGCGTCTATCGTATCTTCTGTATTCTTCATGCTACTGCCTGACCAAGTATTGGTTTACGGTGACTGTGCGATCAACCCAGATCCAACAGCGGAACAGCTAGCTGAAATCGCTATCCAATCTGCTGATTCTGCAGCAGCATTCGGTATCGACCCACGCGTTGCTATGATCTCTTACTCTACTGGTGAATCAGGTAAGGGTGCAGACGTAGATAAAGTACGTGAAGCAACTAAGATTGCTCAAGAGAAACGTCCAGATCTAGTGATCGACGGCCCTCTACAGTACGACGCAGCGATCATGGAAAACGTAGCTGCTTCTAAAGCGCCTAACTCTCCAGTAGCAGGTAAAGCGACTGTATTCGTATTCCCAGACCTAAACACTGGTAACACGACTTACAAAGCGGTACAACGTTCAGCAGACCTAGTATCTATCGGTCCAATGCTGCAAGGTATGCGTAAGCCTGTAAACGATCTATCTCGCGGTGCACTAGTAGACGATATCGTATACACAGTTGCTCTAACTGCGATTCAGGCAGATCAAGCTGACCAAGCAAAAGAGAAAGCAGTTAACTAATAACCGCGCTTCTTGCAAGATAACAAAACCTCGCCTCGGCGAGGTTTTGTTTTGCCTTTTGGTTTGATTAATCAATAAATCACCAAAAACAAAGCAGCCCCAGAAAGCACACAGCCAATCATTACCGGTGCCACTTTTGCCGACAGCGCTTTATCCCCTATCGCAACGACCATCCCCATCTTAACGATGGTATTTACAGACGCAGCAATCAAAATACCAAGTGCGGCAGTCGTCACACTCAAGGTTTGGGTACTTTGTCGTCCAAGAGCCAACGAAATAGCATCGACATCGGTGATGCCTGAAAGCGCAGATAATATCAATACCCCGGCATTACCAAACCAGTCTGACAGCGCATGGGACAACAGCATAATGGCCGCCAACACTACGCCAAAGAACAGTGCCGATTGAAGTGCTAAAGGGTTACGCTGTTTATTAGATTGCTCCACTTTCCCTACCTCGCTCCGACGCCATATCCACCAAGCAGGCAGATAAAGAGCGACCATCATGATAAGCACTATTGGCCACAATAAAGCGACTAATTGCGGGTTAATCACCGAGAGAACGATTAACAAACGAGGGAACATAGTCCCACAACTCAGTAGTATGCCACTGGCAAGCAAAGGGCTTATATTGGCTTGCTCACGAGAGAGGTGAGAGAACTGTAGCGTAAGTGCAGTAGAAGAACTTAACCCCGCAAAGACAGACGTAAACAAAATGCCCCGCTTCGCGCCACCAATCTTAATCGCGAAATAACCCACAAATGAAATACTGGCAATTAGTACGACCATCCACCAGATTTCATAAGGGTTGAGCGCACTCCAAGGACCATAAGCTTGATTCGGAAGAAGTGGTAATAAAACGATGGAAATGAGTAGCAGACGTAAAGCTGCATCAAGCTCATACTCTTGCAGCCTTTGTAGGGCATGGTGAAGCTCTTTCTTATTATCGAGTACAACCGCAGTAATGACCGCTGCTGCAGCTGCCAAAACAGGTTCGCCAGAAACGGTCAAACAGCCAAGAACAAAAGTAATCACTAAGCTAACCACACCTGTGATGCTAATGTCCTCACTCTTTCGTTGTTGAATGACAAATGCGATACAAGCAAGGATAACCAGTGCGATTAGAGCAAAGCCAATCAGTAAAGGGGTATAGATATTGGCAAGAATCCCAACCAAACCACCAAGTAATCCAACTAAGGAAAAGGTTCGAATACCTGCCACGCGGCTACCTTCGACACTATTGCGCATCACCCAACCACGTTGTGTGCCCACAATCGCACCCAGTAATAGTGCAATAAACAGATTCCAAATTAGCTGCTCACCACTGACGAAATCATTGATATCCATACCCCACCTCAGCCAAAGATCGGTTGTTATATCATCAGTTTATGTGATCGGTAGGAAGAAGCTGTGATGGTGAGAAGATATTGAGAAAAAAGAAAAGCGCCACATTAAATGGCGCTTTTCTTAGAGGTTTTAAACTTAGATAGACTCTCGACCATGAGGTGAATCCAAATCTAGTTCAGGACCTTTTGGTACCACTTGCGTCGGGTTGATACCCGTATGGCTGAAGTAGTAGTGACGCTTAATGTGGTAGAAGTCGGTAGTCTCTGCCACGCCTTCCACTTGATAAAGCTCTTTCAAATAACCCTGAATATTTGGGTAATCCGCGATGCGTTGTTTGTTACACTTAAAGTGACCTACATACACGGCGTCAAAACGCACCAAAGTGGTAAACAACCGCCAGTCGGCTTCGGTGATTGTATTGCCCGCTAGGTAGCGATGCGTCGCAAGGTGTGCATCGATTTTATCCAGAGCGGCAAACAATGAATCAAACGCCTCTTCGTACGCCTCTTGCGTTGTCGCAAATCCGCAGCGGTAAACACCGTTATTCACGTTTGGATAGATGCAGTCGTTCCACTCATCAATGACGCTTTGAAGTTGTTCTGGATAATAGTCATCATGATTACCCGTTAACTCATTGAACTCAGAGTTAAACATGCGGATGATTTCAGACGATTCATTCGATACGATCGTGTTGGTCTTTTTATCCCACAGAACTGGAACGGTAACGCGCCCAGTATAATCGGACTTAGCTTGGGTATAGATCTGGTGCATGCGGATATGACCGAATAGTGGCTCTGGGAGTCCCATCTGCCAACCTTCACTTAACATATCTGGGCATACCACAGTAACGTCTATGTGCTTTTCCAAGCCCTTGAGCTTACGGAAGATCAGTGTGCGATGCGCCCACGGACAAGCGAGTGAAACATATAAATGGTAGCGACCTGACTCTGGCTGGAACGTTGCATCAGGTTTATTCTTTATCCAGTTGCGAAAACCCGCATCTTCACGAACGAACTTACCACCGCTTGATTTAGTTTCGTACCATACGTCGTGCCAAACGCCTTCGACTAACTTACCCATGACTGATCTCCTCGTTCTGTGTTTTCTACTATATTAGCGATTCTCGCTCAGCTTAGAATCAGGCCACTTAGTACAACTTGTTCAAGAATTTCGAATGATCCAAATTTAGAATAGTGTCAGCCAATCAGACATAAAGAAAAACTGCAGGCATAAAAAAAGCGCGACCCTATAAAAGGCGCCGCGCTTAAGCCCGTCACAGGCCGAATTTAATTACACAGCCACGTGTAGACAAGATACTGCGTGAACGTCAGAACCTTCGATATGTGGCTTAGTCTTCGCACACTCTTCTGTTGCTTGTGGGCAACGGGTACGGAACACACAACCTGAAGGCGGATTGATTGGCGATGGTAGATCACCCTCCAGCATCTGAATGGTTTTGTTGCGCTCTAATTCAGGATCTGGGATCGGAACTGCCGACATCAATGCACGTGTGTATGGGTGTTTTGGATCGGCAAACAATGCCTCCGCTTCACCCAACTCAACAGCGTTACCTAGGTACATAACCAGTACGCGGTCAGAGATGTGTTTCACTACTGACAAATCGTGTGCGATAAATACTAATGAAAGACCTAGCTCTTTTTGTAGCTCTTTCAGCAGGTTAACCACCTGAGCCTGAATCGATACGTCCAGCGCTGATACCGGTTCGTCACAGATGATCATCTTAGGCTTTAGGATAAGTGCACGCGCGATACCAATACGCTGACACTGGCCACCAGAGAACTCGTGCGGGTAACGGTTGATCACGTTTGGCAGTAGACCTACCTTCGCCATCATCTCTTTAACGCGGTCTTTCACTTCTTGCTTAGTCAGTTCTGGGTAGAATGTCTCTAGCGGCTCAGCGATGATGTCACCGACTGTCATACGCGGGTTCAAAGAAGCCAAAGGATCTTGGAAAATCATTTGGATTTCTTTGCGCGTTTCACGGCGTTGTACTTCTTTCATCTTCGTCAGGTCTTGGCCTAACCAAACTACTTCACCGTCTGTTGCTTCAACCAAACCAATGATCGCGCGAGCAAACGTCGATTTACCACAACCAGACTCACCTACCACACCAAGAGTCTCACCTTCATATAGACGAACGTTTACGCCGTCTACTGCTTTTAGGCTTGAAGGTTTTGACCAAGGCCATGCAGATTTTGATGCAATGCTGAAGTGAACTTTCAGATCAGATACATCCAGAATTAGCTTTTTATCTGTACTCATTTGCTCCAAGCCTCCCATTCAGAAAAACATGCACGCTGACGGCCATCACCAAACGGCGTCAGAATTGGTGCTTCACGCTTACAACGATCCATCACACGGTGGCAGCGATCTTGGTAAGGACAGCCAGGTGGTAGACGAAGCAAGTTTGGCGGGTTACCTGGAATCGTTGGCAGGATCTCGCCTTCTGTATCCAAACGAGGAATCGCCTTCAATAGACCTTCCGCGTAAGGGTGGCTTGGGTTGTAGAAGATTTCGTTCACCGTGCCGTACTCCATGGTACGACCTGCGTACATCACAAGTACTTTGTCACAAGAACCCGCTACGACACCAAGGTCGTGCGTGATCATGATGATTGCAGTGTTGAACTCAGATTTCAGTTCGTTAAGCAGGTCCATGATCTGCGCTTGAACCGTAACGTCCAATGCCGTAGTTGGCTCATCCGCAATAAGCAGTTTTGGACGACACAGTAGTGCCATTGCGATCATTACACGCTGACGCATACCGCCTGAGAACTCGTGTGGGTACATGGTGATACGCTTACGAGCTTCTGGGATTTTTACCGCTTCAAGCATGCGAACCGACTCTTCGAACGCTTCTGCTTTGCCCATACCTTTGTGCAGCATCAGTACTTCCATCAGCTGATCACTCACTTTCATGTATGGATTAAGAGAGGTCATTGGGTCTTGGAAGATCATCGCGATCTGTTCCGCACGAACCTTGTTCAGCTCTTTTTCTGGAAGGTTAAGAATCTCATTACCTTCGAATTTCGCACTACCAGAGATAATACCGTTCTTAGCCAGTAGACCCATGATTGCGAATACAGTTTGTGACTTACCTGAACCAGACTCACCTACGATACCTAGGGTTTCACCTTGATTCAGAGAGAAGTTCAAATCGTTTACTGCGGTTACGATACCATCTTGCGTGGTAAATTCGACGCGCAGATCTTTGACATCTAATAAACTCATCATTGCTTCCTTTATTCTTTCTATTTTTAATTATCTGTCTTTTGGATCCAGCGCATCGCGCAGACCGTCACCAACGTAGTTGAAGCAGAATAGAGTCACAACCATGAATGCTGCTGGGAACGCCAGCTGCCAGATTGCCACTTCCATTGTTTGCGAACCTTCTTGTAGAAGAGCGCCCCAACTTGTCATTGGTTCCTGTACACCAAGACCAAGGAATGAAAGGAATGACTCAGTAAGAATCATACTTGGGATAAGTAGTGTTGAGTAAACCGCTACGATACCCAGTACGTTTGGTACGATATGGCGAGTGATGATCTTCCACTTGCTCACACCACAAACGTGTGCCGCTTCAATAAACTCTTTACTACGCAGACTTAGTGTTTGACCACGTACGATACGAGCCATATCTAGCCATGCGATAGCACCGATAGCGACGAAGATAAGAACGATGTTACGACCGAAGAATGTTACCAGTACGATAACTAGGAACATGAACGGAACCGCGTATAGGATTTCAAGAATACGCATCATGATACGGTCAACTTTACCGCCGATGAAGCCAGAAGCCGCACCGTAAAGCGTACCAATCACAACCGCAACCAATGCACCTAGAACACCAACCATTAGAGAGATACGACCACCAATTAGCGTACGTACGTAAAGGTCACGACCTAAGCTGTCAGTACCGAACCAGTGCTCAGCACTTGGACCGACGTGCATTGCGTACCAGTCTGTATCATCAAATGTGTAAGGTGCCAACATTGGCAGGAAGATTACCGCAAGGGTCATCAATGTAAGAATGAACAAGCTCACCATTGCCGCTTTGTTACGCATAAAGCGGATACGGGCGTCTTGCCACAAACTACGGCCTTCAACTTCCAGGTTCTCTGCAAATTTCTCGACCGCTTCAAGATTCTCTTTTTTCGTTAACATAACCATACTTCCCTGTTAGTAGCGAATTTTCGGGTCAATCATTGCTAGCAGAATATCAACGATAGCGTTGAACAAGATGAATAGGAAACCAATCAGAATGGTTACACCCATTACTAGCGAGTAGTCACGGTTGAAGGCTGCGTTTACGAACAGCTTACCGATACCAGGCAGACCAAAGATGGTCTCAACAACCACCGAGCCGGTAATAATGCCGACAAACGCTGGTCCCATGTAGGACACAACTGGAAGTAACGCTGGTTTTAATGCGTGTTTCAGGATGATGTAACGGTAACTTAGACCTTTCGCACGAGCAGTACGAATAAAGTTACTGTTCAATGTCTCGATCATAGAACCACGAGTGATACGAGCAAACGTGGCAACATAAAGCAGTGACATAGCAATAACTGGCAGCACTAAGTATTGCCATGAGCCATCATGCCAACCACCCGCAGGGAATAAATTCCAGTGGAGCGAGAACAAGTAAATCAGAGCAGGCGCTAGTACGAAGGATGGCATTACGACCCCAAGCATCGCCGTCGACATAATGGTGTAATCAAGCCACGAGTTTTGTTTAAGCGCGGCTATGGTGCCGATCGTTACCCCCAGAATCACCGTGAAGATAAAGGCAATGAAGCCTACCTTCGCCGATACTGGTAGTGCTACCGAGATTAGCTCGTTTACTGTGTAATCTAAGTATTTGAATGAAGGGCCAAAGTCACCTTGGATTACGTTAGTCAAATACGTGGTGTATTGCTCAAATACTGGCTTATCTAGGCCGTATTTGGCTTCAATGTTCGCCATAACTTCTGGCGGTAATGGACGCTCGCTCGAGAATGGGTTACCCGGTGCGAAACGCATGAGAAAGAAAGATACGGTGATCAAAACCAACATTGTTGGGATCGCCTCAAATATCCTTTTTGCGATGAATTTAAGCATAAACTCACTCTTTCAGTCTGTGACAGTTAAAAAATTGATGATAGGCAACACACGCAGCCTGGCGGATGCGCGTGTGCCTTATTCTTATAGTTTTGAAGCTAAACGATTAGTTAGCTTTGATGTAAAGATCTTTTGAGTAGATCTTCTCTTCCGCGTTGTTAGCAGGGAAACCACCAACGTGCGGGTTTAGTAGACGTGAACGCACGTACTGGTAAATTGGTGCGATTGGCATTTCTTTCGCCATCAGCTTTTCAGCATCTAGGTAAATTTGAGTACGCTCCTCTTCTGAAGTCGACTTAAGTGCTTTGTCGATCAGTGCGTCGTACTCTTTACTACCCCAGTGCTGACCACCAGTAGTGTTCGAGCTAACCATAAGGGTTAGGAATGAAGATGCTTCGTTGTAGTCGCCACACCAACCAGCGCGTGCAACTTCGAAATCACCTTGATCTTTAGTAGATAGGTATGTTTTCCACTCTTGGTTTTCTAGTGTAACGTCTAGACCAAGCGTTTTCTTCCACATTGAACCTAGAGCAACAGCTAGCTTCTTGTGGTTCTCGTTCGTGTTGTAAAGAAGAGAGAACTTAAGTGGATTGCCTTTACCGTAACCCGCTTCTTCAAGAAGGCGTGCAGCTTCTGCGTTACGCTCTTTTTGCGTCATCTTACCGTAAACTGGTAGCTCAGGGTCGAAGTGCGCTGTAATTTCAGGCGTTAGGAAGTATGCTGGTTTTTGGCCTTGAGCAAGGATTGCTTTTGCAACGATATCACGGTCAATGGCGTAAGAAATCGCTTTACGAACACGAACGTCGTTAAATGGTTCTTTCTTCGTGTTGAATGAGTAGTAGTAAGTACACAGGCTACCCTCAACCGATACTGACTCAGGATGCTCTTTTTGCAGACGCTTAAAGTGCTCGGTCGGTAGCGTTGATGTGAAATCGATCTCGCCAGATAGGAAACGGTTCATTTCCGCTACTGCGTTTTCGATAGGTAGGAAAGTAACCTTGTTGATAACAGTTTTGTCGTTATCCCAGTACTGTTCGTTACGAGTCAGCTCTAGACGCTCGTTCACAACCCAGTTGTTTACTACATAAGCGCCGTTACCTACGAAGTTTTCTGGTTTCGTCCATTGATCACCGAACTTCTCAACTGTTCCTTTGTGAACTGGTTTCATTGTTGTGTGGCCAGTCATCATTACAAAGTAAGGAACCGCAGTATCTAGTTCAACGACTAGAGTGTGATCATCAGTCGCCTTAACACCTAGCTCGCTTTTGTCTTTTTTACCCGCAACGATATCTTTCGCATTCTTCATCTTGGTGTATTCCATGTACCAAGAATAAGGAGAAGCAGTTGCAGGATCGACAGCACGCTGCCAGCTGAACACGAAGTCTTGTGCTGTTACAGGCTCGCCATTAGACCATTTTGCGTCTTTACGTAGGTGGAAAGTGAAGGTTTTGTTGTCTGGGGTTTCCCAGCTTTCAGCAACACCAGGGATAGTGTCGCCATCTGCATTCTGATTCACCAAGCCTTCAAGAAGATCACGAATCACGTGTGACTCAGGAACACCTTGAGATTTATGCGGGTCAATTGTCGCAACTTCAGTACCGTTACCACGAACAAGTTCTTGTTTATCAGCTAGTTTAGTACCTGCTGGAACATCAGCAGCAAAAGCGGTAGTAGAAGCGGCAGCCACTGCCAGACCAGCACCTAGAAGAAGGGCTTGAGTGATTTTGTTCTTATACATGCGTAAAACTCCGAGTTTTTCATTAGCATCCATGACTTCTCTGCAAGGGACTGGAACGGTCAGCATTTTAGAACTTTTTAGCGCACTTTCTGAGCACAAAACTCTAAAACCTTACAAAGACTGCGGCACACATTAGCAATCATTGAAGTAATTTGCCATAAAAATGTAGCAAAAAAACTAATAATTCTGTAAATACCATTCATATTCAGCAATAAATACTAGTTAATAAGTATTCGCTAGCAAAATGGGGATATGAGATATCATTTAACAGGCGAAACTTTCGATAAATCTAAATTTAAACGATTTGATAGCATCTTATGCTAGATATACACATATTAATTAACATTTGCCATGGTACAAGTCTAACAAATTATTGTTTATATCTTGTTCAAGATTTTTTATTGTGAACAGGATCACCGTTCGGTAAACAAGTGAAATGTACGGTATTTAGAGAAGTTATTTAGCCCTCGTTTAGTGGGAGCTAATTTGAAGAGAGGAAGGTCTGGAAATGGAAAAGGCCAAGTCATCTAAACAACTTGGCCATAGGTAGCTACTCGCGATAGAAAAGGAGTTATTTCTCCCAGCGCTGCGCTGCGTGATGATCGGTATCTCGCGATTCAATCCAGCGGTTTTCACTGGTGGTGCGTTCTTTTTTCCAGAATGGTGCTTTGGTCTTTAGAAAGTCCATAATGAACTCGCAAGCATCAAATGCCGCACCACGGTGTGCACTGGACACACCAACAAAAACAATTTGGTCACCTGTATCGAGATCACCAATACGGTGAATAACGCGCACACCTAACAAAGGCCAACGTGATTCCGCTTCATCGCAGATGTCGATCAGGCTTTTCTCCGTCATACCCGGATAATGCTCTAGGTGAAGACCAACCACGTTATCACCAAGGTTCATATCACGAACTTTACCGATAAAGGTAACTACCGCACCAGAGGCCGTGCCTTCTGATAGACGTTGGTACTCTTGATCGACCGAAAAGTCTTCAGCTTGTACAGAAACGCGAGGATCCATATTAGCCCCCTGTTACCGGTGGGAAGAAGGCAACTTCATCGCCCGCTTTCACTACAGTGTCTAAAGGTACGATAGACTGGTTTACCGCAGCCAGTAACTTGCCTGGTTCTAGCGCTAAATCCCACTTGCCTTCTTTGTCAGCACCCGATTCAACAAGGTGAACTCGAATGGCTTCTACATTATCAAACTGGCCTTCAAGTTCTAGACCATCCATACCAACTAGCTCTCGCGTTTGAGCAAAGAAAAGTACTTTAATCATTATTCCGCCTTGAAGTGTCCTGATTTACCGCCCGTCTTCTCTAGTAGACGAACTTGTTCAATAACCATGTCTTTCTGCACCGCTTTACACATATCGTAAATCGTTAAAGCTGCTACTGAAGCCGCCGTCAGCGCTTCCATTTCCACGCCTGTTTTACCCGCTAGCTTACATACAGATTCGATACGTACCTTGTTTTCTGCTTCTATAGCTTCCAGTTGAACTTCAACCTTAGAAAGCAACAGAGGATGACAAAGAGGAATCAAATCCCATGTTTTCTTAGCAGCTTGAATACCAGCAATACGAGCAGTCGCAAACACATCACCTTTGTGGTGTTGGCCTGAAACAATAAGTTGTAGTGTTTCTGGTGCCATGTGCACGAACGCTTCAGCACGTGCTTCACGAACGGTTTCTGCTTTTGCTGATACGTCCACCATGTTAGCTTCGCCAGACGCGTTGATATGTGTAAATTGGGTCATTGTTTTTCCTTCGCTTTTAGGAAAGGTTATACAGATAGGTGTGGCATGAAGTTACAAGGACGGTGGCTTGCATCTAGCTGTTGCTTGATGATCTTCGTCCAACCAGTACGGCACGCACCAGTAGAACCCGGCATCGCGAAGATAACGGTATGGTTAGCAAAGCCTGCAATCGCGCGAGATTGAATCGTTGAAGTACCAATCTCTTCGTAAGAAACCAAACGGAATAGTTCACCGAAGCCTTCTACTTCTTTATCAAATAGCGGCTTAAGTGCTTCTGGCGTACTGTCACGTGAAGTGAAACCTGTACCGCCTGTGATCATGATTGCTTGTACATTTTCGTCAGCAATCCACTGAGAAACGATCGCACGAATCTTGTACATGTCATCGATAACGATTTGTTTATCGACAACGTTGTGACCCGCTTCTTTCGCGTGCTCAACTAGGTAGCCACCAGAAGTGTCGTTTTCTTCAGTACGAGTGTCAGATACCGTTAGAACGGCAATGTTTGCAGGTTGAAATTTGCTTTCAGCGTGACCCATTTGTTCACCTATTCTCTAATTTGCTTTTGATACGCAGGGTATCGATTCTGGAAAAATCATCAGAAGCCACGTCAGCTCCCGATGTAAAATCTGATTGGAATTAGCCGCCGATAGACGCAAGATGTGGCGTCATACCTGTATTGCCATCGTGCAAGAAGTGACTAACGGATTTCGTTTGCAGCTGCGCTTGAATACGTTCAATCAATTCTTCCTCTTGCTCGTCACGTTCTAATAGGTCACGTAATTCCACGCCATGCTCACCGAACAGACATAGATGCAGTTTACCCATAGCCGATACACGAAGTCGGTTACAGCTCTCACAGAAGTCTTTCTCATACGGCATGATTAGGCCAATTTCACCCTTATAATCTGGATGAACAAATACCTGTGCAGGACCATCATTATGAGAACGTACTTTAAGTAACCAACCGTTGGCGATTAATTGATTTCGGATTGCCACACCAGAGACATGATGCTTGGCAAACAGATCATCCATTTCTCCCGTCTGCATTAATTCTATAAAACGCAGTTGGATGGGACGATCTTTAATCCAGTTAAGGAAAGCAGGTAGCTCGTTGTGGTTGAGGTCTTTCATCAGTACCACATTCACTTTGACTTGCTCATAACCCACTTCGAACGCACGTTCGATACCATTCATCACCTCAGTGAACTTATTTTCACCTGTAATTTGATGGAACATACGTGGGTCAAGACTATCCACACTCACGTTAATGTGCGTGAGGCCAGCGTCATGCCAGTCCGCCACTTGCTTCGCCATGCGGTAGCCGTTAGTCGTTGTCGCGACTTTTTTGATACCCGGCGTGGTTGCGACTGAGTGAATAATGTCAGTAAAGTCTTTGCGTAAACTCGGCTCGCCACCTGTGATACGTACCTTTGAGGTACCACAATCAGCAAACGCTTTGACGACACGTTTGATCTCAGGGAGAGATAAAAAAGACGAGTTTTTATTGCCCGATGGCTTATAGCCGTCAGGAAGGCAATAGGTACATTTGAAATTACATACGTCGGTCACAGACAGACGCAAGTAATAGAACTTACGATGAAATTTGTCTTCGAATTGTTGCGCCACGGAACACCTTTCCAAACACGGGAGGCATAATCATTTCCAATTATGCCCTTGTGACAGAATGTCACTGGCTCAAAATGCTTATCCTTGGACTTAGCATAGTAAGCTCGGAGTTATGGCAACCAGCACTATAATATAAGCACTTGGTAGCTTTGCCGTGTAAAATACTTAATATTCGTAATGGAATCTAGCCTTAATCGATAAAAATCTCTGTAGAAACACAATTTACTTCCTAGTGAGTACACGGCTATTACTCAATAAGATAAATTGTAGTCGGTTATGACAAAAAATATTAGAAGAACACGATGAAAATCTATAACGACAAAAAGGTTGCCGCGGTTGGCGGTGGCCATGGTCTAGGTCGAATGCTATCGGCTTTGAAAGACTTCGGCGAAAATGCAACCGGAATTGTAGCAACAACAGATAATGGTGGCTCAACTGGGCGAATTCGTCATTGCCAAGGCGGTATTGCTTGGGGAGATACACGTAATTGCATCAACCAGCTCATCACGGAGCCTTCTATCAGCTCAATGATGTTTGAATATCGTTTTCGTGGCGCTGGCGAACTTGATGGACATAACCTAGGTAATCTAATGTTGACGGCTTTAGATCACCTATCAGTGCGGCCTCTTGATGCTATCAACTTGATCCGCAACATGCTGAAAGTAGACGTCAACATCTTACCGATGTCAGAGCACCCATCTGACCTGACAGCACTTGCGGTTGACGGCCAACTAGTAACTGGTGAGACCAATGTAGACGAGATGAACAAAGAACTGCGTCGTCTCGATCTTTCTCCAGAAGTCCCTGCGACAAAAGAAGCGATCACAGCTCTAGAACAGGCTGATGCAATCATCCTAGGCCCAGGCAGTTTTCTAACCAGCATAATGCCACCTTTGCTACTTCCGGAACTTGGGAAAGCCATTGCGAATAACCATAGTGCTAAACTTATATTCGTTGCCAACTTGAGCCCTGAATTTGGTCCCGCTGGCTTAATGTCTTTGAGACAGAAATTAGAATGGTGTGAGCGCGCCTGCCAAGGCAGAAAGATTGACGTAGTTTTGGCGGAAGATGCGGATGATGAGGTAAATGCACACTGGAATGTTGTCACACAATCACTTGCTTCTACCAATCGAGATTGGCGACATGATCGTGATAAGTTAAAACAAGCGATTGTTGACCAATTAACGCTATAAGAGACATTAGAAAAGAGGCGCTATGCCTCTTTTTTGTATACGTCTATCATTGACCCCAGCTCAAATAAGCCTTTTGTGTAACCTTCAGCGTGTCAAGCATCATAGACACATCACCATCATGGCTTAATGACTCTCCTCGCTTCACTTTATGATCAATTTGAATCGCTAAGTCACATAAGCGGTCGGCACCAAAACTCGCCGCACTGCTCTTCAATGCATGGCTGATTTCTTTCAAATACACAAGTTGGCCATCACTGGAATCAGCGTTTAGATTGTCGACATATGAGTTCATCTCACCGAGGAAAATATCCAAAAGAATAGGAACATTTTCACTACCTATTTCATCAGACAACTCATCAATTTTTTGTTGATTTAACACTTCCTTGTTCATGCCTTTTTCTGCTCTTCGGTTTGATTCCAAGTTTGGAGCTTACGATAAATCGTTGAAGGGCTTACATCCAAATACCCAGCAGCTCTCGGTATATTGCCATCGCAAGCCTCTATAGCCTGTTCAATGGCGGACTTCTCTGTCATCCACAACGGTATAATATCAGAAGCAGAAAAACTCTCGATTTCAACGGCTCTTGGCATTGGTGTCTTAGTCATTGGCGCGTTCAATGGTGGCGGTAACATGTCTAAAGAAATCTCTTTACCGCTGTTCAAGACAACAATGTTACGTAACACGTTTTGCAATTGGCGAACGTTTCCAGGCCATTCGTAATCATTGAATCGCTCTATTACCTCTGGAGAGAAACGTACAAAGCTCTTCCCTTCTTCATGCGACATGTAGCCAAGCAATGAATAAGCAATTTCAATTACATCTTCACCACGTTCACGTAGTGGTGGGAGGTGTAATGGAATTACGTACAAACGATAGTAAAGGTCTTCACGGAAACGGCCTTCTTGAACCTCTTTCCATGGGTCGCGGTTGGTCGCACACACAAAGCGCACGTCTACGCTCTTCATTTTAGAAGAACCGACCTTTTGGAACGTACCCGTTTGAATAAAACGCAATAACTTAGTTTGAAGATCCAAGTCCATTTCACACAGCTCATCAAGGAACAGCGTGCCGCCATCAGCCAGTTCTGCCGCACCTTGTCGATCATTAGCCGCACCGGTGAAAGCACCTTTTACGTGACCAAACAGTTCACTTTCAATAAGGTCTTTCGGAATTGCTGCACAGTTGATGGCGATAAACGGCTTATCTCCACGCTTACTTGCTGCGTGAATCGCCTCCGCACACACTTCTTTACCCGTGCCACTTTCACCAGTAATGAAAATGCTCGCCTTACTGCTCGCAGCAGAATCAATAGTGCGGTAAACCTGCTGCATGGTTTGGCTACTGCCAATAAAGCCTTGATAATTTTGATTGCCAGGGTTGTCAGCTTCATTCTTTAATTTGGTTGCTTTGCGGATCGCATTATTCACCGTGACACGCAATCGGTCGGCTTCGCAGGGCTTAATTAAAAAATCTTGGGAACCATGACGCATTGCCTCTACGGCCGTATCAATAGAGCCGTGTGCCGTCATAAAAATGATCGGGACGTCTGGGTTACTCTCTTTAACCGCATGGAGAACATCCATACCTGTCATATCGGGTAGACGCAGATCCAGCAGAATTAAATCTGGGATTCGGTGCTTTAAGCTGTCAATAGCATCACGCCCAGTGCCAACGATATTAATATCAATACCAAGAGGTGTTAGATAGGAGCGATATAACGCTGCGACGGATGCGGTGTCTTCGACCATCAATAGATAGCGAGACTTTTGACCTTCATTAGATTGCATAACCTAGCCAATTTATCGTTGTGTTTTAAATAATAATCGCATTACGCTTTGCATTTTGCAAATAAACAATCGTAATAAAATGAAATGCTAAATTAGGAAAGTATACAGATCAATGAGATGAAGAATGGCACGATGTATGCGTTACATGATGTGACCCCTCGGGTCACCTAGCCAACTGACGTTGTTTGTGAATTCTATATTCACGCAATGAGCCAATAGACCCGACTGCCTATTGGCTTTTTTTTGTCTTCGATTCAAGAATGCCGAATCACCCAAGTGCACTAAATATTCAATCCTAAGTATTGAAACATAAGCACTTGGGCATTTTGTCGGTAATCAAATTACCGCTAATCAGGCTAACTATTTGCAATGAACTGCGCGCGTAACTTCTCAATCTCATCACGCTTTTGTGCCGCCAGTTCAAATTCAAGATCCTGCGCATGCTGGTACATTGCCGCTTCCAAACGACTGATCTCTTTATCTAGTTGCTGTGGTGACATTACCTCGTAGGTTTGCGAAGGCTCAGCCACTTTCGATAACGGTACTTGCTTATTGTTACGCTGACGCTTCGACTTAGTGATATCCCCTAGCTCCATAATATCTTTGATATTACGTTTCAGAGCTTGTGGCTCAATACCCATCTTCTCATTGTAAGCTCGCTGTTTTTCACGACGGCGGTCGGTTTCGTCCATCGCCTTTTTCATCGACTTGGTGATCGAATCCGCATACAGAATTGCTTTACCTTCGAGGTTACGTGCCGCTCGTCCAATCGTCTGAATCAGGGAGCGTTCAGATCGCAAGAAGCCCTCTTTATCCGCATCAAGAATCGCTACTAATGAGACTTCTGGCATGTCCAGGCCTTCTCGTAATAAGTTGATGCCCACCAGCACATCAAACTCACCTAAGCGAAGATCACGGATAATCTCGACACGCTCTACCGTATCGATATCAGAGTGAAGGTAGCGAACTCTAACATCATGCTCATGCAGGTACTCGGTTAAGTCTTCCGCCATGCGCTTAGTTAGTGTCGTTACCAGAACACGCTCCTCTTTCGCAGAACGGATTCGAATCTCAGACAACAGATCATCGACTTGAGTGGCAACTGGGCGAACTTCTAACTCAGGGTCGAGTAGACCTGTTGGACGCACAACCTGATCAGCTATCTCGTCGGCTGATTTTTCCAGCTCATAATTACCAGGTGTTGCCGAGACAAATATCGTCTGCGGCGAAATCGCTTCGAATTCTTCAAACTTCATCGGACGGTTATCCAACGCTGAAGGCAGGCGGAAACCAAACTCAACCAGTGTTTCTTTACGGGAACGGTCACCTTTATACATCGCGCCAATTTGCGGAACCGTCACGTGGGACTCATCGATGATCAGCAAACCATCGTGAGGCAAATAATCAAATAGTGTCGGTGGCGGCTCACCCTCAGCACGGCCACTCAAGTAACGAGAGTAGTTTTCGATACCTGAACAGAAGCCCAGCTCGTTCATCATCTCAATATCGAATTGAGTGCGTTGGCTGATGCGTTGTTCTTCTAGAAGCTTATTGTTATCCAGAAGCTGCTTCTTACGCACTTCAAGCTCATCTTTGATGCTTTCAATCGCATCAAGAATACGCTCACGTGGCGTAACATAGTGCGTCTTTGGATAAATAGTATAACGCGGCAAGTCGCGCTGTTTGACCACTCCAGTCAATGGGTCGAATACGCTAATGCAATCGACTTCATCATCAAACATCTCTACACGTACAGCATCTTGGTCTGATTCGGCCGGGAAGATGTCAATCACTTCACCTCGAACACGGAACTGGCCACGTTCAAATGCAACGTCATTGCGTGAGTATTGCAGCTCTGCAAGGCGGCGTAGCATATCGCGCTGATCAATCACATCACCGCGACGTAAGTGCAACATCATTTGTAGATACGATTCTGGATCACCCAAACCATAGATAGCCGATACCGACGCGACAATAATGGCATCTTTACGTTCTAGTAGTGCTTTTGTAGCGGACAAACGCATTTGTTCAATATGCGCGTTAACTGAAGCGTCTTTCTCGATAAACGTATCCGTGGTCGGAACGTACGCTTCTGGCTGGTAGTAGTCGTAGTACGACACAAAGTATTCCACCGCGTTATTGGGAAAGAAAGACTTCATTTCGCCGTACAATTGAGCAGCTAAGGTTTTGTTAGGGGCAAGAAGAATCGCTGGTCGCTGTGCTTCTGCGATCACATTTGCCAGTGTGAATGTTTTACCCGACCCCGTTACACCCAACAGTGTCTGATGGGCAAGACCAGCATCTAACCCTTCTAACAACTGCTTAATCGCGGTTGGCTGATCACCAGATGGCTGATATTCAGAGACCAGTTCATAAACTTTACTCATACCCTTCCTCAAATTTACTGCACTTTGGCTGTATATATATACACCTTGTTAGATGAAATCTACGTCTATTTTAGATTTATAGCTCATTGTAATTAATTTTTGCGCTTTCTTTACTTTGATCTAGCCTTACTCAGGCGACTCTGTTATAGTCTTTCGCCCTAGTTGATGAACGTCCCCAAATCATCACAATTTAGTTTCCACAACTTTTCCCCAGAAACACCCAATATTATCCTTTATCCCCAAAAGACCAAATCTTATCCACTTTAAGCAATTTTGCGTCGATTTAAATAAATCACTGTTTTATATGATTATTCAGTGCATATTTCTGATTAAAAATTCAAAACAAACCAGCACTGTTGCATATAAAAGATCTTTACTCAGATCTCATCAACATAGTTATCCACAATTTTGGTGGATAAGTAACTCCAGCCCTTAACTGGCAAGGTGTACAAAAAAGTAAAGAAAAAAAACTATTCTTTTTTGCGAAAAATCTATTTTTTGGTGTTGACAGAAACATAGGTGCTCGGTAAGATTCGCCCCGCTTTCAAACAAAGCAATTCCTCCTTAGCTCAGTTGGTAGAGCGACGGACTGTTAATCCGCAGGTCGCTGGTTCAAGTCCAGCAGGAGGAGCCAAATTCAGAGAAGCCGCGTCTAAGACGCGGCTTTTTCGTATCTAGCGATCCACCTATACAAACTACCACCTCTCTTGCAACAAAAGCTCTTCCCAGAAACACGCTTTTGTTCTTCCCCTGATGTTAGTTGACTACCAGCAAAGCCACGTTAAATCAGCAGCACTAATTGCGTTTTACTTTGTTAACAACCATTCACCAAACTTTTCAATTTCTTATTAATTCATCCGCTCACATCACATACACGTATAATTTTCCATCGGGTGCATAAAACCACACCGTTCTCTGGTTGTTATTGGTGTCACAAAACACGATAATATTGGGATCGGATTTTAAGAACGTAATAACTATGACCGAATATATTTTGTTGTTGGTCGGCACTGTGCTGGTGAACAACTTTGTACTGGTGAAGTTTTTAGGCTTGTGTCCTTTTATGGGCGTGTCTAAAAAACTGGAAACAGCAATTGGCATGGGCTTAGCTACAACTTTTGTACTAACGCTCGCGTCTGTGTGTGCATACTTGGTGGAAAGCTATGTTTTGCGTCCACTGGGCATCGAATATCTACGAACCATGAGCTTTATTTTGGTGATCGCTGTTGTTGTACAGTTCACCGAAATGGTCGTGCACAAAACCAGCCCGACACTTTATCGTCTATTGGGTATCTTCCTACCACTGATCACAACGAACTGTGCGGTTCTGGGTGTTGCTCTACTTAACATCAACGAGAACCACAACTTTATCGAATCGATCATTTACGGTTTTGGCGCAGCGGTTGGCTTCTCTTTGGTACTGATCCTATTTGCGTCAATGCGTGAACGTATTGCTGCAGCTGATGTACCTGTGCCATTTAAAGGCGCATCGATTGCGATGATCACCGCAGGCCTTATGTCTCTTGCCTTTATGGGCTTTACAGGTTTGGTGAAGTAAACGATGAGTACGATTTTAATTGCGATCATCGCTCTTGCTGCCCTCGCTGCTGTTTTCGGAGCGATACTCGGTTTTGCATCGATTCGCTTCAAAGTCGAAGCGGATCCAATTGTCGATCAAATCGACTCTATTCTCCCGCAAACTCAGTGTGGTCAGTGTGGCTACCCTGGTTGTCGTCCATACGCTGAAGCGATCGCTAACGGCGACAAAATCAATAAATGTCCTCCAGGTGGTCAAGCGACGATCGAGAAACTGGCAGATCTGATGGGCGTTGAAGCGGAAGAGTCGGCACACGATCTCGATAGCAAAGTCAAAACCGTTGCTTTCATCCATGAAGACATGTGTATCGGTTGTACCAAGTGTATCCAAGCGTGTCCTGTCGATGCGATTGTTGGTGGTACTAAAGCCCTTCATACCGTGATCAAAGACGAATGTACGGGTTGTGACTTGTGCGTTGCGCCTTGTCCAACTGACTGTATTGAAATGATTCCTGTGGAAACCACCACAGAGAGCTGGAAATGGAAACTTAACGCCATTCCAGTGGTTAACATTACGGATGCTGCCAATGCAGCGAACGTGACTGATTCAATTAAATAAGGTTTCGTATGTTGTCTTTGATTGAACAAATTCGTACTGGTTCGCTATGGGATTTCCCAGGCGGCGTGCATCCGGCAGAAAACAAAAAGCAATCCAACAAAACTGAATTGGTTCATGCCGCCATTCCGTCGGAAATCGTCCTACCTTTAAAACAACACATCGGTAAAGCAGGTAATCTGTTGATTGCTGTTGGTGACACCGTGTTGAAAGGTCAACAGCTAACGGCGTCAGACAGTGGTTTCACCGTTCCTGTTCATGCTCCAACTTCTGGGCAAGTAACAGCTATTGAGCCACGCACTGTTGCGCACCCATCAGGTTTAAGCGAACTGTGCGCAGTGATTACGCCTGATGGTAACGATACTTGGTGTGAGAAAACGCCAGTTGCCGATTACACCCAAGAATCTGCAGATGCGTTGATCGACGTGATTCGCCTTGCTGGTATCTCGGGCATGGGTGGCGCAGGCTTCCCAACAGCTAAGAAGATCCAATCGGGTATTGCACGTACCGAAATTCTTATCGTTAACGCGGCTGAATGTGAACCTTACATCACCGCTGATGACAAACTCATGCAGGAACATGCAGACGAACTGATCCAAGGTATCGAGATCGTCGAGCATATTCTTAAGCCAAAACTGACCATCATTGGTATTGAAGATAACAAGCCAGCAGCAATCAAAGCGCTGGAACAAGCGGCGATGAACAAAGACATCGTGATCCGCGTTATCCCAACCAAATACCCTTCTGGTGGTGAGAAGCAGCTCATCAAGATTTTGACCAACAAAGAAGTTCCTAGCGGCGCTATCCCTGCCGATATTGGCATCCTGGTTCAAAACGTTGGTTCTCTCTACTCAATTAAACGTGCAGTGATCGATGGCGAACCTGTAGTCAATCGCATCGTGACTCTGACGGGTAAGACCTTCAAGCAACCACGTAACGTTTGGACGCTACTTGGTACGCCAGTACAAGCACTGTTAGACGAGTTTGGCTACAAAGCAGATAAGAAACTTCAGCGCCTGATCATGGGTGGTCCAATGATGGGCTTTACCCTCCCCCACGCTCAGGTTCCTATCACTAAAACGGCAAACTGTATTTTGGCACCGAAGCGTCGTGAGATCGCTTCTGACCAATACGAAATGGAATGTATCCGTTGTAGCCAATGTGCGGAAGCGTGCCCTGCCTCGCTATTGCCACAGCAGCTTCAGTGGTATGCAAAAAGCCAAGAATACGAAAAGCTTGAAGAACTGAACCTTAAAGATTGTATTGAATGTGGCGCGTGCGCGTTTGTGTGCCCGAGTGAAATTCCACTGGTTCAATACTATCGTCAAGCGAAAGCTGAAATCCGTACACGCGCTCAAGAAGCGGCAGCAGCTGAACGAGCTAAGCTGCGCTTTGAAGAGAAGAAAGCGCGTATGGAACGCGAAAAAGCAGAACGTGAAAATCGCTTTAAGAAAGCCGCAGATGATCGTCGTAAAGACATGAAAGCATCTGGCGGTGACGATGCGATTGCCGCAGCCATCGCTCGCGTGAAAGCACAAAAAGAGAATACTGAAGCAAAAGCCGAGCCAGCAGTGAAACCAGCGGTTGCAGCCGCGATTGCCAAAGCAAAAGCCAAACAAGCTGCGGCGGCTCAATCTGGTGCAGCTGAGCCTGATAACTCAGAAATGGCGAAGCTACGCGAAGAACGCAAACGTCTTGCTCGCGAACGCAAAGCACAAAAAGAACAAGGTGACGCATCTACAGATAATGCTGACGATAAGAAGTCAGCAGTTGCAGCAGCCATTGCCCGTGCTAAGGCGAAGAAAGCTCAACAAGAAGACGCATCAACACCTGCTGAAGCCGGTGACAAGAAAGCGGCCGTCGCGGCAGCTATCGCCAGAGCTAAAGCGAAAAAAGCACAACAAGAAGATTCAACCGAATCTGTAGAAGTAGAAGCTTCTACAAAACAAGCGGAAGATCCGAAGAAAGCCGCTGTTGCCGCAGCCATTGCTCGTGCAAAAGCGCGCAAAGCTCAGCAAGAAGGTTCTACTGAATCTGCAGAAGCGGAAACACCATCAGAACAATCTGAAGATCCAAAGAAAGCTGCTGTTGCCGCTGCCATTGCTCGCGCTAAGGCGCGCAAAGCTAAGCAAGAAGACTCTACGGAATCTGCAGAAGCGGAAACACCAGAAGAGCAAGCTGAAGATCCAAAGAAAGCTGCAGTTGCCGCTGCTATTGCTCGCGCTAAGGCACGTAAAGCTCAGCAAGAAGCACAAATAGAATCTGTTGAAGCGGAAGCTCCTGCTGAAGAACCAGAAGTGGATCCAAAGAAAGCTGCTGTTGCCGCTGCCATTGCTCGTGCTAAAGCACGCAAAGCTCAGCAAGAAGCACAAACAGAATCTGTTGAAGCGGAAGCTCCTTCTGAAGAACCAGAAGTGGATCCGAAGAAAGCCGCGGTTGCCGCAGCCATTGCTCGTGCTAAAGCACGTAAAGCGCAGCAAGAGACACAAACAGAATCTGTTGAAGCGGAAGCTCCTTCTGAAGAACCAGAAGTGGATCCGAAGAAAGCTGCTGTTGCCGCTGCCATTGCTCGTGCCAAAGCACGTAAAGCACAGCAAGAAGCACAAACAGAATCTGTTGAAGAAACGCCTTCTGAAGAGCCGGAAGTGGATCCAAAGAAAGCTGCTGTTGCCGCAGCCATTGCGCGCGCCAAAGCACGTAAAGCTCAGCAAGAAGCACAAATAGAATCTGTTGAAGAAACGCCTTCTGAAGAGCCGGAAGTGGATCCGAAGAAAGCTGCTGTTGCCGCTGCTATTGCTCGTGCTAAAGCACGCAAAGCTCAGCAAGAAGCGAATAAGAACAATACTGAGGAGAACGAGTAATGTCGTTTTTTATTGCCAGTTCACCACACGCTCACAGCCGTCGCAGCACGCCTGATTTGATGAAATGGGTAGCTCTGTGCGCTATTCCTGGCTTAGTGGCTCAAACCTACTTCTTTGGTTGGGGAACCATCATTCAACTTGTGTTCGCTATTGCGGTCGCAGTGTCACTTGAAGCATTAGTCATGCTTGTGCTTAAGCGCTCTCCTATGCGTGCGCTGCGTGATAACAGTGCCATCGTGACAGCATGGCTATTAGCCGTAGCAATCCCACCATGGTCCCCTTGGTGGATCATGGTTATCGGTTTGATTTTTGCCATCGTGATCGCGAAGCACCTATACGGCGGTATTGGTCAAAACCTATTTAACCCAGCGATGGTCGCTTACGTTGTATTGCTTATCTCCTTCCCTGTCCAAATGACAAGTTGGAGCGCGCCTGTTTCATTGATGTCTGAGCACGTGACTTTTGCAGACGCGTTGTCTCTGATCTTTACTGGCTATGACTTTGATGGTTTGTCACTGCAACAAGTTCGTGCCGGCGTGGATGGCGTAACAATGGCAACCCCATTAGATGCATTCAAAACTGGTATTCATACTGGTGCAACGCCAAATGAGGTGCTATCACAACCAATGTTTGGTGGACTTGCGGGTATCGGTTGGCAATGGGTAAACCTAGCTTACTTGGTTGGTGGCCTAGTGATGATCAAAAAGCGCATCATCCAATGGTACATTCCTGTTGGTTTCCTAGGTAGCTTGGCACTGTTTAGTACCGTGTTTAGCTTGATCATGCCAGGAGAAACTGCGTCACCAATCTTCCACCTACTATCAGGTGCAACGATGTTAGGCGCATTCTTTATCGCAACCGATCCTGTTTCGGCATCAACGACGGTGAAAGGTCGCTTGATTTTCGGTGCTCTGATCGGCGCGTTGGTATTCATTATTCGTAGTTGGGGTGGCTTCCCAGATGGCGTTGCGTTCGCCGTTCTGCTTGCCAATATGTGTGTACCGTTGATCGACTACTACACCAAACCAAGAACTTACGGTCACTGAGGTAAACATGTTAACCGCTATTAGAAAAAATGGTCTGACATTGGCGATCTTCGCCTGTGCAACAACCGGTCTTGTGGCACTGACTCAGTACCTAACAAAAGATCAAATTAAGCTTCAGGAACAAAAGCAATTGCTGTCGGTTCTTAACCAAGTGATTCCGGAAGAAATGCATGACAACAACCTTGTTGCGGCATGTACTATGGTATCTGCGCCCGATCTAGGTACAGTTCGCTCGATGCCAACTTACATTGCTACCAAAGATGGTCAACCAACGGCAATGGCAATTGAGTCCATCGCACCAGATGGCTACAACGGTGAAATCAAAATCATCACCGGCATCGATAATCAAGGCAAGATCCTTGGTACCCGTATCCTAAGCCATCAAGAAACGCCGGGATTGGGTGATAAAATTGATTTACGCGTTACGGATTGGATCTTGAGCTTCACTGGTAAGCAAGTGACAGAAAGTAACTGGAATTCTTGGCGAGTTCGTAAAGATGGCGGCGATTTCGATCAATTTACTGGCGCAACCATTACCCCTCGAGCGGTAGTGAAAGCGGTGAGAAACACAGTAAACTACGTAAATAAGTCTCGTGATGAGATTCTAAATCAGCCCCTAGACTGCGCAGGAGGCAACCATGAGTGAAAATAAACTGCTAATGAAAAACGGCATGTGGAGCAACAACCCTGCCCTAGTGCAACTCCTGGGTTTGTGTCCTCTACTTGCGGTTTCTTCGACCATTACCAACGCCCTGGGTTTGGGTATTGCGACTTTGTTGGTGCTTGTCGGCTCGAACGTGACGGTTTCACTGATTCGTAACTACGTACCAAAAGAAATCCGTATTCCGGTCTTCGTTATGATCATCGCCGCCTTGGTAACTTGTGTTCAGCTCTTGATGAACGCTTACGCCTACGGACTGTATCTATCTCTGGGCATCTTCATCCCACTGATCGTAACTAACTGTATTATCATCGGCCGTGCAGAAGCTTACGCATCGAAGAATGATCCATTGCCAGCAGCACTAGACGGTTTCTGGATGGGACTGGGTATGACAACGGTATTGGTTGTACTTGGTGCTATGCGCGAACTGATCGGTAACGGTACTCTATTTGATGGCGCAGACCTACTATTGGGTGACTGGGCAGCGGCACTGCGTATTCAGGTTTTCCACTTCGATAGCAGCTTCCTATTGGCATTGTTGCCGCCGGGGGCTTTCATTGGCGTAGGACTTTTGATTGCGTTGAAAAACGTTATCGACAGCTCAATTCAGGCACGTCAGCCAAAAGAAGAAAAACCAGCCATTGAGCGCGCTCGCGTAACTAACGCATAATATAAGAATTCTAAAATCAAGGCTCTACCACTCGTAGGGCCTTTTTCATAAACCGCAAAGACGGGTTTGGAAGTCAGCAATGAACAAAGTCAAAAGAATTGAAATTCTCGAACGACTCCGAGAAAACAATCCCAATCCTCAGACGGAGCTTAACTGGAGCACACCGTTTGAGTTGCTTATCGCCGTACTGCTTTCTGCGCAGGCGACAGACGTAAGTGTAAACAAAGCAACAGACAAGCTTTACCCTGTTGCAAACACGCCACAAGGCATTCTTGATTTGGGTGTCGATGGTTTAAAGGAATACATCAAAACCATCGGTCTATTTAATTCAAAAGCCGAAAACACCATCAAGACTTGTAAGATCTTGCTAGAGAAGCATAACGGCGAAGTACCAGAAGATCGTGCTGCACTGGAAGCTTTGCCGGGTGTAGGTCGTAAAACCGCTAACGTGGTACTGAATACCGCCTTCGGTTGGCCAACTATTGCAGTGGACACGCACATCTATCGTGTTTCTAACCGTACAAAGTTTGCGATGGGTAAAACCGTCGACGACGTAGAAGAAAAACTTCTTAAAGTGGTGCCAAAAGAGTTTAAGCTTGATGTACACCACTGGCTGATCCTTCATGGTCGCTATACCTGTGTGGCGAGAAAGCCGCGCTGTGGCAGTTGTATCATCGAAGATCTGTGTGAATTCAAAGAAAAAGTGTACCCAGACGAATAAATCCGTCTGAAACAATCGCTAGGAGCAAATAATGTCAAACGGTCGAATTCTTCACACCATGCTGCGCGTGGGTGATCTAGACAAATCTATCAAGTTCTACACTGAAGTCATGGGCATGCAGTTGCTTCGTACTAATGAAAACAAAGAGTACGAATACACGCTGGCGTTCCTTGGTTACGGTGATGAGTCTCAAGGTGCCGTCATCGAATTAACTTACAACTGGGGCACAACCGAGTACGACTTAGGGTCTGCATTTGGCCACATCGCGATTGGTGTAGATGATATCTACTCAACGTGCGACGCGATTAAAGCGGCAGGCGGTAACGTGACTCGTGAACCTGGCCCAGTAAAAGGCGGAACGACTCACATCGCTTTCGTTAAAGATCCAGACGGCTACATGGTTGAACTGATCCAAAACAAGCAAGCATCAGCTGGTCTAGAAGGTTAACTAAGACGCCTCTACTGAAACAAGCTATTATTTGCAGGCAGGTCTGAGACCTGCCTTTCTTTTATCAACAAATTACTTTACTTGATAATAGTTATCGTTTAGATTCACCATCAACATCGACATGTGGGATAACGATAATGATCAGTGAATGGGAAAAACACACACTTCTAGCCGATACCGCACTTCAACTAGATGACCCTGTTCGCAGCATTCTTCATTACCAGCAAGCCCTTAGCCTGAGTGAAGATATTAGCGAATGCGTGGAAATAGAAGCCGACGAGCGATTACTAATTTCGGTGATTTCATGCCACAACCTTGCCCAATTTTGGCGCTGGGCAGGCGACACAGAATATGAGCTCAAGTACCTTCAACTAGCGTCTGAAAAAGTACTGACACTGATCCCTCAGTGTCCTAATACAGATTGCGCAAGCTTTATTGACTCGATTGGCTGCTGTACCAAAGCTCTTGTCGATTTCATGAAGCGCCACCCAAATCCTGCAATCGCAAAACAAGTCGAGAAAATTGATACCGCGACTAATTGTGAGATCATTGCAAAGTTTCGCCTAAACTAAAACCTATTACACAAGCTAAGCGGCAACGAATAAAACTACTAACAACGTCAAGTGGATACAAAAACGCCAGAGTCAAACTCTGGCGTTTTTATTGGTTAGCAGTTCAGTTAGACCTGGGTTCGTCCTAGAGAAATCACCACGCGACGGTTCTTATCTTTACCAATTGGAGATCCATTGTCCGCAATTGGACGACGCTTACCGTAACCTTGCACTTGGATTCTATCTTCCGGTAAACCGAGTGATTCAAAATAATCTCTCAATGACTCAGCTCTTCGCTCAGATAAGTTTTGGCTTTCACTTTTACCGTTGGTGGTATCTGTATAAGTGGCCACAAGCACTAAATCAATGTCTTGATTGTGACGCACGTAATCAGCAATTTGAGAGAGCCGTTTTTTTGATGCTTTTGTGAGCTGGTCGCCCTGGCGTTCATAATGCAAAATAGTGAACGCTATATCTTCAAAACTATATTTCAGCAAATTAGCAACGCAATCACTAAACGCATTGTACTTACTTTGAAACAATACCGATGACAGAGCCACTTCTATACGCTGATCACGGCTTTGCCAGTCTTGATAGCTAAACGTAGGATAACGGCCTTTCTCTAGCTCAGACAGAATACCCCAAGCCATTTGCCCTCCAACATAACCATCAAACTGTTTGAAAAACTTGAGGTTAGTAATGCGGTCTGCGTTCTCTCCCGGTCGCCAAGGAGGCGGCATTGATATCAGGCTAACATTACGCGTCTCACCCATTGGGCGGCGCATCTTCAATTCAAAATCTAAGTTGATTTTTTTACTCGCATGAGATGAAAACACAGCATCACCAAAGTTTGGAATAGGATGAACAAGCTGACATTCCAACGGAGTATTGACCACCATTTCCCACTGAGACTGCTGCGGTGTGGCTAAATAACGCTTCCCCATTGCCAATGCATCGCTTGCACTTAGCATAGAGAGTACTGCACCACTTGTTATTAGCCATTTCTTCATTTAGATATAATCTCTTAAACGGCAGGCAATTGCCGTTGATCTGGTTCTATTGAAAACTATCGAAATAATGCAAAATTCTCGCCAACTATAGTAGCTTAAGACCAAACAGAGGCCGCCTTCCACTTACCTTCTATATAAAATGAAAAATTACTTCGCCAGATTAGAGAGTTACATACCTGCTAATTCAGAGTATAAGTCTTGTTTTATATAGGCATTGTTGAATTAGATAATTATGAGAAATTGCGGTTTTTCTCATCGGTAGAATCTGCAATAATGCAGCCTTCGTCACACAAAAATAAGCCAACATGACAATAGAAAATGAAGCTCTAACCCTGAAAAAGCGTTTTCGAGGTTATTTCCCAGTGGTAGTTGATGTTGAGACCGCAGGTTTCAATGCTCAAACTGATGCACTTTTAGAAATTTGCGCCGTCACCCTAAGCATGGATGAAAATGGCGATCTGCATCCTGCCTCAACCATTCATTTTCATATCGAACCTTTTGAAGGCGCGAATTTGGAAAAAGAAGCGCTTGAATTTAACGGCATTCGTGACCCTTTTAGCCCTCTGCGTGGCGCTGTTTCTGAACAAGAAGCACTAAAAGAGATTTACAAGTTAATCCGTAAAGAGCAAAAAGCAGCAGATTGCTCAAGAGCGATCATGGTTGCACATAATGCGGCTTTCGACTTAGGTTTTGTTAATGCAGCTAACGAGCGCTGCAAACTAAAAAGAGTCCCTTTCCATCCATTTGCCACTTTTGACACCGCAACATTAAGTGGACTTGCTTATGGTCAAACTGTTCTTGCCAAAGCATGCAAAACAGCAGGGATGGATTTTGACAATCGTGAGGCTCACTCAGCCCTTTACGATACACAAAAAACTGCAGAGTTATTCTGTGGCATCGTCAACAAATGGAAGGCCCTCGGCGGTTGGCCGCTTGTTGATGAAGAATAATAAATAAACACAACATATTAGGAAAAGTATGAATCCTGTCGTTATATCTGTGTGCGTCATGCTCGCGTTAGCATTGATGCGCGTAAACGTGGTGGTAGCCCTCACGTTTAGTGCCATCGTTGGTGGCCTTGTTGCAGGCATGAGCCTTGGGGATACGGTTGCTGCATTTGAAAGTGGCCTAGGTGGCGGTGCGACTATCGCACTGAGCTACGCAATGCTAGGTACTTTCGCTGTAGCGATTTCTCGTTCTGGCATCACTGACCTTCTGGCAAAAAGCGTTATTAAGCGCTTAAATGGTAAAGAGAGCTCTGCGTCGACTACTGGTCTAAAGTACGCAGTATTGGTTGCTCTTATACTTGTTACCATGTCCTCTCAAAACGTGATTCCGGTACATATCGCCTTCATTCCAATTTTGATTCCACCTCTATTAGGCGTATTCGCAAAGCTTAAGCTGGATCGTCGTTTAGTCGCTTGTGTTTTGACTTTTGGTTTGATCACGCCATATATGGTTCTACCTATTGGCTTCGGTGGTATCTTCCTAAACAACATTCTACTGAAGAACCTGCACGACAACGGTCTAACCGATGTGGTGGCAAGCCAAGTACCTACCGCAATGCTACTGCCTGGCGCAGGTATGATTTTTGGTCTTCTTACCGCGATTTTTGTTAGCTACCGTAAACCTCGTGAATACAAAGAAACAGAGCTAACGGTTGTTCATGAGACGGGCGAGACGATTAATAAACAACACATCATGGTCGCTGGTCTAGGCATTATCGCAGCACTAAGCATGCAACTTTACACTGGTTCAATGATCATTGGTGCATTGGCTGGCTTCATGGTATTCACTTTCGGCGGCGTTATCGCGTGGAAAGAAACGCACGATGTGTTCACTAAAGGCGTACACATGATGGCAATGATTGGCTTCATCATGATTGCGGCAGCAGGTTTTGCGGCAGTAATGAAGCAAACTGGTGGTGTAGAAACGCTAGTACAATCGCTATCAACAAGCATCGGTGACAACAAGCCGCTGGCAGCACTACTGATGCTGATCGTTGGTCTGTTAGTAACTATGGGCATCGGTTCATCGTTCTCAACGATTCCAATCCTTGCGACGATCTACGTACCACTGGCTTTGGCATTCGGCTTCTCTCCAATGGCAACCATCGCACTTGTTGGTACAGCAGCTGCTCTAGGTGATGCTGGCTCTCCTGCTTCTGACTCAACGTTAGGTCCAACATCTGGCCTAAACGCAGACGGTCAGCACGAACACATTTGGGAAACAGTGGTACCAACATTTATCCACTACAACATTCCACTGATTATCTTCGGTTGGATTGCTGCAATGGTGCTGTAATTGCTTCATTGAATGGATACAATTCGTTACGAAAAAGCCGCTTATTGAGCGGCTTTTTGTTGTTTTGGCTTTGAAAACCGGTTTCGGATTATTGCGCTGGCATGTTGTCGATAATGCGCTCGCGAATGAGCTTCAACGTGTTTTCTGTAGACACATAGTCCACTTCAATCGGGAAGTAAGCGTCGTTAATTTTCAGTACCAAACTCGGGTAAGAATTAACACCAAGACTCTTTGCTAAGCTCAATTGATCTTGGAAGACTCCTTCTAGCAGAGAACCATCCATATCGTTCTTAAACTGCTGCACATTTAAACCGATTTCTTTCGCTAATTGCAGAAGTGTCGCTTCTTCATGAGGTGGCATAGCACGAAGGTAATAAGCGTGCTGAATTGCTTCTAACATTTGCTCATAAGAATCTTGGAAACCGGCTGCAATGACTGCTCGGCAAGATTGGTAAGTGCTGCGTACTGGTGTGCATAGTGTCCAGAAATCGTAGTTAAACTTAGTACCAAGCTGTGCTTCGATTTGCTTCCAAATTTGTTCAATTTTCTGCTGCATTTCTGGTGGCATCGGCAGATTAGTATCTGGCGCAAGCCCACCCACCACATACTCGAATTGAATCACGCCTGGCAGTTGTTGTTTCAATTTTTCGATGGTTGGTTTGTAACCCCAACACCAACTGCACATTGGATCATGTACGTAGTAAAGCTTTATGTTCATTCCACTAACCTAAAAAAGAAAAAGGAGCCAATGCGGCTCCTTTGTATTCTATCGCCAAATGTGAGTATTTACGAATTACTCCGCGTCACCTTCAACACGAGCTGCCGCTTCTTTGATTAGAGGCTGAAGTTCACCTTTTTGGAACATTTCCAAAATGATGTCACAACCACCGATCAACTCACCTTCAATCCAAAGCTGTGGGAATGTTGGCCATTGAGCGTACTTTGGTAGCTCAGCACGGATGTCTGGGTTTTGTAGAATGTCTACGTAAGCGAACTTCTCACCACAAGCCATTAGTGCTTGTGCTGCTTGAGAAGAGAAACCACAGCTAGGTAGTTTCGGTGATCCTTTCATGTACAGCAGGATTGAGTTTTCAGAAATCTGCTGTTTGATTTTATCGATAGTTTCCATCGCTTCCTCATTCATGGATGTGAACTTTAATTATTGCCACATTCTACTCAATAAACACAGAATAAAAACCATATAATTAGTAAGCTTTTGTACTAAAGTAACTTCAAGATACAGGAATCCGAGCGTAGTCACTTATTCTAACTTAAGAAAATGGACACCTTGAGAAAACGACCACTTCCATGAGGTTTAAAAGCCGAATCGGCTTTTTGCTGTACACGTGGAGGCGATTTGTTTTGGTGTGTATGCCCAAGTAACTTCAAGAGTTAGGATTCAGCGCATTGTCATTGACTCCCTGTCTACCGAAAGTAAGCAAGGAAAACAACGCGATGCAATAACGAGCGCTTCCCAAGTTGTTTGACGCAACAATAGGACCAATAACTCGTTCTCTTTACACTGAGTAATGGCCTTGGAAGTTATCGCGCTAGCCCTCCTTTCTGTCAAAATATTTTCATATCGGGCTTTTAATAAAGTAAAAACTTGCTAAAATACTTTTCAAGTCAGTCGTAACGACTACATATAAATAAAAACACTGGAAGCAATCGAAAGGTAACCCTTTCATATCTATGGAGAATCGAGCAATGGCATTTGAACTACCAGCTCTTCCTTACGCGAAAGACGCACTAGAACCACACATCTCTGCAGAGACTCTAGATTTCCACCACGGTAAGCACCACAACACTTACGTTGTTAAGCTAAACGGTCTTATCCCTGGTACTGAGTTCGAGGGCAAAACACTAGAAGAAATCATCAAGACTTCTACTGGTGGCGTATTCAACAACGCAGCACAGATTTGGAACCACACGTTCTACTGGCACTGTCTAGCGCCAAACGCGGGCGGCGAACCAACTGGTGCAGTTGCTGATGCAATCAACGCAGCATTCGGTTCTTTCGAAGAATTCAAAGCGAAGTTCACTGATGCAGCAATCAACAACTTCGGTTCTTCATGGACTTGGCTAGTTAAGAAAGCTGACGGTTCTCTAGAGATCGTTAACACTTCTAACGCAGCAACGCCTCTAACAGAAGAAGGTACTACTCCACTTCTAACTGTTGACCTGTGGGAACACGCTTACTACATCGATTACCGCAACGTACGTCCTGATTACATGAACGGCTTCTGGGCACTTGTAAACTGGGACTTCGTAGCTGAGAACCTAGCGAAGTAATTTACTTCCCCTGAGTTCAATTTAGTCATATTTAAAAGCTCGCATCATCGCGGGCTTTTTTATTGCTTCAACAACCTATTTCTTCAATTAATCCCCTCTTTTTCCTAAAGTTCTTTCCGCTGTTGCCGTTAAAAGTGCATCAAACGAGGAACATCATGCAAATCCATACTTTAGACAAAGCAGCAATCATCAACGAACTTCAGTTCGGTAATGGTATCAACCATGCCGTGCATGAAGGTCGTCGTGCCGATTTTTCGCTGATTCTATCGATGTTTTCAAATGATGTACGCGATGTGGTTCCAGTTGAAGAAGTCCAAGAAGTTATCACTAGCGACGACATTCTTCGCCAACAATTCGGTCTATCTCAACCTCAGGCACTGCGTTCTGATAGCAGCAGCTACGAGCTAGCCGCAGAGCAAGCGAAACAGTTTCATGATGCTGGATTGCCTTCGGCGAAACTGAGCCACTATCTAAAGCCTGACGCGCTTACTTACCTCCCTGAAGACACATTCAATCTACCGGAAGAGGTTTACCACAACCTATCCGGCCATGAGCGCCGCAGCCTTGGTGAGCGTAACAAAAAGCTGATTCCTGAGGCAGGCTTATACAACCAACTCGTAACCGCTCAACGCCAGTACCAAATCCACGCTCAAGCGTAAATAACTGCTTTCCAAGCGTCCGGTTTCATTTGACGCACGCCAGAAATGTGACACCTTGCAAAGAACCCAACATTTACCTCAGGGTTAAGCCGTTAGTTTGAGGCTTTTCACACTGCCTATAACATTTTTGATCCATGCTAAAAGCACAAACTACTGGTTATCATTGCCTAAATAGTGAAGGTGTTATGGATATCAAAGATTCAATCATACTCGTTACTGCAGCCGGCTCCGTACTGGGACGAACGTGTTCCAATCATTTTGCACATCTGGGCGCGACTCTAGTTCTGTGTGACAGCAATCCACAAAACCTAAGTGCAAGCTACGCTCAAATTAAGACATTCACCGATAAGGTTTATGCCATTAACGTCTGTGGCGATACTCCAACTTCCATCAACCTTCTGTTTGACCAAATTGAATCCCAGCTTAGCGCTTCCCCAGATGTGATCGTCAATTGCTGGACAAGCTCACCAATGCCGAGCTTAATGGACCCAGAACCGATGAACACATACATTGACCACCTTTCTAGTGCAGCTCGCTTTCTTTATACCTATGGACAAGTTGGGGCAGAACGGTTTCGCAATAGAAACAAAAAAGGCGTGATAGTCAATGTGATATCTCATGATGATCACCAGGACCTGACTGGTGTTGAGAGTATGGCCGCGCTAGTGTCTGGGTTTACGCTGAGTTGGGCGAAAGAGCTGACCCCATTCAATATACGTGTAGGCGGTGTCATCCCATCGCTTAACCATATGAAAGAAGATCTAGACGAACGACATTGGGCTGAAATTCAAGATGAACTGGTGCGGAATACTGCGTATATCGTTTCCAATGAGTACTTCAGTGGCCGAGTGGTGAGTACTGAAGTTTAACGCCGCTTTTTATGTGAAGTATCCATAATTCGTCCTCAATGGGTAAATACATTTCAGGGCGACATCAAAAGATAAAAAAAGCCCCAGTCATACGACTGGGGCTTTAACCTTTTCCCGATTAAGGTTTCGTGCTAGCGAAAACCTTTTCTCATAAGCGAATCTTAATTACGTTTCCGCTTATTATTTTTTAGCTTTAGGAGCTGCTTTCGCTGCTTCTTGGTCTGCTTTTTTCTTGATTACTGTAGTACCTTCGAAAGTTTCACCTTCAACGAAAGCTTTACCGTAGTAAGCAGCCATTAGAACTTCTTTTAGCTCAGAGATTAGTGGGTAACGTGGGTTCGCACCAGTACATTGGTCATCGAACGCTTCAACCGCTAGCTCATCTAGTTTCGCTACGAAGTCTGCTTCAGAAACACCTGCAGCTTGGATAGACATTGGGATGTCTAGGTCGCCTTTCAGCTCATCCAACCATGCTAGTAGACGTTCAATCTTCTGAGCAGTACGGTCACCAGCTTGGCTTAGGCCTAGGTGGTCAGCTACTTCAGCGTAACGACGACGTGCTTGTGGACGGTCGTATTGAGAGAACGCAGTTTGCTTAGTTGGGTTGTCGTTCGCGTTGTAACGTACAACGTTAGAGATTAGTAGTGCGTTCGCCAGACCGTGTGGTAGGTGGAACTCAGCACCAATCTTGTGCGCCATTGAGTGACAAACACCTAGGAATGCGTTCGCGAATGCTACACCAGCGATAGTTGCTGCGTTGTGTACTTTTTCACGAGCGATTGGGTCGTTTGCACCGTTCGCGTAGCTTGATGGTAGGTACTCTTTTAGCATCTTAAGAGCTTGTAGAGCTTGACCATCTGAGTATTCGTTCGCAAGAACAGATACGTAAGCTTCTAGAGCGTGAGTTACTGCATCGTAACCACCGAATGCTGTTAGAGACTTAGGCATGTTCATTACTAGGTTAGCATCAACGATTGCCATGTTTGGCGTTAGTTCGTAGTCAGCTAGTGGGTACTTAGCACCAGTCTTGTCGTCAGTAACAACCGCGAATGGAGTAACTTCTGAACCAGTACCTGAAGTTGTAGTGATACATACAAGCTCAGCTTTTTGACCCATTTTAGGGAACTTGTAGATACGTTTACGGATGTCCATAAAGCGCATTGCTAGTTCTTCAAATGCTGTTTCTGGGTGCTCGTACATTACCCACATGATCTTCGCAGCATCCATTGGTGAACCACCACCTAGTGCTAGGATTACGTCAGGTTGGAAGCTTTGCATTGCTTCAGCACCTTTCTTAACTACAGATAGCGTTGGGTCAGCTTCAACGTCGAAGAACGTCTGAACTTCCATGCCTTGAGCTTTAAGTAGTTGTACTACGTCATCTGCGTAACCGTTGTTGAATAGGAAACGGTCAGTTACTAGGAATGCGCGTTTCTTACCTTCTAGGTCGCTAAGAGCGATTGGAAGGCTACCACGACGGAAGTAGATAGACTTAGGTAGTTTGTGCCACAACATGTTTTCAGCTCGCTTCGCTACAGTTTTCTTGTTGATTAGGTGCTTAGGACCTACGTTCTCAGAGATAGAGTTACCACCCCATGAACCACAACCTAGAGTTAGAGAAGGTGCTACGTTGAAGTTGTAAAGGTCACCGATACCACCGTGAGTAGTTGGGATGTTTACAAGGATACGTGCAGTCTTCATCTTGTCGCCGAAGTAACGGATACGGTCTGCGTTAACGTCTTGGTTAGTGTAAAGACCAGATGTGTGACCGATACCGCCGATTTCAACCATTGTTACTGCTTGAGCAACAGCGTCTTCGAAGTTGTCAGCGCGGAATAGACCTAGAGTTGGAGATAGTTTCTCGTGAGCAAATGCGTCATCGTAAGAAACTTTGCCTAGACCTTCACCAACTAGAACTTTAGTGTCAGCTGGAACTTTCACGCCTGCCATTTCAGCGATTGCTGGAGCAGGTTGACCAACGATTTTCGCGTTTAGTGCGCCGTCGATTAGAAGAACTTTGCGAACTTTATCTGCTTCAGCTTTGCTTAGTACGTAAGCTTTGTGAGAAGCGAAACGCTCTTTTACTTCGTCGTATACTTCATCAACAACGATTGCAGCCTGCTCAGAAGCACATACTACGCCGTTATCGAAAGTCTTAGACATAAGAATAGAAGCTACAGCGCGCTTGATGTCAGCTGTTTCATCGATAACTACAGGAACGTTACCTGCACCTACACCGATTGCTGGCTTACCAGAAGAGTAAGCTGCTTTAACCATGCCTGGGCCACCAGTTGCAAGGATAAGAGCGATGTCGTCGTGCTTCATAAGAGCGTTAGAAAGCTCTACAGATGGTTGGTCGATCCAACCGATGATGTCTTTTGGTGCACCTGCTGCTACTGCTGCATCTAGAACTAGTTTAGCTGCGTCGTTAGTAGAGTTTTTCGCACGTGGGTGTGGCGAGAAGATGATACCGTTACGAGTCTTCAAAGAGATTAGAGATTTGAAGATTGCAGTAGAAGTTGGGTTAGTTGTTGGTACGATACCACAGATGATACCTACAGGTTCTGCGATAGTCATTGTACCTAGGTTGTCATCCTCTTCAAGGATGCCACACGTTTGTTCGTCTTTGTATTTATTGTAGATAAACTCAGAAGCGAAGTGGTTCTTGATTACTTTATCTTCAACAATACCCATACCAGATTCTTCAACCGCTTGTTGAGCTAGCGGGATACGAGCTTGGTTAGCTGCAAGAGACGCAGCGCGGAAGATTGCATCTACTTGCTCTTGAGAGTAAGTAGCGAACTCTTCTTGCGCTTTCTTAACGCGAGCAATCATTGCATCTAGTTCAGCCATATTAGTTACAGGCATAGGGATTCTCCTAAAATTAACAAATATTAAAAACTTTTTATTAAGGCCACTGCTTGCTGTTTCCACTGTTTATCAGCTACTTAACCAACAACCGTCTTAGTAAATTGCTTTCAGGGCTGAGTATAATATTTCAGAGTGTGAAAAAAATTGACTTGGATCAGATCTCACTCTCGAAATACCCCAAAAGTAGTGGTTTACCACAACAAAATAGCATAAATCATTGATAAACAAGTAAATAAAACTTAACTTTTTATTGAACAAAAAAGAAGCAAACAAACCAAAAAACAAAAGAAACTACAATAATCTGTAAAAAAGTTTCATTTTTAGCCAACAAAATTACATGTAAGCCTAAATTTTTGTGCTACTGAGAGTATATCCGACTCGTTATATCTCTCTACAAACAACGTTTTTTTTTATCAAAAATGTGCGAATGTTAACGTTTGTATAATTCAGCCTACATTCGCGTCAACTTTCTCGGTAACAAAACATTTCCACTTTGGATACATTTTCTTCAATAATTAGTTTTTCTCACAAATAGGCTGGGCAATACGTTAGTTTTTTTCATTTTGTGTCTCCCCTCTTTTGCCTTACATTACGCGCTAAAAATACCCTCCCTCCTTTTCACTATTGTGAATATTGATGAGAACAACTTATGCAAACTTTAGAGTTAGCGATTTTCCTACAGTTTTTCTTAGGTTTGGTTGCCGCTGTTAACCCAGTCGGTATCATGCCTGTGTTTGTCTCTTTAACTGGGCATATGACACCAGAAGAGAAGAGCAAAACGGCGACGACAGCGAATGTTGCTGTTGCGGTTATTCTGATCATCTCGCTGTTTGCTGGTCAGCTGCTATTAGATATGTTCAGCATTTCACTGGATTCATTTCGAGTGGCGGGTGGTTTGCTTCTTCTGAGTATCGCGTTTTCGATGATGAGCGGTAAGTTGGGTGAAGATAAGCAAAACAAACAAGAGAAATCGGAATACGTCAGCCGTGAACAGATTGGCGTAGTACCACTGGCTATGCCATTAATGGCTGGCCCAGGTGCGATCAGTTCGACTATCGTTTATGGCGCACGCTACCCAAGTGCCTTCGATACAGTAGGCATTAGTATTACCATTGTACTGTTCTGTCTATGCTCTTGGTTGCTGTTCCGTTCCGCACCTTTGATCGTACGATTTTTAGGTCAAACAGGTATTAACGTTATCACTCGTATCATGGGTCTGATCCTTGGTGCACTAGGTATCGAGTTTATTGCCAACGGCTTAAGAAACCTATTTCCAGGTTTAGCCTAAGTTTCCTAACTTCTGGTATGATGTTGCAATCCGTTTCATTCTAACGCTGACAGTGCAACATCATGCCTCGCAAGTCTTTTAAGCATCATTTATACGTCATTATCTTCGGTACTCACACTCGTGCCGGACGTGCCTTCGATATCGCACTTATTATTGCCATCATTACTTCGCTTGTGGTTCTTATTCTTGAATCACTGCCATCGGTGATGACCGAATGGTCTCGAGAGCTGCGTTATATCGAATACACCTTCACAGCCCTGTTCACTATCGAGTATTTGTTAAGGCTTTACTGCTCTCCAAAACCTAAATCGTATGCCACCAGCTTTTATGGCGTCGTTGACTTGTTAGCCATCCTGCCTACCTACTTGGCGATATTCTTCCCAGGTGCCTCATTTATGGGTGTGGTGCGATTACTGCGTGTTATGCGGATCTTCCGTATCCTCAAACTCGTTCGCTACCTGCAAGATTCCAACATCTTGCTGCGCTCTCTATTAATGGCACGTCGTAAGATCCTTATCTTCTTTAGCACGGTAGGCATTCTTGTCACCATTTTTGGCGCGTTGATCTTTGTTATTGAAGGGCCGCACAACGGATTTACGAGTATTCCGAAAAGCATCTACTGGGCGATCGTAACTATTACGACGGTTGGCTATGGTGACATGGTGCCGCAAACTCACTTGGGTAAAGCCATTGCATCCCTCACTATGTTGTTGGGCTATTCAATACTTGCTGTTCCGACTGGCATTATTACCGCTGAACTGAGCAACGAAATGAATGCGCATAAACAACTGGTTAAGTGTCCAAACTGCAATCGCTCTGGTCATGACTCTGACGCAATGCACTGTAAGCATTGTGGTAGCGAGTTGGCGGATCCTGATAATCGTGTCGTGAGCGCGGACGAGGAAGAATAGAATCGGGAATGACGTATTTGAATTTAGACAACAATGCCCGTCACCCTCAAGAGCGACGGAAGAGCGAGTTGGGGCTCTCTATCTACTTGTTTCTCTGATCAAGGCGTTGTACGTTCCTGCACACCAGATCTACGATCAAAAATGTATGGTCC
>NZ_JAHGAI010000118.1:0-833 GCF_030248515.1 Vibrio sp. D401a | reverse complement strand
TTAACGCGGCGTTAGGTGTCAATTAACAACATCGTCCTCAACTACAATGATAATAAAATTTCGGGTCTATTTATGATTCAATGGCAACGTAAAAAGAGTAGTGGTGGTGAAAAGCCACTTTATACATTTGAAGAGCTTAATTTAACTACTTTGCGAGTAACTCGTGAATATGAAGGCGTTGTTTTTAGGAGGGATTTTTCAATAGGGCATCGCTTTACAACATACAATGGTTTACCTGTTGAGATGACTAGCCTGAACCCAAATGGTGGAAGTGTTGATTTTGGTTATTACTTGATAGTTCGTGAAATAACCGCTTCTGGGTTGGGTAAGAAAACAGACGTTAGTGCACAAAATCAAATCGATAAGCTCTACTTTAATCAAGCTTCCGAAACCGAAGTATCCTCAGCTCAAGAAGTTAGCGAAAAGGAGGTTTACACTGAAGGCGCAGTTAAGCAGGTTCTAGTAAACCAATATGAACGGGATCCCAAAGCACGAGAAGAGTGTATCCGTTACTATAAATGCATATGCAACATATGTGGTTTCGATTTTGGAGAACATTATGGTGCATATGGGGAAGGCTTTATTGAAGTACACCATATTAAACCACTACATGAAATTAAAGCGAGTTACATAGTTAATCCAACTAAGGACTTAATACCAGTTTGTTCTAATTGTCATTCGATACTTCACAGAGGTAAAGAGCCACTGTCTGTTTCGGAATTAAAGGCGTTGTTCCATAATTCGCGAACAGACACCTAACAAACTGTTCAAGAGGGATTCGCAACGCGTGGTATTTTCACTATGCGTTGGTTTTAGTGATTAAGGTGGTATGC
>NZ_JAHGAI010000117.1:0-623 GCF_030248515.1 Vibrio sp. D401a | reverse complement strand
TTAAATGCTTTGTTATATGATTTTTCTAGCCACTACGTGACAAGCCTTACTATTATGCCCTGTCATCGTTTGATTATTAACAACGATAGACTTTTCTAGTACAAACCCATCAACTATGTTTTCAATTTCAGCTTGAGTTCCATGCCACATTGGAACCCCAACACCAGAAGTAAAAAAAAGACTTTCATCAGAGCAAAATTCAGCCAAATAAATAACTCCATTTGGCTTTAAAATTCTTAGTAGCTCAGAAACTACATTTACCCTAGTTTGTACTTCTGGAATACACGTAAAAACAGCACACGTAACAATGGCATCAAAGGAAGAATCAGAAAAAGGAAGCAGTGAACCTTTTGAGTAGTTCAGCTCTAGATGCGGGAATTCCTTGTTTCCACGATTAATCATTTCCAATGAAGAATCAACACCACAAATACTTTTATAACCTAAGTCATAAAGCTCATTGGTTACTCTTCCATACCCACAACCAAAATCAAGAACTTGGCTAGAATATGGCACTGTATTAATAAGTAACTCACTGATTAATTGAAGATTAAACTCAACTTTACCAGCAACATCATCCCAATTGCTCAAAGATTTCTCCTTAAATCATATAACGCCCTGTTAAG
>NZ_JAHGAI010000116.1:0-686 GCF_030248515.1 Vibrio sp. D401a | reverse complement strand
TGCGAATCACTCTTAAGCAACTTCTTATACCGCTTTATTGAGGCTAAAACGACCAACGCAAAGACCACTTAAGAGACCGATTATATGACCACTAGAATTTTAGCCGATGTTGCTGCAAGCATCACTGAGTTGAAAGCTAATCCTATGAAAGTTGCAACTAGTACATACGGCCAACCTGTTGCTGTATTAAACCGAAATGAGCCAGCATTTTATTGCGTACCTGCAGAAGCGTACGAAATGATGATGGACAGACTCGAAGATCTTGAACCACTAGCTATCGCTAAAGAGCGTGAATCTGAAGAGAGCATTTCGGTAAATATTGATGACCTATAAACTCGACTTTAAAAAGAGCGCACTCAAAGAGTGGAAGAGGCTTGGCTCTACTCTGCAACAACAATTTAAGAAAAAGCTAATCGAGCGCTTAGATAACCCACATGTTCCAGCTTCAAAACTTTCTGGATCTGACAACATGTATAAAATTAAGTTGCGTCAATCGGGCTACCATCTCGTCTACAAAGTTGAAGACGATGTCATCATTGTAACCGTCTTAGCAGTCGGAAAACGAGAACACAGCGATGTTTACCGTAAAGCCATGAAAAGGTTAGATGATTGATTGTGGTATAACGCGCGGTTAAGGTGTGAAAGACGCAGATCCACCCTACCTAAACCGTTGTGACATAAACACT
>NZ_JAHGAI010000115.1:0-1455 GCF_030248515.1 Vibrio sp. D401a | reverse complement strand
GCATACCACCTTAATCACTAAAACCAACGCATAGTAAAAGTGCCACGCGTTGCGAATCCCTCTTGAACAGTTTGTTATGTGCGTGCTTACGTTATGCACCAAACTGTTTTATACGCTTAGCGCCAATAAAAAACTGATACCTACTTTGTTGAAGTAAGTCTAAATGGCGCTCAAACATGGGTACGCCATTGGATAAAGAAAGATGGTAGACGAGTCCATTACCGACATACACCCCAACGTGTGCGCCGTATGAGTCAGTAGAGTCGTTGTACATCATGATATCTAGCGGCTTAAACTCAATAACCACCTCACTAAACTCCGAGTCATCCCACAATTCACTAGAACGGTAGTTAGGTGGATTTAGACCGAAGTCTCTGAGCAGGTTATAAGCAAAGACCTGACAGTTAGCTCCAAGCGTTAAGTCTGAATCATCTTTGCAACCCGGAATGCGGGATGAAACGTATCTTACATTTTTGAATCTGTCGGGAATATCCATTTCCATTTTCTCCCAAAGCACATAACGCCGCGTTAAGTGGTGAACAACGCAACCACCTAACCTAAACCATTGTGCCGTAAACACTTAAGCTGATACAAACCAAAAATGCCAAGCGTTGTGAATCCGTCTTAAACGCTTTGTTAGGCTTGTCCTGTTGCACTGACTAATTTTTGCCTTACAAAAGAGATTAACTCGTTATTAAAGAACCCAGCACCAAAGGCAAAAAGTGTGTTTGTATACATATTAAAGTCAACCAATGCTGTGCGGACATCGGCAAACACGAGATACACACCACTTTGAAGTACGAGAAAAACAACAAAGCCGGTGATTGAGCCTATTAAAAACGGACGAACAAATGCTGTCTGGATATCATTTATTGCCCTAAACGCAGAACCAACAGCTCCAGCACAAGTAAGAGCAATTAGAAATAATGTTGAATCGCTTAAGACAGGAAAAAAAGGTATTGAAAGGCGATCCGCACCCTCACCAAACGTCACGTTTTTAGATAAATTCTCATAGATAAAGATCAGAGGATCACTTGCAACCTTGCCGGCTTCAGTTGTACTCATTTGCAACCCGATTTCTCTAACAGCAAGCAATAAAGCTTGGTTTGCTTTTAAGACTTGAACATCAACTGTTGATACTTGTGATTCGTCCAAGTAATTTTTGATACGTCGGTAAGTGTAAACATACTCGTTTGCTTCATAACTGTGTGATTCATCCGAGTACACGGGCAAATTAAAAAGCGCTTCAATCTCTTTGAAAGATTCCACAGTTTTGCTTTCATACTGCTGAATCTTGTTTTCTAACTGAAGACTCAGTTTTTTGCGTGCCTGCACTTCAAACACAGATTGGAAACAAATACCAAACAAGATAACTAACAGTCCGTAATGAACTAACTTTCTTAAATTTTTCAATACTACTCCGAACTTGTTAAAAAAGCCTAACGCCGCATTAAG
>NZ_JAHGAI010000114.1:0-691 GCF_030248515.1 Vibrio sp. D401a | reverse complement strand
GCATACCACCTTAAACACCAAAACCAACGCATAGTGAAAATGCCACGCGTTGCGAATCACTCTTAAACAGTTTGTTATATTTTATTTTCTACATAGCTTGGAACATCAACTTTTTGCCCACCTTGAGAAAAGTGATGATCAAATGCATAAGCTAATTTCTCCAGCGGAGCATCCTTATAGCCAACACTTTGAACCTCGGCTATGTAGCGTTGCAAAAAGCCTGGAGCGCCAAGAGTTTTCCATTGAGCAACATGCACCAACTCGTGAAAGTGCAGTCGTAGGTCCTGAGCGAAAGTCGGTAAAATATAATAAGTGTTCTTATATGTAATACCTTGAATTTCCATATCAAGAAAGTCACCTAAACCCGCTTCACGTAATTCTGGGAAATCTGGCTTTGGGATACTATCAACGATCACAAAATATGAGTCAGCTAGAAATTCTTCGGAGTAGAAGCCGGCGAACTGACGCGCAAACAACGTACAAATTTTTCGTTGGCTAGAAAACCTTTCGTTCGTTAAATCAATCCATTCTTCGATTCTGTTTAGCATGATGAACTCCAGTAAAATATAACGCCCTGCTAAGGGGTGAGCAACGCAATACCAAAGCCGCCGCAAACCACCTTAATCACTAAATTAAACGCATAGTGAAAATGCCACGCGTTGCGAATCCCTCTTGAGCAGTTTGTTATGTT
>NZ_JAHGAI010000113.1:0-571 GCF_030248515.1 Vibrio sp. D401a | reverse complement strand
ACGCATAGTGAAAATGCCACGCGTTGCGAATCCCTCTTGAGCAGTTTGTTATGTTTCTAGCTCAAGTATGACTGCTAAGGCTTCTTCACCCGTAAGATTATAGAATTTTCTCTTAGCCGTTGCTGGCACTGGGTTATTGAGCTTTCTTATATTACTCAACCGCCATGCCAACCAGCCCTCTTCAAACTCTGACTCGTCGCAACCTGAAAATTTACAGTCTTCCTTTACCCAAGGGACACAGGAAACGATATCGATGACCGCCACAACTTCACCGTCAAAATCCTCATCGCCGTTTTTTGTTAACCGTTTACTATTTTGAACTAAGGCAACACTTAGCATTGGCATTTGCTCTGGTGCCCAGCCTCGGATTTCCAATGATTTTATTTCATCTGCAATCATTGTTCCCCACGGCTTAACTACTGATAAAGCTTTCAAATTTCCTCCTTGAAACATAACGCCCTGTTAAGGTGTGAGCAACGCAATACCGATGCCACCGCATACCACCTGAAACACCAAACACAACGCATAGTGAAAATGCCACGCGTTGCGAATCACTTTTAAACAGTTTGTT
>NZ_JAHGAI010000112.1:0-737 GCF_030248515.1 Vibrio sp. D401a | reverse complement strand
TTGCTCACACCTTAACAGGGCGTTAGCCTTTTCTTCATGTGGCTAGATTCAACGGAGTATCACCGTATATTTAGAAGGTAAGAATGAAAAGATTAATATTGGTTGCGGGGTTGTCTTTCAGTCAGTTAACACTTGCTAATGATGTCGAAAATCTGTTTAAACAATCTATGTCGTATTATCGAAATGCCACCTTTTGCATGTTTTATGATAAATCTAACATGGATGATGATTCGTATATGGCATCCTATTATTCAATATCCAGATCTGTGCAGGAATTAGAAGAAAGTATGTCTTGGTCAAAGTGGGGAGCTAAGAAGGTGTTGGATCATATCATCATTCAAGAAGTTGCTGAGCAGTCACCTGAAAGTGAGGTCGCTCAATTGAAGAATAGATGTGCAAATATTTCCAAACATGCAATTCATCTGTCAGCAAAGAGCCTGCGTGAAGATATAGATAAATTAAGAGCATCAGGTGAAATGTAGATCACGTGAGTAAAAGGCTAACAAACTGTTTAAGAGTGATTCGCAACGCGTGGCATTTTCATCATGCGTTAGTTTAGGTGATTAAGGTGGTATGCGGCGGCATTGGTATTGCGTTGCTCACACCTTAACAGGGCGTTATTCGAAGATGTAATTGATAATCATGTAACTGTGCTTTCCTTCTCAAGGTCTTATTTTTAATCAGTTTTTAGTAATGTGGATTTGTTTTAAAAGTGTAGGCTAGTTTGTGTTTAAATG
>NZ_JAHGAI010000111.1:0-656 GCF_030248515.1 Vibrio sp. D401a | reverse complement strand
ACAATCTGTTTAAGAGTGATTCGCAACGCGTGGCATTTTTACCATGCGTTGGTTTAAGTGATTAAGGCGGTATGCGGCGGCATCGGTATTGCGTTGCTCACACCTTAACAGGGCGTTATGTGAATGGCGAAAAATCACAGAATCTAATCTCTAACTTCTTGCTACAACTCATATTTACAGCAGCTCCAATTCGGTAAAATGCTCGAATATATTAGTCGTAGCCTGGTGAGTTATGATCGCAGTAATTTTTGAAGTACAGGTAGCAGAGGGTAAAACTTCTGAATATCTAGATATTGCAAGTGAACTAAAACCGCTGCTATCAGATATTGATGGTTTTATCTCAATCGAACGTTTCCAAAGTCTAACAAATGACAGCAAGGTTCTATCTTTGTCATTTTGGCGTGACGAAAAAGCAATTCAAGAGTGGCGCAATCTAGAATCTCATCGATTTGCTCAATTAAAAGGTCGTAGTGGTGTTTTTGAAAGCTACAGACTCAGAGTTGCGGGTGTCATCAGAGACTATGGCATGGACAGCCCCAAAAGATAGTATCGACGCACACGGCTAAAATTCACATAACAAACTGTTCAAGAGGGATTCGCAACGCGTGGCATTTTCACTATGCGTTTGTTTAAGTGATTAAGGCGGTATGCAGCGG
>NZ_JAHGAI010000110.1:0-701 GCF_030248515.1 Vibrio sp. D401a | reverse complement strand
CCTTAACAGGGCGTTATGCGATTCATGAGGTCAGCGAAAGGAATAGAGATTTATGTACAAAGTTGGCGTTGTTATATTTGATGATTTCACAGATGTAGACTTTTTTCTTATGTATGATTTGCTTGGGAGAACAACCGATAGTTGGACGGTCAGCATACTGGGAACTAAACCTGAACATCACTCCCACCTTGGTATGAAAGTTATAACAGACGGGCATATTTCAGAGGTGACGAACCAAGATGTCGTTCTTATCACTAGTGGTAAGCGTGGTATTCCAGCAGCGATGAAAGATGATGAATTTATGTCAGCGTTGAGCCTTGACCCAAAGAAACAGCTAATTGGCTCGATATGTGCTGGTTCATTCATCCTTCATGAGCTCGGTTTACTAAAAGGTAAGCCATTAACAACCAATCCAGATGCTAAAGGTGTTCTACAAAAGATGGGAGGCGACGTTCAGGATCTGCCTCTAATAGTAGAAGGTAATATAGCCACCGCAGGAGGTTGTCTTTCAATGATGTATCTCATTGGTTGGGTGGCAGAGCGGCTGTTTGACTCTAATAAACGGAAAACTATTCAGAATCAATTAATTCCAGCTGGGCAGTTAGAACTTTTTGAAGAGCTCATTACCACAACTATTCAGTCAGCAGAGTTGAAAAATTCGCATAACAAAGCGTTTAAGAGTGATTCGTAACGCTTGGCAT
>NZ_JAHGAI010000011.1:0-1194 GCF_030248515.1 Vibrio sp. D401a | reverse complement strand
CTAAAGAAAAATTTGAACGTGTAAAACCGCACGTAAACGTTGGTACTATCGGCCACGTTGACCACGGTAAAACAACTCTAACTGCAGCTATCTGTACAACACTTGCTAAAGTATACGGCGGTGCTGCTCGTGACTTCGCATCTATCGATAACGCTCCAGAAGAGCGTGAGCGCGGTATCACAATCGCTACTTCTCACGTAGAGTACGATACTCCAACTCGCCACTACGCGCACGTTGACTGTCCAGGACACGCGGACTACGTTAAGAACATGATCACTGGTGCTGCACAGATGGACGGTGGTATTCTTGTAGTTGCTGCTACTGATGGTCCAATGCCACAAACTCGTGAGCACATCCTACTAGGCCGTCAGGTTGGTATCCCTTACATCATCGTATTCATGAACAAATGTGACATGGTTGACGATGAAGAGCTACTAGAACTAGTAGAAATGGAAGTTCGTGAACTTCTATCTGAGTACGACTTCCCAGGTGATGACCTACCAGTTATCCAAGGTTCTGCACTAGGCGCACTAAACGGCGAAGAGCAGTGGGAAGCTAAGATTGTTGAACTAGCAGAAGCGCTAGATTCATACATCCCAGAACCAGAGCGTGCAATCGATCAGCCATTCCTAATGCCTATCGAAGACGTATTCTCAATCCAAGGTCGTGGTACAGTAGTTACTGGTCGTATCGAGCGCGGTATCCTAACTGTAGGTGACGAAGTAGAAATCGTAGGTATCAAAGAAACTACAACTACTACTTGTACTGGTGTTGAGATGTTCCGTAAGCTTCTAGACGAAGGTCGTGCGGGTGAGAACGTTGGTGCACTTCTACGTGGTACTAAACGTGACGAAGTAGAGCGTGGTCAAGTACTAGCAGCTCCTAAGTCAATCAACCCACACACTAAGTTCGAGTCAGAAGTATACGTACTTTCTAAAGATGAAGGTGGTCGTCACACTCCATTCTTCAAAGGCTACCGTCCACAGTTCTACTTCCGTACAACTGACGTAACTGGTGACATCTCTCTACCAGAAGGCGTAGAAATGGTAATGCCAGGCGACAACATCCAAATGCAAGTTGAGCTAATCGCTCCTATCGCTATGGACGAAGGTCTACGTTTCGCTATCCGTGAAGGTGGCCGTACAGTAGGTGCTGGTGTTGTTGCTAAGATCTTCGACTAATTCTTAACGAATT
>NZ_JAHGAI010000109.1:0-574 GCF_030248515.1 Vibrio sp. D401a | reverse complement strand
GCATGCCACCTTAAACACTAAAACCAACGCATAGTAAAAATGCCACGCGTTGCGAATCCCTCTTGAACAATTTGTTAGGTGAATTATCGCGCACCCAACTCCTTTAGTTTCCTTGCACTTTTTAGAACAGGTTGAAGATAGTTTTCTAGCGCTAAAAACCATTGCGGCTCAGACAACTTACCATCAGAGCCAACTTCTAAGGGAGGTACCCAATCTTTGTGCCGATTAAAAAGATCTAGGATTGAATCACTAACATTCGACAATTGATTTTGGTTAAAACCATTGCAAATCAGCTCATCTACGTCAAACAAAGCACGCTCGTATATTGAAATTATCTTGGCATCGTTATGGTTTAGTTGAAGATGAGCAATTAAAAGCGTCAAACGTCCTTTTAAGTCGTTTAGCTGCATCAATCTATCATTATTTGTGTAGTGATATTCTATTAATTGACCTAACGCCCTGTTAAGGGGTGAGCAACGCAATACTGAAGCCCCCGCATACCACCTTAAACACTAAAACCAACGGATAGTGAAAATGCCACGCGTTGCGAATCCCTCTTGAACAGTTTGTTATG
>NZ_JAHGAI010000108.1:0-720 GCF_030248515.1 Vibrio sp. D401a | reverse complement strand
CTGAAGATTTATTCATAAACTCAAAACTCCTTGAATCCAGTTAACGCCCTGTTAAGGGGTGAGCAACGCAATACAATAGCCGCCGCATACCACCTTAAACACTACAACCAATGCATAGTGAAAATGCCACGCGTTGCGAATCACTCTTAAACAGTTTGTTATGCCTGTCCTAACACGCACTCAATACAAGCTGATTTTTTCCGACGATACTCTTCTTGAGACCAACCTGTACAAGACATTTTCAGCTCATTGTATCGTTGAACTAACTCAGGACTTTTACGGAGTTTGTCTCTAAACCCCACAAAAAACTCAAATTCCGAACCATTAGCTACAACTTGAAAAGCGACATCCTCACCTGAGCTATTTTCCAGCATGCAAAGCTCCGGAGTTCTTAACGTATCGGATTTTTCGTTGAAGCCTAGAGTAGAAAGTAACTTTACTGCATTCTCTAGTTCCTTGCCGTTAACACCAACAAGTATGTCTAGGTCACCTTTAGATACAGCATTGGGGATAGAGGAAGCTCCAATATGCTCAATAGATGCATCTGGAAGTAAAGCAGCTATCTCAAGTTCGTACTTATGATACAGGTTTTCGCAAGATGCCTGATATTCATCTGCTTTGTAAAACTGCATATTTTCTCCCAAAAGGCATAACGCTTTGTTAAGGTGTGAGGCACGCAATACCGAAGCTTCCGCATAACACTTTAACCACTAAAACCAA
>NZ_JAHGAI010000107.1:0-1411 GCF_030248515.1 Vibrio sp. D401a | reverse complement strand
CGCATACCACCTTAAACACTAAAACCAACGGATAGTGAAAATGCCACGCGTTGCGAATCCCTCTTGAACAGTTTGTTATGTGTTGATACTAAAAAGCCCGCAAGACAATGCTTACGGGCGAATTGGTGGAGGTGGGGGAACTTAACCCCTCGTCGTGCTATTCATTAAATTATCAGACTCAAGTCATCCTGCCTGATCACTGTGTAACTACTGCAGGGGTTATCTGAAATGCACCTCCCAAGTTCCCCCACATACGCCTTAAACAAGTCATTTAAACTCATAATTTCAACTCCTGTTAACGTTATAAAAAACAAAAACAATGAAGCGATTTGAACTAACCATGAAATTAAGACTTTCAAACCTAAATCAGAGCACGACATTAGATTCGATGTATTGAGCTCACATTATCACCAGATCGCGACGATTGCAACCAAACACATAACGCCGCATTAAGGTGTGAGCGACGCTTGGCTATACTTGAGCGAAGCGAAAATGCCAAGCGTTGCGAATCACTCTTAAATGCTTTGTTAAATTTTATTCTTGATGCGATCTATCAATACATCCATGGTCACTTTGTGGCTTCTCGCATTGAGCCAATACTTAACTGAAAGATAAAAAGTAAACGAAGCACCCACCCAATAAAGCAACTCCCACTTCTCTTTATCGAGTAAAAGGAACATTTTAAAATCTGTCGTCAGAATTGCAGTGATCAAAGTCAGGAACACACCTAATGGAGCACCCCATGCAAACCTGTACTTTACTGACTTTTCATATTCGATTAGTTGTAGCCTAAGCTTCTCTTCTGATATCGAAATCTTCGTATGAGATAAGTTTTCATACTCTTCTTCAAACAAGATTCGTGATTTAGAAAATTGACCACCGGACTTATTTTTTTGACTAGAGGATGTCGAAGTCATCTTCACCCCCTTTCATAAATTGAAGTTCCATACTATGGGTTGGAAAAGGATCATCATCTATAAATTCGTGAACAATAAATACTGATACCTTTTCACCTGAAGGTAGTTCACCTATCTCATAAGGACCAAGCATCGACTTTTTTTCGCTGGAATGCCAATTCGTGAACTCTAACACAGCAGTATCGTAGTGGTTGAAAAACTGCAACATTCTTGCTTTTTCATTGCGCCCACTACGCTTAAAAATTATTTGAATGTTAGGTCTCCACTCCTCGAGTTCAGGAGTAACGAACAACGACTCACTCTCGAACGCAATTACTTTTACATGTTCGAGAACTTCAAAATCACCACACTGACAATATGCCAAGTTTATCTCCTAAAATTTAACGCCCTGTTAAGGGGTGAGCAACGCAATACGAAAGCTGCCGCATACCACCTTAATCACTAAAACCAACGCATAGTAAAAGTGCCACGCGTTGCGAATCCCTCTTGAACAG
>NZ_JAHGAI010000106.1:0-1381 GCF_030248515.1 Vibrio sp. D401a | reverse complement strand
CTACTTAACGCGGCGTTAGTATTCTTATAAAGTTCAGAGGTAAATGTTGGACGAGTATTCAATTCATCTAAAGCGACAAGGCTTTAACTTGCTCGAGGATATTGGAAGTGGGCTTTCTGGTAAAACCAAGAAAGCCAAGCAAAGCTCCTTGGAAAGGTTCGTTGCCGTAAAGTTCTTCGATAGTGTATTTAATCGAAACAACTCCGAGCTAAAGAAAAAGTTTAAGAGGGAAGCGTTCATTCTTGCCGAGGCGCAACATCCAGCGATTCCGTATGTCATTACTCATGGCGAAGTTAAATGTGAGAATGATTCGGTTCCATACATCGTTATGGAGTATATCGATGGTACAAATTTGGAAGATTATGTCCAAAAGCACGGTGTAATTGAGCATCGACAGGTCATCACAATTGCAACTCAGATTCTTGATGCTTTGTCACTTGTGCATGCAAAGGGAATCATTCATAGAGACATAAAGCCCTCAAACATCATGCTATCGTCAGCCGGTCACGCTTACCTGATCGATTTCTCAATTGGCTTTGCGCCTTCTGGAAACCCAAACTTTACAAGAGCAACAAGAACTGGAGACCACCTAGGCTCGGTGGAGTACATGTCTCCAGAGCAAAGCGTTGATATGAAAAACGTTGATAGCCGTTCTGACATTTACTCTTTGGGGCTAACACTCTGCAAATTGCTAACGGGCACACCAACGCTCAAAGCGTTGGACAAGCCAGAACTATCAGTTCCTTATGCTTTACGAAACTTAATAAATAAGGCTTCAGAGTATGACGCAAATAATCGCTATCAAAATGTCGATGACATTTTGAGGGAGTTAAAAAGCATTTCTGGCGCTGGGCATTTCGCAATAAACACGCCAAGCAAAGCACTTTGCTCGAATTTGAAATGTCCAGATGCGCAATGGTCACCAAATGGGTACTACAGGGGAGCTAATTTTACAGAAAACTGCATTGATATTCATTGTACTTCCTGTGGAGACAAACTCACCTATCAATGTTCGTGTGGGTACCCGATAGCCGAAACTCGTTTCTGTGGTGGCTGTGGTACTGAGCTATTCAAAGTACCGGAGTGTAGTAGTTGTGGCTCCTATCTAAAGAAACAAGATATGAGCAAAGATACGTCAAAAGGTTGCAGTAAGTGTCAAGCTAAACAAGTTCTACCACAACCTCAACAACCTATTTGGGGGCAGCCACAACAGCAACCTGCTGGTATGGACTTTGATGACGATATTCCGTTCTGAGGAACTGAATACTAACAATCTGTTTAAGAGTGATTCGCAACGCGTGGCATTTTTACCATGCGTTGGTTTAAGTGATTAAGGCGGTATGCGGCGGCATCGGTATTGCGTTGCTCACACCTTAACAGG
>NZ_JAHGAI010000105.1:0-602 GCF_030248515.1 Vibrio sp. D401a | reverse complement strand
CCGTGACCGATGAAGCGGGCAACAGCGTCGAGAAAAGTGACACTGAAACTTACCTAGTCGATGTGGATGCGCCAACGGCGAGCATCGACCTCGATCCAATTGTGGTGGGTGACGACAACGTTATCAACCAAGCGGAAGCGACAGGCCAAGTCACTCTTACCGGTACTGTAGGTGGTGAAGTTGTTGAAGGTGATACGGTTCAACTGAAATTGGGCGATAACCTGCTGGCTGAAGTGGAAGTTATCAAGCTAGCTGATGGCGAGCTTGGCTTTAGCGCGGATGTTGACGCTAGCACATTAGCGAGCTTCAACGACCAGTCTGTGACAGCGTCGGTAACCATTACTGATGGTGCAGGTAATGCTGTGACTGAAACGGATACTGAAACCTACCAAGTCGATGTCGACGCGCCAACGGCGAGTATCGACCTCGATCCAATTGTGGTGGGTAATGACAACACCATTAACGAAGCAGAAAGCACAGGTAAAGTAACGCTGTCAGGTACGGTAGGCGGCGATGTGAAAGTTGGTGATACCGTTACTTTAGCGCTTGGTGAAAACCTTCTGACCACGGCGAAAGTGGTTAACCTGGGTAACAACCAATTG
>NZ_JAHGAI010000104.1:0-565 GCF_030248515.1 Vibrio sp. D401a | reverse complement strand
CACTAAACACAACGCATAGTAAAAATGCCACGCGTTGCGAATCACTCTTAAACAGTTTGTTATACCTTTGATTGCCCGTGAACATTCCACTCTAATGAATGCTTTTCAATTAACTTTTCCTCGACATAATGACGCAATGACTCAGGCTCTATTTGAACCCACGAAATACATATGTCGTTTCCAGATCTAACACTGTCCATTACACGCTGTAATTTTGCACCAGTCTTCTCGTGCTTCTTTATGAGATGATTAGTTAGTCTAGTTCTAGCGCCTTTCCGCTTAGTCTGACCAATATATTTGACTTGAAACGTTTTACCATTCTTTGATTCGAATATGGCGTAAACATTGGCTGAACCACTAAGGTCTTTTAACAGTTTTTCATTGTCTTCTTTTAGCTCGTCAGACAACCATTCTGCTAAATACTCTTGACGGTACCTGACAACTTTCCGATTTGTTTTGGAAAAAAGATGTTTTTCACACTTATCGACCATAGCTTCAAGACTAGCTATGCCTTCAAACTCGAGCATAAGACTCCAACTAAAAAAAGGTATAACGCCCTGTTAAG
>NZ_JAHGAI010000103.1:0-608 GCF_030248515.1 Vibrio sp. D401a | reverse complement strand
GAACAGTTTGTTATGTTGCTAGTTGAAGAGCTCATTGAAGGCATCTATTGATAATGCCCAACCCAGCTCTTTTTGAGGCATTCTATTAATTTTTGCGGTGATCTGCGCTAGATCACAATGCTCAATACCGCCATCTGAATATATGAAATCTTGGTACAACGACATTTTATCGTTAACGTGACCAAGTAACTTTCGACTGTCAGTTTTGGTAAAGCTAATATTCGGCTCTGCATTTCCAAACGAAGAAAGAATCTCATTTGGAGCATTTTCAAGCTCTAGTAAGGTCAACAACCCACTTTTGAAAGCTTCATTAAAATGCTTGAGTTCTGACTTTTTGAAACCGATAAGCACAAAAGACATTAGAGTTTTCTCTTCCATGAAAAAGAGACATTTTCGACGCTCTTGAGTAAATGTATGCATATACCAATTACCGAGAATATGATGTTCGCTTTCAATATCTGACAGGTCTTGGGGTCTAAGACCCAGCAAGTCTTGTGATTTCTTAGTGCAGCGCAGTTGATACATGATTCGATTTCTCTCGGAACAATAACGATTTATGTAACATTAGAGCATATCGAAAGCTCATTGCAACATAACGCCCTGTTAAG
>NZ_JAHGAI010000102.1:0-1137 GCF_030248515.1 Vibrio sp. D401a | reverse complement strand
CACCCCTTAACAGAGCGTTATGTTTCTTCAGGAAATACTTAGCTTTTGCGGCGACTATCTCTAATTTCCCCTTTTATTTTCCAAACATTGATACGTTCTAGCTGAAATTTATTGCCATCACTTGCATATCAATTTGTTATAGATATTGTACGCAAACGGCATAAGATACTTTGGGAAATTAAAAATGGTTAGAGGTTATAGTGAGCAGACTTTAAAAACTGAACCTGTAGTTCAGTTGGCAATACTAACGGGGTTAGATGACGATCTGAACTTTGTTCGAGGCAACAGAGAAAGTGTACTTCCAGTTCTCACGGGAGTCATTCTGTATCGACAATTAAGTAAAATCGAACAAAGAAAGGTCATGGAGTAAGCTCAGGCTCTTGGGAATCGGAGGTTTTTTGGTAAGGTGCAAATGCTAGTTGCGCAGAGTATTGCAAAACCAATGTGGAATCCTTGGAGTTTATCAAATCGCGAATTACAAGAGTACTTTAAAACACATAAAGCAGTTGCTGACTTTCTCTCAACATGGTTTATAACAATAGAAGTTAAGCTCGAAGTTGGTTTTGCCGCAGCCATAATTTATTCTTTATCAAAAGGTGGTGGCGCTTCCTTGGTGAAAGATATGGCATCTGTTCATATAGCTGAGGAAGCATTAAATAAGTTGAAGTTATCTGCTTCCGCTCAACAAGTTAGCTCGAGAGCGTTTTTCGTAGCTGTTATTCTTGCCAGTGTAATAAAAGGTTTTAATGAAGCTGACTCCATGTCCGCAAAAAAGGAACTTGTGCGTCGTAACTTACTTAGACCAGAGGATTTATAGTTAATGTTTTGGATACTGGCTCTATTTATTTCTCTGTTTGTCCTTTATTCGGATTATGCGTATTATTTTTACAGTAGGCGGAGGGGAGCAAGGTTAAAAACAACAAAACTAGTCAGCCTAGCTCTCACCGTAACATTGCCCATGTTGGCGGCAACGGAGATATTGAATGATTTTAAGGTAACAGGGGCGACTTATCAGACCGTTGTAGTATGTGTTGCGGCGTTAGTCGGTTCCTTGGTTTGTTTATCTGAAAGGTATCGTTTTAAGCACGAAAAATAGTGTTTTAGATATCCATTGAACCCAAAACATAACAAAGCATT
>NZ_JAHGAI010000101.1:0-1468 GCF_030248515.1 Vibrio sp. D401a | reverse complement strand
TGCGGTGATGGAGTCGTTCTACAGTCGACTGAAAGTCGAACTGATATACGCAGAAGACTATCAAACAGTCGAAGAAGCCCGAATGGGCATCTTCGAATACATCGAGGTATTTTACAATCGCAGAAGAAGACACTCAGCGTTGGGGTACATCAGCCCAGTTGAGTACGAAAGTATGTAGTTATGTACTGTCTACTTTTTGTGGGGTACACCAGTTTTCGACGGAAGTTGGTAGTATGAGCCTCGAATTAAGAAGTATAGACAAAACGAACTTCTATGAGATTTGCCAGTTACAGGTAGCTCAAAACCAGGTAAATCATGTTGATAGCAATGCTATTTCATTGGCTGAAGCAAACTTTATGAGTTTTCCTTGGTTCAAAGGTATCTATTCTGACAATAATCCAATTGGCTTTGTTTTAGTAAACGCAGACACAGTTTCAGGTAAGTTTGAACTTTGGCGGTTCATGCTTGATAAGTCTCAACAGTCAAAGGGGTACGGGCGTATTGCTATTGATTTGTTGAAATCAACATTGGTTCATGAGTTTGGAATATCGGCTCTATACACAAGTGTTGTTACGGGTTCAGATAGCCCTCAAGGTTTCTACGAAAGTTGTGGTTTTGTATCAACAGGTCACTTAGTTGAAGGGCGTGAAATAGAGTTGCGTCTATCCCTTTAACACCAAACATAACAAAGCATTTAAGAGTGATTCGCAACGCTTGGCAGTTTCGCTTCGCTCAAGTATAGCCAAGCGCCGCTCACACCTTAATGCGGCGTTATGAATCACTTTGGTTAAGAGGTAAAAAGTGGCATACATAGAATATAATTGGGTAAAGAACGAACACCCTATAAGGTTTAGTGAATTTGCTTCTGACATGGGAATTAATCTTCGCACATTATCCTACGATAACGTAAAAGAGGATGTCTGGGATTGGATTGACTCTAAAATCCGAAGCAAGATTATGTCTGAGTTAGACTATGTGTGGAAAGATGAATTTGAAACGAGTTTATCTTCGGTTAATCAGGGAATCTACGTAATTACTATCGCGGAAAATTTAAGTATTGATTACGAAGGGAAACCATCAAAAGTACTTTATATTGGTCGTGGTCAACTGCGTGCGCGAATTGGTAATCACTTAAAGTTTTGGCTCAGAAATTTATCAGATTCTCTGCAAGATATAGCTATACACGTTTGGATGACTGAAGTGAAAGTTCGAGGAAACAGTGATGCCTATAAAGATGTAGAATCAGACTTAATCTCACATTTTTATGAAAAATTTGGTATGTATCCGTTGAGAAATGCCAAGTTTGGTGACTGGCATGAGTGAATCCATGATTATCACAAGGATTGGAATCTACCACTTAGAAACCCAACCAGTATTAAATTGGGATGGTCTATACGTCCCTTGGAAAGTAATCCTTGGTATAAAAATTTGGTGTTGGACGACTGATTCATAACAAACTGTTTAAAAG
>NZ_JAHGAI010000100.1:0-1078 GCF_030248515.1 Vibrio sp. D401a | reverse complement strand
TGACCCGTCCTGATATGGGTTGACACTTTTAGTTAAAACGCTCGATGAACTTCATCGGGCGTTTTGTATTTTAGAGCTGTATGTGGTCTCTGTTCATTATAGAGTTTCACAGACTCAGCGACCATTTTCTTAGCTTCATTCAAGTCATTCGGCTTAGTCAGCAAGTACTCCATCTTTAAGATACCATTTACTCTTTCCGCTAGAGCGTTTTGATAGCAGTCGTACCCATCAGTCATAGAGCATGTCACATGATATTTTCTGTGTAATGACTGATATTCTTCAGAGCAGTATTGAATACCTCGATCAGAGTGATGGATAAGCTCTCCCTCATATCGCCGCTTTTTCAAAGCTTTCAGGAACGCACTCTTAACGGCTTGCGTCTTCATATTATCATCGAGATGATACCCAACTATCTTCCTCGAGTAAGCGTCAGTGATTAAGCTGAGATAAGTATTTCCCGCTCGTGTTGCCAAGTAAGTAATATCAGCGACCCACAACTGCTCCGGTTTATTTGGAACCATGCCCTCTTTGATTCGGTTTGGATGGCAGTGGAACCGGTGATGGCTGTTTGTTGTTCGATGATAAGCCCTACGGTTTAAGACCAATAGGCGATGCTGTTTTAGCAATAAAAACAGACTGTCTCGCCCTATATAAATGTTACTCTGACTGAGTAAGTACTTTAGCTTTCGAGTTCCTAATCGAGGATGTCGAATCCTTTGCTCTTTGACGAACCCAATGACAGATTGCTCTTTCTGAGTTCGCTGAAGCTCGAGCGCGCAGCGTTTGTAAAACGCCTGCCGAGTAATCCCGATGAAGTGACAAGCTTTAGTTACTGTGAGCTTTTTGACCGTTTTTTCCTTAATAACTCGGCTTTGCGCTTCTTTGAGATTCGGACTCCGAAATCTCTATCCATTACTTTTACGACAGCCTCAAAGAAGTCCGCTTTCAGTTGAGTTTCTTCGAGTTGTTGCTCGAGTTCTTTTATCCGTTGTTCAGATAAATTGGTCTAAAGGAATAGAGAAACCAAACACAGTAGGTAATGGTATGCCTGATTCTCCTTCTACTCAAACTCCTGAAC
>NZ_JAHGAI010000010.1:0-185672 GCF_030248515.1 Vibrio sp. D401a | reverse complement strand
GTCCGCTCCGCCACTTATTCGAGAGTCGTCTCATTAAACACGAACCACAGGGGTGTAGCTCCAATTGGCAGAGCAGCGGATTCCAAATCCGCGTGTTGGGAGTTCGAATCTCTCCACCCCTGCCATCTTCTAAAGCCTCAGCAGAAATGCTGAGGCTTTTATACGTTTGAAGAAAAGAGCATTAGCTTAGTAGCAAGTCCTATTGGTAGCAAATCCTATTGAATATCCAGAGTGCCGATCCAATCCACCCCTGCCATCTTCTGAGGCTTCAGCAATAATGCTGGGTCTTTTTTGCATCTGTAAGCTTTGCCTTAGCCTCAAACTTCATATTTCCAATAACACCTATACTCTTACCGCTAAGGTGATAAGAATTCGAGTTCCTGCTATTATCGGCGCTTAATTCTAATAATTAGGAAGCAAGTTTATGCCACATCTTCGATTTAGAGCGGTAGAGCCTCAAGCGGTTCAAGCACTATCAAAACCTCTTACTGATGAGTTACAACCATTAATGGATTGCCCTCGCGAGGACTTCACGTTTGAATACATTTACAGTACTTTTTTCAGTGAAGGTGAAGTAAGCACTGCCTATCCTTTTGTTGAGGTGCTGTGGTTCGACCGTGGTCAGGAAACACAGGACAAGGTTGCTAAAGCGATCACTCAACAAGTTCGAGGTATAGCAGGCGAAGATATCGATGTCGCGGTAATTTTCTCGGCCCTCTCTCCTAAAGGCTACTATGATAATGGTGAGCACTATTAAGGAATAATTGCGATGAAGCTGAGTCTTTCTTTTTGTTTAAGTTTATTATTCTCAGCTTTTATTTATGCTACTCCATGGGAGCAGGTTCCTGGTCCCACAAATAATTCTTCTTCTGCTATTGGTAGTTATGCTAATGGTTGTTTAGACGGCGCTTTGCCTCTCCCTTTGGATGGTGCTGGCTATCAGGTTTTGCGCAGTAAAACGAAGCGTTACTATGGGCATCCACATGCTATTCGTTTTATCGAAGACCTCGCCAGAAAAGCAAACCAAGACCTTAATACAACATTGCTCATTGGTGATTTGTCTTTGGCGCGTGGTGGACGTTTTTCTTCTGGTCATTCTAGTCATCAAACTGGGTTAGACATTGATATATGGCTTCGTTTAGCTGATGAGCCACTATCTTATAACGAGCTACAATTGCCGAAGCCAATGAGTGTTGTGGATCTAAAAAAATACCAGATCCTAGAACACCGCTGGGAGGAGCGACACTTTGAAATTATTCGTAGTGCTGCTCAAAGTGAGCGTGTCGCTAGAATCTTTGTTCATCCAGTGATTAAAGAGCAGTTGTGTAAGCAAGAAGCGAGTCGTGAGCGAGCGTGGTTACGCAAAGTTCGTCCTTGGTGGGGACATCATTACCATTTCCATGTTCGGTTAACTTGTCCTGCTTCCAGTCTGAACTGTGTGAATCAAGCTCCGCCTCCTATGGGGGATGGCTGTGGTGCGGAACTCGCAAGTTGGAAGCCTAAATCTCCATCTCCAAAAGCGACAAATAAAAAAAATACGCCTTCCCCAGCTAAGAAAAATAGAAAGCTCACTCCTGCCGAGTGTGCACCACTTATTACGATGAAATGAGTGGGTAAGGTACTGCCGTATCTCGGTTATGAAACTGGAGAATCATCACACTTTTGTCTACAGTGAATAATATTAGTATAAAAAACAACCTAAGTTATCTAGATGGTATTGTATGAATGTTTTTAAGAAACAGTGGTTTATGGTGGTAAATTCCATTTTCTTTGTTTTTGAATAGAACTAATTCGCACGACTCTCTGATTGCTTAGCTTCGAGTCTGTCAGTTGGTTATGGAAGTGGCTTCGCAGACAATATTAATAGGTGGGCTGAGTGGCTTGTTGCCCGTCGAAGAGTAAATCAAGGACAAGACCATGACGATGATTTGTGCAAAAGAATTTGCGGGATGGCTGAGACACAGATTTAGCGGTGAAGATACGGGTGTTTCTATTTCGAGAGATGATATCAATCATCTTACTGGTAGGCAGCGTTTGGACCCTGGGTTTGTTAGTGATGTTCATTATGAATTAATGCAGTATGGAATGGCATTCGTTACTGACACTAGCAGGGAGAATTTTTATTTAGTGCCTGTTTCAAATACTTCAGACTGGCGTTCTCGCTTGGAGTATAACTTTGAGAAAGAGATGTTTTGCAATATTTACCCTATCGAGAAGTCGGGTTAAAAAAAGGTTCAACTTTGACTGCAAAGTTGAACCCCTTTTGATTACGCTAACCCTTGAATAATCACGAACTTCTCAAGCAGTTGCTCTTCAGTTTCAACATGATTAGGGTCGGTAATAATGCATTTTGTAATAGGACACACTGACTGACATGTTGGCTTTTCGTAGTGACCTTTGCACTCTGTACAAAGAGTAGGGTCAATCTCGAAAATGCTGTCACCCATAGTAATAGCACCGTTAGGGCATTCTGGGTCACACATGTCACAGTTGATGCACTTATCGGTAATAAGTAGTGCCATGATTACTTACCAGTCGGGTTACGGGTGTCCTGACCTGCATTTAAGTTACGCATCAACAGACCGTATTCCAGATCCATATCTTCTGGTACTGGGATAAATACAAAGTGGCCATTACCTTTTGCGTCTTCAATTGATTCAGACTTACGGTTTTCCATCGCTTCTAACGTGAAGATTACGTTGCCTTTTGGCGTCATCAGCTCAAGGCTGTCACCGACGATGAATTTGTTCTTAACTTCAACTTCCGCCATGTCACCACGACGTTTGCCAGTGAATTCACCAACGAATTGCTGAGCATCAGATACAGAGTAACCGTAATCGTAGTTTTGGTAGCTGTCGTGAGTGTGACGACGTAGGAAGCCTTCTGTGTAACCGCGGTGAGCTAGGCTTTCTAGCGTACCCATTAGGCTCTCATCAAATGGTTTGCCTGCAACAGCGTCATCAATCGCCTTACGGTAAACTTGAGCGGTACGAGCACAGTAGTAGAAAGACTTGGTACGGCCTTCGATCTTCAATGAGTGAACACCCATCTTAGTTAGACGTTCTACGTGCTGGATAGCGCGTAGGTCTTTCGAGTTCATGATGTAAGTACCATGCTCATCTTCAAATGCCGCCATTTTTTCTTCTGGACGGTGACTTTCAGAAAGTAATACCACTTCGTCAGTTGGTTTGCCGCGACCGATAGTCGTTTCAGGGCGTTCGTCAGCGACTTCGATTGCTTGAGCTTCGTTTGGATCGAATGCTTCAACAATTTGACCTGCGTCGTTTTCTTTGCCTTCTTCGACTTTATATTCCCAACGACATGCGTTAGTGCAAGTACCTTGGTTAGGGTCACGTTTGTTGATGTAACCAGACAGTAGGCAGCGACCAGAGTAGGCCATGCATAGAGCACCGTGAACGAAAACTTCTAGTTCAGTTTCAGGACAGTGCTCGCGAATTTCTTCGATTTCTTCTAGAGAAAGCTCACGAGAAACGATCACACGCTCAACACCGTTAGCAGCCCAGAATTTCACGGTTGCCCAGTTTACTGCGTTCGCCTGTACAGACAGGTGGATTGGCATTTCTGGGAACGCTTCGCGAACCATCATGATAAGACCTGGATCAGACATGATAAGTGCGTCTGGGCCCATTTCTACCACTGGCTTAAGGTCGCGGATGAAAGTCTTAAGCTTAGAGTTGTGCGGTTGGATGTTACATACCACGTAAAGCTTTTTGCCTAGGGCATGCGCTTCGTTGATACCGATTTGTAGGTTTTCGTGGTTGAACTCGTTGTTACGTACGCGAAGGCTGTAGCGAGGTTGGCCAGCGTATACTGCATCTGCGCCGTAGGCGAATGCGTAACGCATGTTTTTAAGGCTACCTGCTGGAGACAGTAGCTCTGGTACGAATGCTTTCTCTGTTGTCATTGCTCAATTCTCTTAGTATCTGATCACAAGTCAGGCCAATTCCACCTGATGGAAATGGGGCGCAAATTTTACGTCAAAATGTGACCTGTGACTAGGAGAATTATGGTTTAGATAAACAAACGCCCTCAAAAAAAATGAGGGCGTTATGGTTAATCTTTGTACGAAATTAAGCGTTAGGGTTTGGCAGACCGCCCAATGCTTCGTATAGATTTGGTAGGAAAGCGCTGAACTCGCCACACATTAGAGAAAAGTCTGCGTCGAAGCGAGCGGCTTGATCTTCACGTGGGATGTCATCGTTTTGGTCTTTTAGCTCATCAGAGAACTTCAGACGTTTGATGCCAGAATCTTCTGCCATGATGAATTCGATACGATCTTGCCAGTTCAGTGCTAGCTTAGTCACCACTTTGTCTGCAGCGATGTGGTTGCGGATTTCATCGGTTGTAAGCTCTTGCTTCTTACAACGAATCACGCCGCCTTCTTCTAGCACAGACTTAAGCTCAGCTTCGTCCATCATAGAAATGCCTTGTGGCGTATCACCGGTTTTCACCCATTCAGTCAGAGTCGTTTCGATCGCAACTTCTGGGATTGCTGGTACAACAGGCAGGCTACCCATTGTCTTACGTAGTAGTGCCAATACGTCTTCTGCTTTTTTGTAGCTGCTTGCATCAACAAGGATGAAGCCTTCTTTTGGCATAATCAGCACGTAAGTGTGGCTGCTACGGCTGAACGCACGTGGCAGGAGGTCCATTACGATGTCATCTTTCAGGTTGTCTTTCTCTTTCTTTTTAAGAGGACGACCTTCCTGTGCTTCCATTGCTTCTACTTTTGCATTTAGTGAGTCTTTGATCACTGAAGCAGGCAGCATTTTTTCTTCTTTCTTAGCGCAAATCAGAATGCGGTTTTCAGAAACGTGCGTCATCATGTCGCCATTTCTACCCATCGCGCTAACCCAGCCAAACTTTTGCTTATCTTGGCTTCCACAAGGGGTGAATCGGAACTCGGCTAGTTGAGTTTCCAGTTGATCGGCGTTGAAGTTAACCTCGCGGTTAACGCGGTATACCAGACAGTTTTTAAACCACATAAATCTTCCCTAGGCTTGATGACAAGGGACTAATCATAGGGAATTTTCCCGGCGTTGTCCTAATTGAATTGAAAAAGATCATGATGAATCTCAAAAGAAAGTTATATGAAAATTTGTTTTCAAAGGTCACAAAAGTGTCATAATTGGTAGTAATAATGCTTATGCATAGAGGGGCGCTTTGTCCTTTAAATTCATTAGCTCAACTAACATAAGGTTATTCAATTATGTCTAGAAGGATTCTGGTTGTTGAAGACGAAGCTCCGATTCGTGAAATGCTATGCTTCGTGCTTGAACAGAAAGGTTATCAAGCAGTAGAAGCAGAAGATTACGACTCTGCGGTAACCAAACTGGCTGAACCCTTCCCGGATTTAGTGCTACTAGACTGGATGCTACCAGGTGGCAGTGGTATTAACTTCATCAAACACATGAAGCGCGAAGAGTTAACTCGCAACATTCCCGTTGTGATGCTGACAGCTCGTGGTGAAGAAGAAGACAAAGTGCGCGGCTTAGAAGTTGGCGCGGATGACTACATCACCAAACCTTTCTCACCAAAAGAGTTGGTTGCTCGCCTTAAAGCCGTTATTCGCCGCGTAACACCGACTGCGCTCGAAGATGTGATTGATGTACAAGGTCTGAAGTTGGATCCTGTTTCTCACCGTGTGACCGCAAATGATGAAGCGGTTGATATGGGACCAACAGAGTTCAAAATGTTGCACTTCTTCATGACGCACCAAGAGCGTGTTTACAGTCGTGAACAACTACTAAACAATGTTTGGGGCACCAACGTGTATGTAGAAGACCGTACCGTTGATGTACATATTCGTCGTTTGCGTAAAGCGCTTGAGGCCGCAGGTCACGACAAACTCATCCAAACTGTTCGTGGCGCAGGATACCGTTTCTCGACGAAGGCATAACATCGCTAGCAGCTTATCAATACCATTTCTGGAGTAATGAGTGGTTGAAAGATTGACTTGGAAAAAGCTGGCCTGGGAGCTGGCTTTTTTTTACACCCCGTGGGTGATCATAGGTTGGATATTCGGTTATATGCCGTGGTTGCTTTTGGCTGCCACGGCTTTGCAGCTTGTATGGCATTTACATAATCAGGTGCGTTTGTCGGCTTGGTTGTGGGATGAAAAACGTCTGACACCACCATCTGGCAGTGGCAACTGGGAATCGTTGTTTAACGGTTTGTACCGCTTGCAGCAACGTCAGCGTCGCAAACGCAAAGAGCTCACCAACTTAATTCGCCGTTTCCGCAATGGTGCTGAATCACTGCCGGATGCGGTGGTGGTCTTTCGTGCTGAAGGCAATATCGTGTGGTGTAACAAGCTTGCACAGCACCTTTTGGGGTTCCACTGGCCGGAAGATTCTGGACAACCTATTTCTAACCTAATTCGTACCCCAGATTTTATTAAGTACATCAACAAGCAAGACTTCTCTGAGCCGCTAGAAATGCGTTCGCCATTGAACGTCGAACGTATGTTAGAGCTGCGTATCGTGCCTTACACCGAAGGAGAACACCTGATGGTGGTGCGTGATGTAAGCCAACTTAAACAGCTTGAAGGTATGCGTCGTAACTTCTTCGCTAACGTATCTCATGAACTTCGTACACCGATGACGGTACTGCAAGGCTATCTTGAGATGACGGAAGAGCCAGACATGATTGTTGGACCAATGTGGACCAAAGCTCATGGTGTGATGACAGAGCAGCTCAATCGCATGAACAGCTTGGTTAATCAGCTTCTGACGCTTTCTAAGATTGAAGCGGCACCAATGCATGAACTGGAAGATGTGGTCAATGTACCTAGCATGTTAGAAGTGCTAGAGAAGGAGGCCGTAAGCTTAAGTGGCGATGATCAGCATCAGTTGAAGTTCGATGTTGATTCTACTCTGCGTGTGCTCGGTGATGATGACCAACTGCGTAGTGCGATTTCTAACTTGGTGTATAACGCGGTTAAATACACACCTCCGGGGGCACATATTAACGTTCGTTGGTATCAAACTGCCCAAGGCGCTTGCCTAGAAGTAGAAGACAGCGGTGATGGTATTGAGCCACAACACTTGCATCGATTGACCGAACGTTTCTATCGCGTGGATAAAGCTCGTTCACGAGATACGGGAGGCAGCGGTCTAGGTTTAGCCATCGTGAAGCACGCGTTGAGCCACCATGATTCTCATCTCGAAATCCACAGTGAAGTTGGCGTTGGCAGTAAGTTCTCTTTCGTTCTGCCAAGTCGTTTGGTGGTGAAGTAATGAGCGTCGTATCCAAAGTAATCAAGAAAGTTACTCTAGCCACACTGGTACTCTCCAGCGTGGCCTTTGCACAAGATGAACCGCTGCCGAATTATCAAAAGACAACTGGCATAGCCGGTAACTTATTGTCTGTCGGCTCAGATACGTTAGCGGGTATGACCACGCTTTGGGTGGAAGAGTTTAAATCTATCTACCCGAATATTAATGCTCAGGTACAAGCTTCTGGCTCATCTACTGCGCCACCGGCGTTAACAGAGCAAACTGCGCAATTCGGGCCAATGAGTCGCTCAATGCGTATGCGAGAGATTGAAGCATTTGAGCGGGTGCATGGTTACAAGCCAACAGCTCTTCGTGTTGCGATTGATGCTATTGGTATTTTTGTGCACCAAGATAATCCAATCAAAGGGCTTAACTTCCATCAGCTGGACGCGATGTTTTCCGCAACATTGCGCTGCGGTGAAAGTGAGTTCATCACTAACTGGCGTGAGTTAGGCATCAAAGCTGAATGGGCAAAACGTAACTTGCAGTTGTTTGGGCGTAACTCGGTATCGGGTACCTACGGTTACTTTAAAAGTAACGCCTTGTGTGGCGGTGATTTCAAAACTCGTGTGAATGAACAGCCGGGATCAGCATCAGTGGTGCAGTCTGTGGCATCAACGATTAGTGGTGTTGGTTACTCCGGTGTGGGTTATCGAGTCGCTGGGGTTCGTTTAGTTCCTATTGCGAAAACAGGCACAGATTACGTTAGCCCAGTCCGTGAAAATATTATCTCAGGTAAGTACCCACTATCGCGTTATCTCTATGTATACGTGAATAAACATCCTGATTATCCGTTAAGCCCAATTGAATCTGAGTTCATTCGTTTTATGTTCTCTGCCCAAGGGCAAGCACTGGTCGCGAAAGACGGTTATGTTCCGATTACTGCCGGTTTTGCTGCAAAGGAACTAAAAAAGGTCGGTTTGTAAGCCGACCTTTTTTGTTTCATTGAATTTGCAGTTAGAAGCTCAATACCCATCCTGCGCTTTCCCAGCGTTGCTGTTCTTCCTGCAAATCGGCATCGAGCAGTTTGTTATTCTCCAGCCAATCTTCTTCAGTGCAGGTAAGTACCCACTTATTTTCTTGTATCGACAGCGTCAGCTCTGGCAGTGGATCGTCGTTGCGCTGACCGTTGACCACAATAGCTAGACGCAGAATCTTAATTAAGTTGATGATGTCACTCTCTTTGTAGAGATTGAACTCTGGGAGCTCACTCAGCTTAAGGGATTTACGTTGGAAGCGAGCTAAGGTCGCCAATACCAATTGCTGCTCGCGGTTAAAGCCCGGTAAGTTGGAGTGCAGCAGAATGTAGAATGAGTGACGATGGAAGCCGCGCAGACTGATGCTCAAGCCAACTTCATGCAGTAAAGCCGCCCATTCCAGTAAATCAAACAACTCACTCTTTTTCTTGATACTAAGTTCAGCACGAACATTGCTCAACATCTCCCTTGCATGACCTTTTACGCGTGCCGCGTGTTCAATATCAACGCGATGTTGTTTAGCTAGGTTCTCTGTGGTGCGCATACGAATATCAGACCGAGCGAAGCGCTCTTCCATCTCGTAGAGCAAGCCCTCACGTAACGCACCATCCGAGAAGAACATCTGGTTGATTTTTAGTGATTGGAAGATGGCAGATAAAATGGCTACACCTGCGGCAAAGACTGGCTTACGCTCGTCACTAAGACCAACAAGCTCGATATCATCAATGGAATCAAACTCGCATAGCGTGTCGATAAGCTTGCCTAAACGCTTATTGGTGACAAGCCCATCTTCATAACCTAAACCAACCAAGACTTCGCGTATTGCTTTGATAGTACCGGAAGATCCAAGAGCAATATCCCAGCCTTTCTTACGGTATTTTGAGGCAATGGATTCCATGCGTTGTTCTGCGGCGAGAATCGCTTTGCTGAAGTTCTTACTCGACAGTTTGCTATTATTGAAGAACTGCTCGGTAAAGCTCACGCAACCCATTTGCTTACTGTTGAGAAGTTCAGGTTCGAATTCTTGACCGATGATCATCTCGGTACTTCCGCCGCCGATGTCGACGACCAACTTGGAGTTAGATTCTGCTTGTGTGTGCGCGACGCCAAGATAGATAAGACGAGCTTCTTCTTCGCCCGGGATGATCTCAATTGGAAAAGGCAGCACCTCTTTAGCTCGTTTAATAAAGAGGTGAGCATTATTAGCGCGCCTTAAGGTGTGGGTAGCTGCAATTCTTACGTTTGAAGCTTCAAAGCCTTGTAAGCGTTCGGCGAACATTGTGAGGCACTCAAGGCCTCGCTCCATCGCGGCATGGCTGAGATTTAACTCTGAATCGAGTCCGGCAGCTAAGCGGACGCGTTGTTTATGACGGCTGACTAATTGCAGATCACTTCCCACAACTTTCGCCACTACCATATGGAAGCTGTTCGACCCGAGGTCAATTGCGGCAATATGGCGTACATCTTGTTCAAGTATTTGAGGCATCTGATTTTTGTTTTCTTATTTGCTTTTCTATATGTTTAAGATAGTCGTAGATAGCAACTTGTGAGCGAACTTTTTTACGATTACCTCGTGGTACATAGCTATTGCTCATCTCTTTATCGATTAACCGAGCCTTTACCGTATCGGTAAAGTGAATGTTAGTGATATCAATAATTCTTTGTTTCAAACGAGGATCGCGGATTGGTACAGCAACCTCAATGCGGTGGTCGATATTGCGAGTCATCCAGTCAGCTGACGAGATATAAACTTGTGGATCACCACTATTGTGGGTGATGATCACGCGAGGGTGCTCTAAGAAACGGTCAACAATACTGATAATACGAATGTTTTCACTCACCCCTTCAATACCCGGCACGAGTGAACACATACCGCGGATTATCATATTGATTTTTACCCCCGCATTACTGGCTCCATAGAGCTTGTTGATGATGCTTTTGTCAACCAAGTTATTGACTTTGATGGTCAAAATCGCTTTCTTTCCTGCTTTTGCATTCGCAATCTCACCATCGATTAGACGATATAGCTGTGTTCGAGAGTTACGTGGAGAAACAATCAAATGGCTAAACTTAACTGGGCGGTACGGGTTTTCGATATATCCGAACACATTGCGTACCTCGTCGGTGATCTCCTGATCGGCAGTGAGTAAGGAAAAATCAGTGTAGATGCGTGCTGTCTTTTCATGAAAATTCCCCGTGCCAATATGGGCATAACGAATAATCTCGCCTTCTTCTCGACGACTTATTAAGAGTAATTTGGAGTGGATCTTAAGGCCTGGCGCACCAAAGACAACGTGCACACCTGCCTCGGTCAGTATCTTAGACCACTCGATGTTAGCTTCTTCATCGAAACGAGCTTGTAACTCCACAACAACCGTGACGCCCTTGCCATTGTGTACGGCATCGATCAACGAGTTCATTAAGCGTGAGTCTTTAGCGACGCGATAGATATTGATTTTTATACTGAGGACTTTTGGGTCGAAAGAGGCTTGGCGAACTAATTCAGAAATATGATCGAAGGTGTGATAAGGGTAGTGCAGCAATATGTCTTTCGTTTTAATTGCTTCAAAGCTGTTTGCGTAACCTTCAAAGTCGGCACACTTCATTGGTGGCATTGGCTTGTTTTCTAAGTAGTCACGGCCAACGTTTGGAAAATCAATGAAGTCCTTGAAATTATGATAACGGCCACCAGGAATGAGGTTGTCATAGCTAGAGATTCCCAGTTTATTACATAAGAAGTTCAGCATTTTCTGTGGCATATCACGTTCATAAACAAAGCGTACGGGTAGTGCTGTGAGACGTTGATTTACCCCTTCAGACATTTGCTCAAGCAGGCTATATTCTATTTCAAAGCGTAAGTCATACTCAGCATCCCGAGTCATTTTCATCGCATAACCGTTGAGTTCATCATATTCAAAAAAGCCTTTGAATAGCTCATCAAGACAATAGCGAATTATGTTGTCGAGCAGGATGATCGTTTTACGTCGCTTGCCCTTTTTTTCAGGTAGCATGACGAAACGAGGTAAGTGATCGGTTGGGATTTCAATTAAAGCGTATTGAGATTGATCGCCTTTACGTAAGTCAACGGTAATGTATGCGTACTCGTCTTTGAGAAATTGCAAAACATCGATGTCATCTTTGATCAAAAGTGGTGTGATGTGCGGCATCACTTCTTTACGGAAGTACTTGGTGATCCAACGCTTTTGTGTATCATCAAGCTGATTTTCGTTTACTAAGAAAATACGGCGCCTAGCCATCTCCCTAATTAGTTCACTATATAGCTCATCAAACTGCTCGTTTAGCCTCAAAGCTTTGGTTTGCATCTTAGTTAACAAGTGCTTAGAGTTATCACTATCACCTCGATCTTGGCTAATTAAGATCCGACGTTTTACGTCTGCAAAGCGTACTTTATAAAACTCATCCAAGTTATTGGAAAAGATTCCAAGAAATCGAATTCGCTCAATGAGAGGAACGGTTTTATCTGCGGCTTCTTGTAGTACTCGCTCGTTGAAAGACAACCAACTAAGTTCTTTTTCTATATAGAGTTTTTCTGAGCTCATAACCTTACCTAGCCTAAAATAAAGTAGATCCGTACTCACCAGTGAGATACAAAATGATGAGTCTGAACATTATGAGGTTTACGTTACAGTTTTATTTCATAATAAGATCTGTACAAGAGTTGTATTCTTTTCAGTTGTTTAATGTGATCTGTAATATAATTGTCATCTTAACGACATATTCTAGTACTAAGTAAAAAAGGGTAGAGAGATCAATGGCACAAGCCGAGTTTTCATTGCAGGAGAAAGATAAGAAACGATTGATTAAAGATCGTTTAGTCCGAATTGCAGTGACATCCGGTGGTGTAGGCGTCCTTGCTGCTCTTGTGTTGATCTTCGTTTATCTCGCGATGGTGATCATCCCTCTGTTTTCTGATGCAGAGATCGAAACCAATTATGCCGCTCGTGCAACCCAAAGCGGGAAGCCACTCGCAATTTCCGTTGATGATTACTCTCAAATCGGTTTGGTTTTAACCCAATCCGGTGAAGTTCGTTTTCTACCTCTTGATGATTCTAGCAAGCCCGCGCTTTACACTCAGCAGATAGCTAACAACCCAGTGGCGTTTTCTCAGTCTGCACCGGGACTGGGGTGGTATGGTTTAGTCGATGGCCAAGGTAAAGCACATATTTTCAAGCCGGAGTTTAACGCGACGCTGCGCGAAAACACTCGTCCACCGGAAGTGATACCTTTTAGTTCAAGCATGAACATGCAGCTGACAGATGCCAGCGACCCGGTGACAAAGTTTGTTTTTAGTACATCCCCACAATTCCCAACTCTAGTATGGCAGACTCAGAGCGGAGTGCTTAAAGCTCGTTGGCAAGAGCCCCAAGTACTAGATGCGCTACCCATAACGGTTAATTACACCTTTTCTTCCGGTTTTGACTCGCCAGACCAAATACTGTTAACACCTGATGGGCAAAACTTGTACTTGCGTAATGGCTCTGAGTTAATCGTACTTGTGAAAGATGAAAGTAAGTTCTCGGTACGTGAAGTGATCGACCTAACGCAAGGTGATACAAAGCATTCAGTGAGAACGATGGATTTGCTAGCTGGGGCGTATTCTCTGCTCGTTACGCATAACGATGGTCGTGTATCGCAATGGTTTGATACGTTGCAGGGCGACAAACGTACTTTGACTCTCATTCGTGATTTTAAGTTGGCGTCTGAGCTGAAGTATTTACTTCCCGATTCACACCGCAAAGGTTTCTACAGCTTTTACACCAACGGTACGTTGCAAAGCCATTACACCACCAGTGAGAAATTGGTGTTGTTTAAGCGAGCCTACACACAAGCGCCAGCGATGGCGGGGATGTCGAATAACGAGCGCTATCTGATTACATGGCAAAACGGCGAATTGAATGTCGCGTTCGTTGATAACCCGTACCCCGAAGTCTCTCTGTCCTCCTTGTGGCAAAAGGTTTGGTATGAAGGTTACCCTGAGCCAGAATTCGTTTGGCAATCTACCTCTGCCAGTGATGACTTTGAAGCGAAATTCAGCTTAGTGCCAATTGCGTTTGGCACCATCAAAGCGGCGATGTTCGCGATGCTATTTTCAGTACCACTGGCTGTGCTTGGCGCAATTTATACCGCTTACTTTATGTCGCCACGTATGCGTCGAGTGGTGAAGCCATCAATCGAGTTAATGGAAGCTTTGCCTACGGTTATTATTGGTTTCCTTGCCGGGCTCTGGTTCGCCCCGATTGTGGAAGACCATCTGATTACCGTTGTGGTGATGCTGTTCATTCTGCCTCTAAGCACTATGGTGATGGGCGGTCTATGGGCACTGATCCCACAGCCGATACGTAACCGCCTTCCTAACGGGTGGCATGCCTTAGTATTGATGCCTTTGCTTCTGTTGTTGATCGGGCTGGGTGTGTGGGTGTCGCCAATGCTTGAGCAAGCCTTCTTTGGCGGTGATATGCGTTTGTTCTTGACTGACCACGGTATTGGCTTTGACCAACGTAACGCGCTGGTAGTTGGCTTGGCGATGGGCTTTGCGGTTATTCCAACGATTTTCACCATTGCCGAAGATGCGATTTTCTCTGTACCTAAGCACTTATCGGATGGTTCACTAGCACTCGGCGCGACGCCATGGCAAACCCTGATTTATGTGGTCCTGCTGACAGCCAGTCCGGGTATCTTCTCGGCAATCATGATGGGACTTGGTCGTGCTGTGGGTGAAACCATGATTGTATTAATGGCGACGGGTAATACGCCATTAATGGATTGGAACGTGCTAGAAGGCTTGCGCAGCTTGTCAGCGACCATTGCGGTTGAATTGCCAGAGTCGGAAGTGGGCAGTTCTCATTACCGATTGTTGTTCCTATCGGCATTAATTTTGTTTGTCTTCACCTTTGCGGTGAACGCCTTGGCAGAATGGGTTCGTCAAAGACTAAGAGATAAATATCGTGCGTTGTAATCAGTTAACGGAAGAGCGAGTAATAGCGTGTTAAATTGGATTCGTTCTGGCGCACCTTGGATTTGGTTAACCGGGGGAGCAGTAAGTATCAGTTTGCTTTCTGTCCTCGGTTTATTGCTATTGATTGGCTGGAAGGGGCTTACTTACTTCTGGCCTGCGCCACTTTATCAATGGAATGTTGCTGCGCTGACTCCAGTGCAGGGCGAAGTGCTGCATGAAAACTCGATTCTGGTTGGCCAGGTTTACGAGCGCAGTTTCGTACCCAGAAGTTACCTACCAAAAGAAGCGGCAAATAAACTCGCGGATGACGAAGAATTTGCGATACGTTTGAACATCAAAATTGCCAACCGCGAATTGTACCCAGCTGACTTTATCTCGGTACTGAAAATGCAGTTGGATGAGCCGACGACGCCGGGCGAATGGGCAGTGATTGAGCGCAGCAGTGGTGGCTACTTTTTCGGTAAGTTTGTTGCTTTCCAAGATGGTAACACGCGCTACGAAAACAACATTCAAACGCTTTTGGATCAGAAGCTTGATGATGCAGAAACCTTGCATCACGAAATCGACATGCTGGTGGATGATCAAGTAAAAGACTTGGGTTGGAAGCTAGAACAGCTTCGCTTAGACAAGCGCAAGCACGAGCTTAATGACACTATCACCGAAGAGTTTTTGGCAAACAACAGCCAACGCAAAGCAGAAATTGAAGCAGAGTTAGCCAAGCTAGACATGCAGCTTGATGGATTGCGTTTGGGCTTCTCCGATTATGCGCTCATTGTCGAAGACATGACCGGGACTCAAGTTTCGATTCCGTTAGAAGACATTTTGGACTACTGGTATCCCAACCAAATGTCACTGCCTGAAAAGGTGGCTCATTGGGGGAAACAGGTTTGGAAGTTCCTCTCAGAGGACCCACGCGAATCGAATTCTGAAGGTGGTGTTTTCCCAGCGATTTTCGGTACAGTTTTCTTGGTTATCATTATGTCGATCATCGTGATGCCATTGGGGGTGGTGGCAGCGATCTATTTGCATGAGTACGCTAAGAACAATGCGCTTACTCGAGTCATTCGCATTGCGGTTATTAACCTTGCTGGTGTTCCTTCGATTGTTTACGGTGTATTTGGTTTGGGCTTCTTTGTTTACACCATTGGTGCCTCGATCGATAACCTGTTTTACGCTGAAAGATTACCCGCTCCAACCTTTGGTACGCCGGGCTTGTTGTGGTCAGCATTGACGTTAGCTGTATTGACGTTACCGGTGGTGATTGTCACCACGGAAGAAGGTTTAACCCGTATTCCAAGCTCTGTTCGTCATGGTTCGCTAGCCTTAGGCGCAACGCAGTTTGAAACTCTGTGGCGTGTGGTGTTGCCTATGGCAACCCCTGCGATCATCACTGGTTTGATTCTAGCGATTGCTCGTGCTGCGGGGGAGGTTGCACCCTTGATGCTAGTGGGAGTTGTGAAGCTGGCTTCTAGCTTGCCAGTGGATGGGCAATTCCCTTACGTGCATTTGGACAGAAAGTTCATGCACCTAGGCTTCCACATCTACGATGTCGGATTCCAGACGTCAAATATTGAAGCCGCGCGTCCGCTGGTTTACGCGACTTCCTTCTTACTCGTGACCGTGATTGTGGGACTAAACTTAACAGCAATCAGTATTCGTAATAACCTGCGTGAGAAATACCGAACTTTAGGACAAGATTAAGCATGTTTAACTTTGATAATACATTGGGTTATGAGCCGCCGTTGGATGTTCATAATCTAACGGATGAACAAACGGCTATCTCTATCGAGAACCTTAATCTTTTCTATGGTCAGGCTCAGGCGCTGCACGATATTTCCATGCGCATTCCGAAAGGGCGTGTAACGGCATTCATTGGCCCATCAGGCTGTGGTAAATCAACACTATTACGTTGCATTAACCGTATGAACGACTTAGTGGAAGGCTGCAAGGTGACGGGTAAAGTTCGTTTGCACGGTAAGAATGTCTATAACCCAAGTGTTGACGTGGCAACATTGCGTCGCCGTGTCGGTATGGTATTCCAACGCCCTAATCCATTTCCTAAATCAATTTATGAGAATGTGGTTTACGGCCTCCGTCTGCAGGGCGTTAAGACTCGCCGAACTTTGGATGATGCGGTCGAGCGCTCGTTGCGGTCTGCGGCATTGTGGGATGAAGTTAAAGACCGTTTACATGAGAACGCATTTGGACTTTCTGGCGGACAACAGCAGCGCTTGGTTATTGCACGTGCCGTCGCGATTGAGCCAGAAGTACTATTATTAGATGAGCCGACATCAGCATTGGATCCAATATCAACTTTAACTATTGAAGAGCTTATCAATGAGCTCAAGACTCAATATACTGTGGTTATCGTTACCCATAACATGCAGCAGGCGGCGCGCGTAAGCGACCATACTGCGTTTATTCATATGGGTAAGTTGATTGAATACTCGGATGCGGATTCGATCTTCACCTCTCCAATGAAGAAACAAACCGAAGATTACATCACCGGTCGTTACGGTTAAGCCGCGACCTTTCAAGGATTAAAAAGAAAGCCATGCACTTTGGACGTCATATCTCAGGACAATTTAACGTAGAGCTAGAATCGATTCGTACCCATGTACTTACCATGGGTGGCTTAGTAGAGCAGCAACTGTCGTATGCTATTCAAGCCTTACATAAGGAAGACATCGAACTGGCACGTAAAGTTGTGCGTGATGATCATAAAGTGAACGCGATGGAAGTCTCTATTGACGACGCTTGTACTCGTATCATCGCTAAGCGTCAGCCTACGGCAAAAGACTTACGCTTGATCATGGCTATCATTAAGACCATCACAGATCTTGAACGCATTGGTGATGTTGCGACACGCATTGCCTACGTAGCGATCGAAAGCCCATCATCGCAAGAGCGCCAATTCCAAGTCTCGTTAGAGCCTTTATGTCGTCAGGCGATCCAAATGCTGCACCAAGTACTCGATGCTTTTGCTCGAATGGATGTGGAAGCGGCCGCAGAAGTACATAAGCTTGACGATAAGTTAGACGCGGAATATGAAGCAGTGATTCGCCAGTTGATGACTTATATGATGGAAGACCCAAAAAATATTCCTCACATTCTGCAAGTGATGTGGTCGGCTCGTGCCATTGAACGTGTAGGTGACCGTTGCCAGAATATTTGTGAGTACATTATCTACTTCGTGAAAGGGAAAGATGTACGCCACCTTGGCGATCAAAGTATTGATGACGTTTTATCTAAAGATGAATAACAATGCCTGTCGAAAAGGTCGCGCTCCAACTATTGCCTAGTAAGGTTTTCTTTTTATCAATATAGTTGAAGTCGCCTCCTATTCTAAGCCCAACATGTTCGTTTAAAAACAGAACCCACGCGCCTGAAATGCTTGCTCCTGAACCATGGGCGCTTCTTGATTTATCGGACCAGATATAGTCCCGTTGCCCTTCATACGCTACGAGGCCAGCTTCAATTTGAAAGCCAAGCTTATTCGGATGGTCTAAAAGTTGATATTGGCCTCCTATTCGGTAGGTCTTTAATCGGTCTTTATCCCATAATAACTCAGCGGATGTGTGAGAGTAGCTCATATAGAGGGCATCCAATCCGAGGACATCCGTTCCCCCAAGTTGCAAGCCTCCCCCTGAAATACCGGCCCCCCAGTATGGGCCCATTTTTATTTCAGGGGATATGTGTAGACTCTTCGCTGAAGTGACACCTGGTAGCAAAACTAAGGTGAACACTAATAAAAGGGTGTTTTTCATATTTATTGCTCCTGTAATCGCCCTCCTTGGCAACATGCAAAATTAATTTATCATCTGAAGTTAAACTGGATACCTACACCTCCAGCAACGTCAGACGATGAATATTTGCCTGATGATTCATAGTGGAATGTACCTGAAAGGCTAACTTGGTCCGTTAAGCCGTAAGCGCCGCCAATTGCTATTGCTTCTTTACTTCCCGCGAAACCAACACCAGCACCGATAGCCAGTTCACCATTTGTCGCATAAGGTCGAGCATTAGTGACAGCGTGTAAGCTTGCTCGGACTCCGTCCATTTGTTCTGCTTGCTGGTTTAAGCGGTAATCATATTCTGCCGCTAGCCCTTCCAAGTGAATCAATCGATCATCGGTGGTATCGCGCTCAATAGGTTGCTCTGGAGAAGCTGGTTGAGGTCGATTGGGTGGGGTAGAGTCTTCAATTGGGTGAACAGGCTGCTCTTCAATTGGATTAGTTGGAAGTTGTGGTTTTGGTCGCTCAGGTACACCTGGAATACCGTTGTCTGGCTCAGGAAGCGTTGGATGCTCTGGTGCAGGCTCAATCGGTGGAGCAATGGGGAGCTCTTCAATTGGGTTAGTTGGAACTTGTGGGATTGGACGATCTGGGACAACCGCGGAAACTGAGCTGAAAGAAGCCAGTAGGGTGCAAGCAGCGGTTAGCTTTACAAGTTTTTTAGTCATGTCTGAACTCTCAATAAGTAAACGAGTGACAGCATCCTTACTGTAAGCAATCGCTTTTTGTCATTTCCCTTAAAAGCAGGGCTATCTTATTGAGAAGTTTTATTTATGACCAAGTGACCGTTGTTATCTTGATGATAATCAGAACTTATTAGCTTGTAGTTTTAGACCTTGTTGGATAAGCTCTGTTAACCATTTTACTAGTGGGTTATTCCGGTTTCGAACATGCATGTGACAATGCACGGATTTCATTTGTGGTTGACCATCAATCGTGACGTCAACGGCTCTTAATCCCGGAAATTGCTCAACCGGAAGTAAATTGGAGTGAGGTAAATACATGTCAGTGTGTTTAACGACATCAAGTATTGCAGAGATCATTTCTGAGCGAAATCCAATGCTGTGTTCAACGCCCATTTCGGTGAGAAGCTCAGACGCGTAACTGAACTTGTCGTTCCACCCTGGGGAGATCAAAGAAGCAATTGGGTATCCGCCAAGATCATGTGGTTCAACATGAGGTTTGGTGATTGGGTGATCTTCACGGACAAAAATACGCCCTTTCAAATCCAGTAGCTTCGGCGTGTAGATCTCTTTATTGGTTAGAAGTAACTCGTAATTTACTCCCATCAGTGTCTCACCTTTCAAGATCTCATCAACCGTGCTGTTCGACCAACCAACTAATTCAAGTTGAGCGTTAGGGGCTAACGCTCTCATTTGTTCGAAGAGGAAACCGGGCAAGCAAGTCATTGTGATTGGTGCCAGTGCAATTCGGATTTTGTTGTCCACTTCAGCAGGATCAAATTGATGAGAGCGGTTAACTGCAGCCGCTAAACCATCGAGGTGCGACGTAATATCGTTGGCGAGAGATTCGGCGAACGGTGTCGGTTCAAGACCTGTTTTTACTTTTACAAACAGCTCGTCACCGAAGTGATTACGTAGCTTTTGTAGCGCTTGACTGATGGCTGGCTGGGAGACAAACAAGCGCTGTGAGGCTTTACGCATGTTTCGCTCTTGCATCAATATCATAAAGGTTTTGAGCAGATTTAGGTCAAGGGTATGGAACAGGTCTTTTGCCATGGTGTATCTCTAGTATTTTTCGGGAACAAAGGTTTGCTCATCAATTGGTGCTCTGACGTAGCCTTTTTTATTCAGTTTCGGCAGTTCGATTTCTGGATGTTCTAGCTCTTCATACTCGACTTGACTGAGCAGATGGCTGATGCAATTCAACCGAGCTTTCTTTTTATCATCAGAAGGGACTACCCACCAAGGGCAACTTTTGGTATCAGTGTAAGCAAACATTTTATCTTTGGCTTCGGAATACTCTGCCCAGCGATTACGCGACTCCAAATCCATCGGACTGAACTTCCAGTGTTTTATCGGAGTGTTGATACGTTCCAAAAAGCGTTTCTCTTGCTCTTCATCTGAAACTGAAAACCAATACTTTATCAATATGATACCTGAGCGAAGTAACATGCGTTCGAACTCCGGACAAGAGCGGAGAAATTCTTCATATTGGTCTGGAGTGCAAAAGCCCATCACTTTCTCAACACCGGCTCGGTTGTACCAACTGCGGTCAAATAAAACGATCTCTCCTGCAGCTGGTAAATGCGCCACGTAGCGCTGGAAATACCATTGTGTTTTTTCTTTTTCAGTAGGCGTGGGAAGGGCTGCGATACGGCAGACGCGAGGATTGAGTTTTTCTGTGATACGTTTGATGGTTCCGCCTTTACCTGCTGCATCACGACCTTCGAACAGAACCACGACTTTGAGCCCTTTATGCTTAACCCATTCTTGGAGCTTAACTAACTCAATCTGTAGCTTCTCTAACTCTTTTTCGTATTCCTTTTTCTTAAGTTTCGCCATGAATCCTCCCATCCTTAGTTATCAACATGTTAGCACTCAATAACCAAAGACGGGATTTAAAAGCCCTTAATTGAGAGCTGTTACCATGTTCGCGATAGCTTCGGTGTTAGTGACTGGAATCGAAAAATCATCCATATCGGTAGCGCCCATTTTGCTTTGATCGGCAATAAAGGTCATGTGACTAGGGCGAGTTGTCTTGCCCGATAAATGCACTTCGGTGACTTTGGCTTGTTCAACGATCTGACCAACATTGTCTGCATTCACACCGGCGCCCGCCATGATCGCAATACGTCCTTGTGCTTGCTCAACTAAGGCTTTAAGCACATCGATACCTTGCGGTGCAGAAGGTGCTAGGCCGGAAGTCAAAATACGCTCACAGCCTAAATTGATCACTTCTTCCAAAGCTTTTTCAGCGTCACGACACTGGTCAAAGGCACGATGGAAAGTCACGCCTAAGCCAAGCGCTTGAGCAAATTCACACAGTGCCGTTGCGTACGGCATATGAATGTTGCCGTCTTGAGTGAGCACGCCGAGCACGACACCATTCAAGCCAGCTTGTTTAGCAGCTTCAATATCCCAACGCATCATTTCGATTTCTTCCTCACTGTAGAAGAAGTCACCTTGGCGTGGGCGAATCATACCGTAAACCGGAATCGTAGACTGTTTAGCGGCTTGCTGCATAAAGCCGTAGCTTGGGGTTAAACCACCCAAAGCAAGTGAAGAGCAGAGTTCGATGCGGGTTGCACCACCGGCAATCGCGTTGTGGAGAGATTCAATGTTATCAATACAGACTTCAAGTTGAGTGTTCACGAGGTTGTCCTGAATTATTGTAATTACAGCAAATACTAGCAGGACGAAAGGGGAGAATCTGTACTAAGACCGAGTGAAATAGAGGTAAACTTTTTGTGTGGTGCTTGCCTCTTTTGCTTTTCAAAAGGGCAGATAAAAAGAAAGCCCAGAGCAGAACTCTGGGCTTTTTTATGACTTTACTTAGACTGATTGGCGTTTGCGGTTTTTCCGCTATAGCTTTTTGCTTTATATATACATCCAACCAACACACCCATTGAGCTTGGGTGGCAGTGTCTATTACTTGCTTAGGTCGTCTGCGTGCTCAGATAGGAACGCTGCAACACCTTTTGGAGATGCGTCCATACCTGCTTTACCTTCTTCCCATTGTGCAGGACATACTTCGCCGTGCTTCTGGTGGAAGTTTAGTGCATCAACCATGCGTAGCATTTCGTCGATGTTACGACCTAGTGGTAGATCGTTAACTACTTGGTGACGTACAAGACCGTCTTCGTCGATTAGGAAGGAACCACGGAAAGCAACGCCTGCTTCTGGGTGCTCTACATCGTACGCTTTACAGATTTCGTGCTTAACGTCAGCAACTAGTGGGTATTTAACTTGACCGATACCGCCATCTTCGATAGCAGTGTTACGCCATGCGTTGTGAGAGAACTGAGAATCGATAGAAACACCGATTACTTCAACACCTTTAGCTTGGAAATCAGCTAGACGGTTGTCGAATGCGATTAGCTCAGATGGGCAAACGAAAGTGAAATCTAGTGGGTAGAAGAATACTACTGCTTTCTTACCTTTAGTGAATTCTGCAAAGTTGAAGTTTTCAACGATTTCACCGTTACCTAGAACAGCTGCTGCAGTAAAGTCAGGGGCTTGACGACCTACTAGTACCATTTTTTTGCTCCTAAAAAATTTGGTTTGATCCAAACCTATATTCAGTTATTTAGGTTTGGTCCTTGTTTGTGCGAGACAAACTATAGTACAGATTGTAGTATGGAAAAAAGCGAAATAAATAGATTGAGTTCATCGAAAAAAGCGATAATAACGAAACTATTATCTCGATCACTGGAACAGCAATAGATACAAATAGAATTATGAATAAATGGCCTAGCTTGAAGCAGTTACACTATTTGGTCACTCTGCACGAAACTCGACATTTTAGTGACGCGGCTGAGCGTTGTTTTGTTAGTCAATCGACTTTAAGTAAGGGAATCCAAAACCTTGAAGAGTTGATTGGTTGCCCGCTTTACGAGAAGAAAGATAAGAAAAGCCCATTGGTATTCACCCAAGCAGGCGAGATGGTGGTACAGCACGGTCGCGAATTGCTTGCGAAAGGACAAGATCTCGTCGAACTGGGTCGCCTATGTCAAGGCGATGATATGGAAGGGCAGCTTAAAGTAGGTTGTATTCCGACCATTGCTCCTTTCTTGTTGTGCGACCTTGTTCAAGAGGTGAACTACCGCTTCCCTCAATTAAACCTTCTGTTAAGAGAAGACACGACGACTAACTTGCTGCAAGCGCTCCGCCACGGTGAGTTGGACGTGTTGATTCTTGCTCTGCCTGTTGAGATAGAGGGAATGGAAAGTCGCGTAGTCGGTCAAGACCCATTCCGCATGGTGATCAGCGCCAATCAAGCGGATTCCGTACCGGTGCCGATCCGTTATGCGGACTTGCCAGATGAATCTGTCTTCTTATTAGAGAAAGAGCACTGTCTTACAGAGCACGCAGTGTCGGCGTGTAAGTTGACTGATAAAGAGAAGATCAACCCATTCACCGCAACCAGTCTTCATACTTTGGTGCAAATGGTGGCGAATGGTCTGGGCACCACGTTTATTCCGCAAATGGCGATTGATCATGGTTTGCTTCACAACCAGAACTTGGTGGTAATCGACCCTCCTGGTCAGCAAGCATATCGCGATATTGGTTTGGTTTGGCGTCCAAGCTCGTCACGATCAAACACTTTCAATCAATTGGCAGAAGTCGTCTCTGAACTGCTTTAGCTATTAGTATTAGCCTGCTACTCCCGATCTAATATCAAAAAGCGCACTAGAAATGGTGCGCTTTTTAGCATTTTATTCTGTGCGTGAACTTTGACTTGTAAAATTTTACAGATGAACTTTCATGAAGCTTTCATAAAATAGTGAAATTTCACAATGTTAATTTTACACAACTGCCTGTGTAAAGCGTTTAAGTCGTGTTTAATTTCCTCTTCCTAGCCCTTGTGAATACAAGGATTTTTCTCCTGCTTCACTATTCATACACTTGTTTGAATTCAAAAATAGCCTATAAAATTTGTGTAATTAAATTACGTAATAACTTACAAATTGAACTCAAAAATCAAACACTTGTTTGATACCGAATAAAACTTTGAATTTAACGTTTTGTTTACTTGAGGGGTTTCGCTTAAACCTTTGTTGGGTTAGCTTAATTAAAGGCTTGTAAGACTTATGTCTAGATTGAAAAAGCAATTCAGGTTGCGCAAGGTATAGACACAATGAAACGAAGTGGACACCAAATCTAAGGATGTAATTTGTTGTTCATAACTTACAAATGTAGCTTTAGGCTGACTGCCCAAGATGGATAAAGCACGTTAAGGATGAATGATTATGCTTGCTCAGACAGAACAAAAAACACAACAACTAAAGCAAACCCAAGGCATGCTTGAGGTGAATGGAGTCGTTGCTCCTGAACATCAAGCAATTTTCCCTGTTGAAGCCCAAACCTTTTTATCTCTACTGTGTGAAAAATTTGCCGGACGTGTTGAACAGTTACTGGAAGCACGAGAAGAGAAGCAAGCACGCATCGACGCTGGTGAACTGCCAGACTTTCTACCAGAGACACAAGATATTCGTGAAGGAAGCTGGAAGATCCTTGGAATCCCGCAAGATCTGCAAGATCGCCGAGTGGAAATCACTGGACCAACCGATCGCAAGATGGTGATTAACGCACTGAATGCGAATGTAAAAGTGTTCATGGCAGACTTCGAAGATTCGATGTCCCCTGCGTGGAGTAAAGTTCTGGATGGTCAAATTAACCTGCGCGACGCTGTTAATGGCACCATCAGCTACACCAACCCTGGCAATGGCAAACACTATCAGCTGGCAGAAGACCCAGCGGTGTTGATCTGCCGTGTTCGCGGACTGCATCTAAAAGAAAAACACGTAACGTGGCACGGTCAGATCATTCCAGGTGCGCTATTCGATTTCGCTCTGTACTTCTACAACAACTACAAAGCGCTACTGAAAAAGGGAAGCGGTCCTTACTTTTACATTCCAAAACTGCAATCGCATCATGAAGCGAAGTGGTGGAGCGAGGTGTTCCATTTCACCGAAGAGTATTTCGGTTTGGATACAGGCACCATCAAAGCGACTGTATTGATTGAAACATTACCAGCCGTATTCGAAATGGATGAGATTCTGTTCTCATTGAAAGAGCACATCGTTGGTTTGAACTGTGGTCGCTGGGATTACATCTTTAGCTACATCAAAACACTGAAAAACCACCCAGATCGCGTACTTCCGGATCGCCAAGTGGTGACCATGGACAAGCCATTCCTCAACGCTTACTCAAGATTGTTAGTGCGTACTTGTCATAAACGTGGCGCATTTGCGATGGGCGGCATGGCAGCCTTTATTCCGGCTAAAGACCCACAAGAAAACCAAAAAGTACTGGATAAGATCCATAACGATAAATCGCTAGAAGCTAACAACGGTCATGACGGCACTTGGGTTGCTCACCCGGGGTTGGCAGACACTGCTATGGAAGTGTTCAGTGCCACACTGGGGCAGCGCACTAACCAATTGGATGTGAGCCGCTCAGAAGACGCGCCAATCACCGCCGCAGAGTTACTTGAACCGTGCGAGGGTGAACGCTCAGAAGAAGGTATGCGTCATAACATCCGCGTTGCGTTGCAATACATCGAAGCTTGGATCTCTGGCAACGGTTGTGTGCCGATTTACGGACTGATGGAAGACGCAGCAACGGCAGAAATCTCACGCGCCTCTATCTGGCAATGGATTCAACACGGCAAGTCGCTCGACAACGGATTGAAGGTCACTAAAGAGCTGTTCGAACTCTATCTGAAAGAAGAGATTGAAGTCGTGAAGCAAGAAATTGGCGAGCAGCGCTACCAAGCAGGTCGATTTGAAGAAGCAGCAGACTTGATGGCTAGGCTCACCACCAGCGATGAGCTGACCAACTTTTTAACCATTCCAGGTTATGACTACTTGGATTAAGCCAAAGATTTAGAACACTAATTTTATTTCACTAATACATGTTTATTTAACCAATACGTGAAGGATTCGAGGCAGATAAGGATGTACTGCCTGAGAACGGAAAACTCAACGCACATGCACAAGTGCACATTATAAGAGGGATAGACCAATGACTAACTTAACTCGCCGCCAACAAATTGAAGCTTTGGAAAAAGATTGGGCAACCAACCCACGCTGGAAAAACGTAAAGCGCACTTACACAGCAGAAGAAGTAGTAGAACTGCGTGGCTCTATGGTGCCTGCGAACACAATCGCACAACGTGGTGCTGACAAACTTTGGTCACTGGTCAACGGTAGCTCAAAGAAAGGCTACGTAAACTGTCTTGGTGCACTGACGGGCGGTCAAGCCGTACAGCAAGCGAAAGCGGGTATTGAAGCGATTTACCTATCTGGCTGGCAGGTAGCGGCGGACAACAATACCGCTTCGACTATGTACCCAGACCAATCTCTGTACCCTGTAGATTCTGTACCGTCGGTAGTAAAACGCATCAATAACTCATTCCGTCGTGCAGACCAAATTCAGTGGTCAGCAGGTAAGTCACCAGAAGACGAAGGCGGTATTGATTACTTCCTACCAATCGTAGCGGATGCAGAAGCAGGCTTTGGTGGTGTACTTAACGCTTACGAGCTAATGAAATCGATGATCGATGCAGGTGCGGCAGGTGTTCACTTTGAAGACCAACTGGCATCAGTGAAGAAGTGTGGCCATATGGGCGGTAAAGTACTGGTTCCGACTCAAGAAGCGGTGCAAAAACTGGTCGCGGCTCGCCTAGCAGCGGACGTTGCTGGCACGACAACACTAGTAATCGCACGTACCGATGCAAACGCAGCAGACCTACTAACATCTGATTGTGACCCTTACGATAAAGATTTCATCGTTGGTGAGCGTACGCAAGAAGGTTTCTACCGTGTTCGCGCAGGTATCGACCAAGCAATCTCTCGTGGTCTAGCTTATGCACCATATGCGGACCTTATCTGGTGTGAGACAGCAACGCCTTGTCTAGAAGAAGCACGTAAGTTTGCAGAAGCAATTCATGCAGAGTACCCAGACCAACTGTTGGCATACAACTGTTCGCCTTCATTCAACTGGGAGAAGAACCTAGATGCTGAAACTATTGCTAAGTTCCAACAAGAGCTGGCGGACATGGGCTACAAGTACCAGTTCATCACACTAGCTGGCATACACAACATGTGGTTCAACATGTTCGAACTGGCACACGCTTACGCACAAGGCGAAGGCATGCGTCATTATGTTGAGAAGGTTCAACGTCCTGAGTTTGAAGCGGCAGAAAAAGGTTATACGTTCGTAGCGCACCAACAAGAGGTTGGTACGGGTTACTTCGATAGAATGACCAATACCATCCAAGGTGGACAATCATCAGTGACGGCACTGACAGGTTCTACTGAAGAAGATCAGTTTTAATCACTAGTAGGTGGTAGCGAGAAAAAGCAGGCTTTCTCGCTACACATCAAAAGTGGATAATCGATTCTGGTAAAAATTGATATGTTTTGAGCGGCGGGAATCGCCGCTTTTTTTTGTTATCGCAATGGGTATTTTACCACTTATTCATTGGACTCGAGCTCTTCTGGCTCTACCTCTTCTTGTAGTTCAAGTAAGTTAATAGCGATGGTCACAAAATCGGTATCAGTGATGATCCCAACCAAATGTCCTTTATTGACCACAGGAAGACAACCTACTTTATGTTTTTGCATATAGATGGCGCTTTCTTTCAGGCCTGCTCTTGGTTCTGCAGTCATGATGTTGGTATGCATCACTTCATATAAAGGAGTATCGAGAGTAAACGATTGTTCCGCCTCGTCTGGGTGCAAACAGGATTCTTGTGCGGCAAGAATATCGCGGTGAGTCACCAAGCCTTTTAAATGTTTATTGGCATCAACAACCGGAATATGTCGAATATCAAGCGCCTCCATCATGCTTTTTGCATCACGCAATGTGTGTTCGCGCAATAAAGTATGAGGGTTACGAGTCATCATATCTTCAACCTTGATCATAAAGACCTCCAACGGTGTTGTCCTTTTCTTAAATATAGAGAAAAAATCAAACTATATCTGGGAGCTAACTCGTTTTTCATTAATAAAATAAGACGATTAGATGGAGATCAATCAGAGGTGTAAATGGGCTGGTATTTTCCATAAATCCAGCTACTCAATTGGGGGAGATTTAGAATGTAAGCGCTATCATAAATAACCAAAGCTAAGGCGCTTAAACCTTAGCTTTGGTTACTCTTAACGTTGCTTAAAATGCACACAAATAAGACCATAAGCTTTCGCGTCGACACAGCGACCGATGTAGCTTTTATCTGGCAGGTTGACGGCACATAAACGAGGCACCTGTTTTAGGTAACAGGCGTCTTGTATCACTTTGAGTCGATCATTGCTGGTGTTTGCTATTGCACCAGATGAAAACGCGAGTACGGCAGCACTCAGCGCTAGAGTTAACATCTTCATACTTACCTCAATAAATGTCTAAAGAGCAAATGCTCACTTTCAATATAGTTCATCGACCTTACTACTGGCATATTTGTTAGTTATTGCAGTTGGTTGCTGAAAAATGCCATGCGAGTCAGTTTGCATTTTTCACTGATAAGGTATGTGGTCAGAATGTAATCTAATGAGTTGAATCGCACATTTTTACTTGCTTGATTTTACTAGATAAGCCTGTGATAGAAGATACGCGCAACCTAATTAGAACGAAGATAATTATGTATAAAACACTGAGGTACAAAAAACTCATCGCGATGGCTATTGCGACATTGAGCGTACAATCTGCTCAGGCTATCGTGCTCGGTTCGTTGGAGAGGAATCCTTCTGATCGCGTAACAATACGGGCGAGCAACATGGCGGAGTTTCCAATATGTGGGGGAACTCTTATTGATAAGCAATGGGTACTGACTGCGGCACACTGTGTTGTTATGGGGCAAGGCACTGATGAGAGTTCATATTATGTTACAACTCCTGGTGATCTTGCGGTTACCGCCAAAGCTTACGACCTCAATAGTACCTCTATAGATAATTATTACACGGTTTCTCATGTTGTAGTTCATCCGTACTACACTCGAATTGCTAAAGCTAAATTGGATAAAAAAGGCAACGTTGTGCCAATTCAAACGGCTCTAGATAGTGATATAGCCTTACTATACCTTGATCGCCCAGTTACTAATGCCGCTGTTGCAACACTGGCTTCCATGGACGATATGATCGAGATTGAAGCAAGGTTAAACCTCGATTGGAGTCAGGAGTACACGACAAATCAGCGCTACCCAAATGTATCCGTATTTGGTTGGGGAACCACGACACCAAAAGCTGAAATTCCATCAGTTTATCTTCAAAAAACTACGAGTGCATTTTTACCAATTGATCAGTGCTATGAGCGTTTGGAAGTTGGGCATAGTTACCCTGGTGTGATTAACTCGAGAAATAATCAAACTAAACTTTGTACCTTACCAACAGAGGTTGATGTTCTCGAACCGCACGATCGGACGCAGTATGGCAATAGTGCTTGTAAAGGAGACAGTGGTGGTCCGTTAATTGATGATGCGACTGGTTTGCAAATCGGTATCGTGAGTGGGGGGCCGATTATTTTACCGACTTGTGGTTCTGTCACGATACCTAGCTTTTTTACCAAAGTAAGTCACTATTATGACTGGATACAGTCTTACGTTACCGCTGATGCGCCGCCCACGAGTTATATTATTGAGCCGAACTTTATTATTGTGGCCAGAGAAGAAGATGAAAAAGAGTGCCATGACGGTATTGCTACTAACAACTGTAACTTTAGAGGCTCTGAAGACGAGGGTGGTAGCTTAGGCGCTTGGCTATTCGGCTTGCTTGTTCCACTGGTGTGGGCGCGCCGACGCAAAAGTTAAACGATCAACGACTGATAAATACATTTGGACATTTTAAAAAGCAGCGCACTTCGCTGCTTTTTTTATGTGTGCCTTTTCTGCATCTTTCACGTTTTATTACACTCTTAGTGAAAGCTTTTACAGTCAATCTAGGGGGATTTGCTTGCTATTGCAGCATGTAAACATATACTAGTCTGCTGCGAAAAACTCGTCGCAATTTTATCGTCGTTCTTGACGTGATTTGACCAATAGATAAGACAAGTAACATGCAAGTATCAGATTTCCATTTCGACCTTCCAGATGAACTTATCGCTCGTTACCCTCAGCCAGAGCGTACTGCTAGCCGACTGCTGCAAATGGACGGCAATACTGGTGAGCTAATCGATGGCACGTTTACCGATGTGTTAGAACAAGTTCAAGCCGGTGACCTAGTGGTTTTCAACAATACTCGCGTAATTCCTGCGCGTATGTTTGGTCGAAAAGCGTCCGGCGGTAAGCTAGAAGTGCTGGTGGAGCGTATGCTCGATGAGAAAAGCATTCTGGCTCACGTTCGCTGTTCTAAGTCGCCTAAACCAGGCACAACCATCCTTGTTGGCGAGAACGACGAATACTCAGCTGAGATGGTGGCACGTCATGACGCGCTGTTTGAGCTGAAATTTAACTCTGATAAGACGGTACTCGAGATTTTGGAAGAAATTGGTCACATGCCACTTCCTCCATACATCGACCGCCCAGATGAAGACGCGGATAAAGAGCGTTACCAAACGGTTTATAACCAAAAGCCAGGTGCGGTTGCAGCGCCGACGGCGGGCCTTCACTTTGATGATGTTCTGCTTGAGAAAATCAAAGCGAAAGGCGCTGAGTTTGCATACGTTACTTTGCACGTGGGCGCGGGTACGTTCCAACCAGTAAAAGTGGATGACATTAACGATCACCACATGCACGCAGAATACGTAGAAGTACCGCAGGATGTTGTGGATGCGATTAACGCAACTAAAGCGCGCGGCGGTCGAATCGTCGCAGTCGGTACAACATCAGTGCGTTCACTAGAAAGTGCAGCTCAAGACGCGCTGAAAAAGGGGACAGAATTGGTTCCATTTTTTGGCGATACTGAAATCTTTATCTACCCTGGTTACGAGTACCAGCTGGTGGATTGCTTGATCACCAACTTTCACTTACCAGAATCAACGTTAATTATGTTGGTGAGTGCGTTTGCTGGTTACGAGAACACCATGAATGCTTACAAGCACGCGGTGGAAAACAAATACCGTTTCTTCTCGTACGGTGACTCAATGTTTATTAAAAAGAAGACAGCATAATGTTTTAACCCCTCTCTAGCCCTCTTCCTTGTGACGGGGTCGGTTAGGAAGGGTTAGAAAGCTAACGATTTACGAGTGCTAGCAGTACGCTAGGAAACAGAGCAGAACTTCTGCTTTGTCTCTCGCACGGAAGGCGACCGCTCCTTAAAGTGGGGGAAACCCCAAGATACATAGTCAGACTGTTTCTCTGACACTCGGAGGCATCGTGAAATTATCATTCGATCTTAAAAAGAAAAACGGCAATGCGCGTCGTGGTCAATTGACCTTCGAACGTGGCACTGTTCAAACTCCAGCATTCATGCCAGTAGGTACTTACGGTACCGTTAAAGGTATGACTCCGGAAGAAGTAAAAGGCACGGGTGCAGAAATCCTGCTAGGCAACACTTTCCACCTATGGTTACGTCCTGGTCAAGAAGTGATGAAAATGCACGGTGACCTGCACGATTTCATGAACTGGCACGGTCCTATTCTTACTGATTCAGGCGGTTTCCAAGTATTCAGCCTAGGTAAAATGCGTAAGATCACTGAAAAAGGTGTTCACTTCCGTAGCCCAGTAAACGGCGACAAGATTTTCATGGACGCTGAAAAGTCGATGGAAATCCAAAAAGACCTAGGTTCTGACATCGTAATGATCTTCGACGAGTGTACGCCATACCCAGCGACACACAACGAAGCGAAAAAATCGATGGAAATGTCACTACGTTGGGCACAACGCTCCCGTGACCACTTCGATAAGCTAGAAAACCCGAACAACCTATTTGGTATCGTTCAAGGTGGTGTTTACGAAGATCTGCGTGATGTGTCTATCAAAGGCCTGACGGAAATCGGTTTTGATGGTTACGCGGTTGGTGGTCTTGCAGTAGGCGAACCGAAAGAAGACATGCACCGTATCCTTGAGCACACGTGTCCACAGCTTCCAGAAGACAAGCCTCGTTACCTAATGGGCGTAGGCAAACCGGAAGATTTGGTTGAAGGTGTTCGTCGTGGTATCGACATGTTTGACTGTGTAATGCCAACGCGTAACGCGCGTAATGGTCACCTATTTGTGACTGGTGGTGTGATCAAGATCCGTAATGCGAAACATAAAACGGATACAACTCCGCTAGATCCGCATTGTGACTGTTACACTTGTCAGCACTACAGCAAATCGTACCTTCACCACCTAGAGCGTTGTAACGAAATCCTAGGTGCTCGCCTGAACACTATCCACAACCTACGCTACTACCAGCGTCTGATGGAAAGCATTCGTAAGGCGATTGATGAAGATCGTTTCGATGAGTTCGTTACTGAATTCTATGAGCGTCGTGGTCGTGAAGTACCACCGCTAGCAAAAGAGCAGTAATTAACAGATTAAAAGAATTAAAGCCTTTGGCATGTTGCCAGAGGCTTTTGCTAATAAAGTAGGCTAACGTACGTTATTTTTGAGAAGGTGATCTCTATTACTTAATCTCAAACTTGAATCTAAATTACGAAAGCCCAACTTGTTGGATTATCAATAAAATATAATGAGGATGTTTTAATGTTTATTTCTCAAGCTCACGCAGCAGCAGAAGGCGCACCAGCAGGCGGCGGTTTTGAAATGCTAATCATGCTAGGCATGTTCGCGGTGATCTTCTACTTCATGATCTACCGCCCACAATCTAAGCGTGTTAAAGAACACAAGAACCTGATGTCTTCAATGGGCAAAGGCGATGAAGTTCTAACAAGCGGTGGTCTAGTGGGTAAAATCACTAAGATTGCTGAAGACAACGACTACATTTCAATTGAGCTTAATGCAAACAATGAAGTTGTAATCAAGAAAGACTTCGTAACTGCAGTGCTACCAAAAGGTACACTGAAGTCTCTATAAAACAGCTAAAGGATCCTCGCTGTGCTAAACCGTTATCCATTATGGAAGTACTTGATGGTATTTTTTGCCATCGTCACCGCGGCGTTATACGCGCTTCCAAATATCTACGGTGAAGATCCGGCTATTCAAGTTACAGGGGCGCGTGGCGCCTCTGTAGATATGTCAACGCTGGATGCTGTCACTAAAGCTCTTGATAAAGAGCACCTTTCTCATAAATCCATTGCTCTCGAGAATGGATCAATCCTTGTACGTTTCAATGACACTGATACTCAAATCAGTGCACGCGATATTATCAGCGAAGCGCTTGGCAAAGATAAAATTGTTGCACTAAACCTTGCTGCATCTACGCCAGATTGGCTGGAAGCAATTGGTGCGTCGCCACTGAAACTAGGTCTTGACCTACGTGGTGGTGTTCACTTCTTGATGGAAGTGGATATGGACGCAGCAATGGAGAAGCTTGTTGGGCAACAAGAAGAAGCTTTCCGTAGTGAACTTCGTGAAGCTAAGGTTCGTTATCGCGCGATTCGCCCTTCTGGTAAAGATGGTGTCGAAGTCTTGCTACGTAACGAGGAGCAACTAGCGGAAGCGAAAGCAACGCTAGAAAAGAATCACCCAGACATGAACTTTGTCGAATCTGATTCTAATGGTCGTTACGCGTTGATTGCCACCTTTACCGAGCAACGTTTACAAGAGATACGTAACTACGCAGTTGAACAAAACATCACGATTCTTCGTAACCGTGTTAACGAACTGGGTGTTGCTGAACCATTGGTTCAACGTCAAGGTGCTAGCCGCATCGTAGTTGAACTACCTGGTGTTCAAGACACAGCTCGTGCGAAGGAAATTCTAGGTGCTACGGCAACACTAGAGTTCCGCGAAGTTGACGATAAAGCTGACCTATCAGCGGCGGCAAATGGTCGCGCGCCAGCAGGTAGCGAAATCAAGATGGACCGTGATGGTCGCCCAGTTGTGCTTAAGAAGCGCGTTATTCTTGGCGGTCAAAGCATCACGGATGCAAGCTCAAGTGTTGATGAATACGGTCGCCCACAAGTTAACATCTCGCTAGACAGCGAAGGTGGCAACAAGATGTCTGCGTTCTCTAAGAAGAACATCGGTAAGCTAATGGCTACCGTGTTTGCAGAATACAAAGACAGTGGTCGTCGTACGCCGGAAGGCAAAGTTATCCTTGATAAGCATGAAGAAGTTATCAACCAAGCAACGATTCAATCGGCTCTTGGTCGTAACTTCCGTATCACTGGTATCGACTCTGCAGCAGAAGCGCACAACCTAGCACTTCTACTACGTGCTGGTGCTCTAATCGCACCTATCTCTATCGTTGAAGAACGTACCATTGGTCCATCAATGGGTCAGCAAAACATCGATATGGGTATCCAAGCATGTATCTGGGGTATGGTAGCCGTAATGCTGTTTACGCTGCTTTACTACCGTGGCTTCGGTTTGATTGCAAATATCGCGTTGATGGCAAACTTGGTTCTTATCATTGGTGTAATGTCGATGATTCCAGGCGCTACCATGACGTTGCCAGGTATTGCCGGTATCGTATTGACGGTCGGTATGGCGGTCGATGCGAACGTGCTGATCTTTGAGCGTATTCGTGAAGAGCTTCGAGATGGACGCAGTCCACAGCAAGCAATTCACCAAGGTTACGCAAACGCATTCAGCACCATTGCCGATGCGAATATCACAACGCTTATCACTGCGATCATTCTATTTGCAGTGGGTACAGGCGCGGTGAAAGGTTTCGCAGTAACACTCTCTATCGGTATCTTAACTTCAATGTTCACCGCTATTGTGGGTACACGTTGTATCGTGAACCTAATTTACGGTGGCAAACGCGTTGATAAATTGTCGATCTAAGGCTGGGAATTAATATGTTTCAAATTCTAAAAGCAGAAAACACGATCGGCTTTATGCGTTGGTCGAAAGTCGCGTTCGTATTCTCTATCGTTATGATCGCTGCTTCTATCTTCACGCTATCAACCAAATGGTTGAACTGGGGCCTAGATTTTACGGGCGGTACGCTTATCGAGGTGGGTTTTGAACAACCAGCAAACCTTGAAGAGATTCGTGCAGCCCTAGACTCGAAAGGCTTCGGCGATGCGACAGTACAAAACTTTGGTAGTGCTCGTGATGTAATGGTTCGTTTGCGTCCACGTGACGACGTTTCAGGTGAAACGCTGGGCAACCAAATCATCGGTGCTATTAAAGATGGTACAGGTGAAAGCGTAGAAATGCGTCGTATTGAATTCGTAGGTCCAAACGTTGGTGATGAGCTAACGGAAGCGGGTGGTCTAGCGATTCTTGTATCGCTGATCTGTATCCTGATCTACGTATCAATGCGATTCGAATGGCGCCTAGCGGCTGGTGCGGTAATGGCACTGGCACACGATATCATTATCACGCTGGGTGTCTTCTCACTTATGCAAATCGAAGTGGACCTAACCATCGTAGCGGCGCTACTCACGGTAGTTGGTTACTCGCTCAACGATACCATCGTTGTATTCGACCGGATCCGTGAAAACTTCCGTAAGATGCGTAAGGGTGAACCTTCAGACATCATGGATGCTTCAATCACTCAAACGTTGAGCCGTACATTGATTACGTCTGGTACGACATTGTTCGTGGTTATTGCACTATTCATGCAGGGTGGTGCGATGATTCATGGTTTCGCGACCGCGCTTCTACTAGGTATTACTGTAGGTACTTACTCTTCTATCTATGTAGCATCAGCACTTGCGCTAAAACTGGGTATCCAGAAAGAGCACTTGATGCCACCTCAAGTAGAAAAAGAAGGTGCAGAGTTCGACGAGATGCCATAAGGCTGATTGAGAACCGAAAACAAAAACCGCTGAGCAGTCAGCGGTTTTTTTATGCCTGAAATACATGTAGTGCTATTTAATTGCTTAAGTCATATCTCGAAATTAGGATATAAAAAAGCCCCGCTCAATGAGCGGGGCTATTCAAAAGTCATCAGCGTGACGGGCTTAGTATGACTTCAGAATCTTACTTAAGGATCGCGCTGTTGCCGTTTTCGCGAACGTGCTTAAGGATAGATTTCACGCCACGAGCGCTAGAAGCAACAATGTTACCAGACTTCATGTAGTCAGTACCGCCAGCGAAGTCAGTTAGGATTGCGCCAGCTTCACGAGCGATAAGCTCACCTGCAGCCATTTGCCAAGGTTTTAGACCTAGCTCGAAGTAACCATCTACACGGCCAGCTGCCACGTAACATAGGTCAAGAGCAGAACAACCGCTACGACGGAAATCAGCACACTCAGTGAATAGAGAACCTACGATCTTGATGTAAGACTCAGAGTGTTGCTTCTGTTTGAATGGGAAACCAGTCGCTAGAACCGTACCGTGTAGGTCTTTAAGTTGAGTAACACGGATACGAGCGTTGTTTAGCTGAGCGCCAGCACCGCGTTGTGCAGTGAATAGCTCGTTTTGCATTGGATCGTATACACAAGCCACTTCAGTTTTACCTTTGAAGCGAACCGCGATAGATACTGCGAAAGTAGGGTAACCTTTTACAAAGTTATTAGTGCCATCCAGTGGGTCGATGATCCATTGTACGTCTTTATCTTTACCTTCGATAAGACCGGCTTCTTCAGCAACGATACAGTGCTCTGGGTAAGAGTGCTTGATAGTATCGATGATGATAGCTTCTGCTTCTTTGTCTACATTAGTAACAAAGTCATTAGTGCCTTTTAGCGTAGATTCAATTTTATCTGTGTTTTCTAATGATTTAGCAATGTGATTGCCTGCCTTTCGCGCAGCGCGAATAGCAATGTTTAGCATTGGATGCATACGAATTTCCCAACGGATGTTAAAGAACAATTTAAAGCGGCGGCGAGTATACCAGAGTGAAAGCAAAAAGGAAGTGGTTATTTTTTGTTCGCAGATAAAAGTAACCGCATTAGTTTTGTCGTAAAGCTCGAAAACAATTGATGAGAATGCGAATAGAAACCTGCTTCACTCTAGGGTGTGTTAGAAAGTTATGGTAACATCTTTCGGTTTTAAATCAGGTAGCAAATACAGATGTTGGATCAAGTAAAAATCGTACTCGTCGGAACTTCTCATTCAGGCAACATTGGCTCCGCTGCAAGAGCAATGAAAGTCATGGGGCTAAGCCAACTTGTATTGGTTGATCCGCAGTGTGAAGTGGATGAGCAAACCCTTGCTCTTGCTGCTGGTGCTGGCGATATCGCTCAAAATGCCACGGTTGTAAAGACGCTCGAAGAAGCCATTGCTGATTGTGGCCTTGTGGTTGGTTCGAGTGCTCGTTCACGTACACTTGAATGGCCGATGCTTGAGCCTCGTGAGTGTGGTGAGAAGTTTGCTGTTGAAGGGCAAAAACACGCTGTAGCATTAGTTTTTGGTCGTGAGAGAACAGGTCTCACCAATGATGAGTTACAGAAGTGCCACTACCATGTTTGCATCCCTGCTAACCCTGAATACAGCTCGCTCAATCTAGCCATGGCGGTACAGACGCTGAGCTATGAAGTTCGCGTTGCGCACCTCAATTTAGAGCAAAGCCAATATGCGCCGAGTGAGCCTGAAGAGTATCCACGCCATAAAGAGCTAGAAATGTTCTTTGAACACCTTGAAAAGGTGATGGTTGAGACCCAATTTATTAGCAAAGAACAGCCTGGCCAGGTGATGAACAAGCTACGTCGTTTGTACTCACGAGCACGACCAGAAGCTCAAGAATTAAACATTCTACGCGGTGTTCTAACGGCGATTGAAAAGAAGCTCTGATTAAATAATAACCTTTTTAGGTGTATGGATGAATACCTGACTAAAATAGTCAAACAAATACTTGACCAATTTGGTCGGGTATGGAAAAATCCTAATCATTACAAACCATGTGGATACGGTGTGGTATGAAACTTACATCTAAAGGAAGATATGCGGTGACAGCCATGCTGGATGTGGCACTGCATTCGCAACAAAACCCAGTACCTCTTGCTGACATCTCAGAGCGCCAAGGGATCTCGCTCTCATACTTAGAGCAGCTTTTTTCAAAATTACGTAAAGCAGGTCTTGTTGCCAGCGTTCGTGGTCCTGGCGGTGGTTACCGACTTGGCGCCGACGCGCACAGTATTGCTATTGGTACTGTAATCGCAGCCGTTGATGAGTCAGTCGATGCGACAAAATGCCAAGGCAAAGGCGATTGCCAAGGTGGCACTCGCTGCTTAACACATACATTGTGGCGTGACCTAAGCTCTCGCATTAGTGACTTCTTAAATAACATTACGCTCGGTGAGCTAATGACAGACAACGAAGTTTTAGAAATTTCTGATCGTCAGGACATTGATCTGGTGGTCACTCATGGGTTATCAAACAAAAATACAACCACCGCGCCCATCGGTGTAAACGTCCGCTCTTAGCGGTCAGCATTTTACATTGGAGTAGAGAATGAAACTGCCGATTTATCTTGATTATTCCGCTACATGTCCAGTAGATCCACGTGTTGCTGAAAAAATGGTTCAGTACATGACAATGGATGGCACATTTGGCAACCCAGCTTCGCGTTCGCACCGTTACGGCTGGCAGGCAGAAGAAGCTGTAGATACTGCTCGTGAGCAAATTGCTGACCTTCTAAATGCAGATCCTCGCGAAATCGTATTCACATCTGGTGCGACAGAGTCTGACAACCTTGCTATCAAAGGTGCAGCACATTTTTACTCTAAGAAGGGTAAACACGTAATCACTTGTAAAACAGAGCACAAAGCGGTTCTTGACCCATGTCGTCAGCTAGAGCGCGAAGGCTTTGAAGTGACTTACCTAGAGCCAGAATCAAACGGTCTGATTGATCTAGACAAACTTCAAGCGGCAATGCGTGAAGACACTGTTCTGGTATCAATCATGCACGTTAACAACGAGATTGGTGTAATCCAAGACATCGCTGCAATCGGCGAGCTATGTCGTGAACGTAAGATTGTGTTCCACGTGGATGCTGCACAGTCTGCGGGTAAACTGCCAATCGACGTTCAAGAATTGAAAGTTGACCTAATTTCACTGTCTGCGCACAAAGTATACGGTCCTAAAGGTATTGGCGCACTATACGTACGTCGTAAGCCTCGCATCCGTCTTGAAGCGCAAATGCACGGTGGCGGTCATGAGCGTGGCTTCCGTTCGGGCACACTTCCAACTCACCAAATCGTGGGTATGGGTGAAGCGTTCCGCGTAGCAAAAGAAGACATGCAAAAAGATTACGATCATGCGCTAGCACTTCGTAACCGTCTTCTAGATGGCGTTAAAGATCTAGAAGCAGTAACGGTGAACGGTGACCTAGAACAGCGTGTTCCACACAACCTAAACGTGAGCTTTGCGTTTGTAGAAGGCGAATCTCTTCTGATGTCACTGAAAGACCTAGCAGTATCTTCTGGTAGTGCTTGTACATCAGCGAGTCTAGAGCCATCTTACGTTCTTCGTGCACTTGGTCTAGATGACGAGTTGGCACACAGCTCTGTACGTTTCTCATTTGGTCGTTTCACGACTGAAGCAGAAATTGATTACGCAATTGAACAAATCCGCGTTGCAGTGACTAAGCTACGCGACATGTCTCCTCTATGGGATATGTACAAGGAAGGGGTTGATCTGAGCACTGTTGAATGGGCTCACCATTAATCTCACGGACTGAATAGAGGATTCGAGGTAATTTATCATGGCATACAGCGAAAAAGTAATTGATCACTACGAGAACCCACGTAACGTTGGTTCGTTCGATAAAGAAGATCCATCAGTAGGCAGCGGCATGGTTGGCGCACCAGCTTGTGGTGACGTAATGAAGCTTCAAATCAAAGTGACGCCAGAAGGCATCATTGAAGACGCGAAATTCAAAACATACGGTTGTGGTAGTGCAATCGCTTCAAGCTCACTAGTAACTGAGTGGGTAAAAGGTAAGTCTATCGACGAAGCGGCATCTATTAAAAACTCTGAGATTGCAGAAGAGCTAGAGCTTCCACCAGTGAAAGTTCACTGCTCAATCCTAGCGGAAGATGCAATCAAAGCAGCAGTTGCTGACTACAAGAAAAAACACCAGGAATAATTATTCCGTATATAATGGGAGCCCTTAAAATGCTCCCATTCCAAAACGTAATTTAGACAGACTAAGGTGCAGTATGGCCATCACAATGACAGAATCAGCGGCAAGTCGCGTAAAAGCATTCCTAGATAACCGAGGCAAAGGTATCGGTTTGCGTCTTGGGGTGAAGACGACAGGCTGTTCCGGCATGGCTTACGTCCTTGAGTTTGTGGATGATCTAAACGAAGAAGACGAAGTGTTTGAACTGTCGGATGTGAAGATCATCATTGATAAGAAAAGCCTAGTATACCTAGACGGTACTGAGCTGGATTACGTTAAGGAAGGGTTGAATGAAGGTTTTGAATTCAACAACCCTAACGCAAAAAGTGAATGTGGTTGTGGTGAAAGCTTCAACGTCTAATTGATTGTCCTTCTGGGCAAACGAGTCCAGAAGGCTTTACTAGGACCCGATCTTAATGAATCACTTTGAATTATTTGGGCTACCAAGTCAGTTTCAGCTGGATGGTAGCCTTCTTTCTTCTCAGTTCCGAGAACTACAAAAACGCTTCCACCCAGACAATTTTGCGACCGCTTCTGAGCGTGACCGCTTGATGGCAGTTCAAAAAGCAGCGCAAATCAACGATGCGTATCAAGTACTTAAGCATCCTATTTCTCGCGCTGAATACATTCTGGCAGAAAACGGCACAGAAATTCGTGGTGAGCAACAAACCATGCAAGATCCTATGTTCCTAATGGAGCAAATGGAACTGCGTGAAGAACTGGAAGACATTGCTGACAGCTCTGATCCTGAATCAGCGCTTTTTGATTTCGACTCTAAGGTCAGCAAAATGTACAAACAGCATTTGGCGAGTGTAGAACAAGAACTAGACCAAGGTCTTTGGGCGGAAGCTGCAGACCGAGTTCGTAAACTCAAATTCATTGCCAAGCTAAAGAATGAAATTGAACTGGTTGAAGACAAACTCCTCGGCTAGTTAGCGCGACAAGGACCCATCATGGCACTACTTCAAATCGCAGAACCGGGACAAAGCTCGGCACCTCATGAGCACAAGTTAGCAGCGGGTATCGACTTAGGTACCACCAACTCTTTGGTTGCATCTGTTCGCAGCGGTGACGCAAAAACACTGACAGACGACCAAGGCCGCAGTATTTTGCCTTCTGTGGTGAACTACGCTCAAGATACGGCGTTAGTTGGTTACGACGCAAAAGCAAAAGCGGAGCAAGAACCAGAAAACACCATCATTTCGGTAAAACGTCTGATTGGTCGTTCACTAAAAGATATTCAAGCTCGCTACCCATCTTTGCCTTATCAATTTAAAGAAAGCGACAACGGTCTGCCTATTCTGCAAACCGCTCAAGGTGACAAAAACCCGATTGAAGTGTCTGCCGACATTCTTAAAGCACTAGGCAAACGTGCTGAAGAGACACTAGGTGGCGAGTTGGCTGGCGTAGTTATTACCGTTCCTGCTTACTTTGATGACGCTCAACGTGCAGGTACAAAAGATGCGGCTAAATTGGCGGGTCTTCATGTGCTACGTCTGCTTAATGAGCCGACTGCCGCAGCGATCGCTTACGGTCTAGACTCTGGCCAAGAAGGCGTGATTGCGGTTTACGATCTAGGTGGCGGTACGTTCGATATCTCTATCCTTCGCCTGTCGAAAGGCGTCTTTGAAGTATTGGCAACAGGCGGTGACTCTGCGCTAGGCGGTGATGATTTTGACCACCTATTAGCGGATTACCTAATGGAGCAAGCAGGCCTAGAAGCGCCGCTTTCTGCTGAGAAAAACCGTGCACTTCTGAACATTGCAACAGCAACTAAGGTTGCTTTCTCTGAGCAAGACAGCGTTGATGTTGATGTATTTGGCTGGAAAGGCTCCGTGACTCGCGAACAGTTCGAAGATCTGATTCGTCCGCTAGTGAAGAAAACCCTAATGTCTTGCCGTCGTGCACTGAAAGATGCGGATGTGGATGCGGAAGATGTACTTGAAGCGGTCATGGTCGGCGGTTCAACACGCACATTGCTTGTACGTGAAATGGTTGGCGAATTCTTCGGCCGTACACCACTGACAAGCATTAACCCAGATGAAGTAGTTGCAATCGGTGCGGGTATCCAAGCAGACATCTTGGCAGGCAATAAGCCTGACTCTGAAATGCTGCTTCTGGACGTAATTCCTTTGTCCCTTGGTATCGAAACCATGGGCGGCTTGGTTGAGAAAATCATTCCACGTAACACCACCATCCCAGTGGCTCGCGCACAAGAATTTACGACGTTCAAAGATGGCCAAACAGCCATGAGCGTACACACCGTACAAGGTGAGCGTGAAATGGTGGACGACTGTCGCTCATTGGCTCGTTTCTCATTGAAAGGCATTCCACCAATGGCAGCAGGTGCTGCGCATATTCGCGTGACTTACCAAGTGGATGCTGATGGCCTGTTGTCTGTCACCGCGATGGAAAAGAGCACGGGTGTTCAGGCTGAAATCCAAGTGAAACCTTCTTATGGTCTAAGCGATGATGAAGTAGCAAATATGCTACGTGACTCGATGACTTACGCGAAAGAAGACATGCAGGCTCGTGCATTGGCAGAGCAGCGCGTAGAAGCGGATCGTGTCATTGAAGGTTTGATTGCAGCACTGCAAGCTGATGGTGATGAGCTACTATCAGACCAAGAGAAACAAGAACTATTAAAAGTGATTGAAGCGCTGATTGAACTGCGCAATGGCGAAGATGCTGACGCTATCGAGCAAGGCATCAAAGACACCGACAAAGCAAGCCAAGATTTTGCGTCGCGCCGTATGGATAAATCGATTCGAGCTGCACTGTCAGGTCAGTCAGTTAATGATATATAAGAGATAAGTAGTTATGCCTAAGATTATTGTATTACCACACGAAGATTTGTGCCCAGAGGGTGCAGTGTTGGAAGCAAACACTGGTGACACCGTTCTAGACGTAGCGCTAAAAAATGGCATTGGTATTGAACACGCATGTGAGAAGTCGTGTGCATGTACTACCTGCCACGTGATCATTCGTGAAGGTTTTGATTCGCTAGAAGAGAGTGAAGAGCTAGAAGATGACATGTTAGATAAAGCATGGGGTCTTGAGCCTGAGTCTCGTCTTGGTTGCCAAGCGAAAGTAGCGGATGAAGATTTGGTTGTTGAGATTCCAAAATACACGCTAAACCACGCGTCGGAAGATCACTAATACTATCTCCCCAATATAAGGGGTGAAGCAAAAGGAAGACGAGCAATGAAATGGACAGATTCTCGCGATATCGCGATTGAGCTTTGTGATAAGTTTCCCGACTTGGATCCTAAAACAGTACGTTTTACCGATCTTCATCAATGGATCATGGAGTTAGATGAGTTTGACGATGAGCCAAACCATTGTAACGAAAAGATTCTAGAAGCGGTTATCTTATGCTGGATGGACGAAGCGGATTAATGCTCGATTCGGCGGTAAAACGCAGCAGACTTAACAATTCTCACTAAAAAAAGCGGACCTTAAGGTCCGTTTTTTTATCAAGTTGACATTTTTACCCTACATAATGCTAACATCCGGTAGTTATTAAAAAAGAAGAGGCGTAGGCAACGCCGTTATAAGACAAGGAGAAACCATGTCTACACAGATGTCTGTATTTCTAAGCCAAGAACCAGCGGCACCACATTGGGGCGACAAAGCACTGCTTTCTTTCGCTGAGAATGGCACAACCATTCACCTGGGTGAAGGTCATGATCTTGGTGCAGTTCAACGTGCAGCGCGTCAGCTCGATGGCCAAGGAATTCGTTCAATTCTACTTGCAGGTGATAACTGGGATTTGGAAAGCATTTGGGCTTTTCACCAAGGTTACCGCAACCCGAAAAAACACGGCACGCTAGAGTGGGTTGCGCTTTCTGAGCAAGACCAAGCTGAGCTACATGCTCGCATCACCTCAACAGACTTTACTCGCGATATCATCAACAAAACAGCAGAAGAAGTGGCCCCTCGTCAATTGGCGACCATGGCTGCAGAATTCATCAAGTCTGTGGCGCCTCAGGGCACAGTAACAGCGCGTATCGTGAAAGATAAAGATCTGCTTTCAGAAGGTTGGGAAGGTATTTACGCTGTGGGTCGCGGCTCTGAGCGCACATCGGCAATGCTGCAACTTGATTACAACCCAACTGGCGATGAAAATGCACCAGTCTTTGCGTGTCTAGTAGGTAAAGGCATTACCTTTGATTCAGGCGGTTACAGCTTGAAGCCATCAAACTTCATGACGGCAATGAAAGCGGATATGGGCGGTTCAGGTACGATTACTGGCGGTCTTGCTCTTGCTATTTTGCGTGGTCTGAACAAGCGCGTGAAACTGATCCTTTGTTGTGCAGAGAACATGGTTTCGGGTCGTGCACTTAAGCTTGGCGACATCATCACTTACAAAAACGGTAAGACTGTAGAAATCATGAACACTGACGCAGAAGGTCGTTTAGTGCTTGCTGATGGTCTTATCTACGCAAGTGAGCAGAACCCTGAGCTGATCATCGACTGTGCAACCCTAACGGGCGCAGCGAAGAATGCACTAGGTAATGACTACCATGCACTGATGAGCTTTGATGATGAGCTTTCACATCAAGCGCTAACGGCGGCGAACCAAGAGAAAGAAGGTCTATGGCCACTGCCTCTTGCTGATTTCCACCGTGGCATGCTGCCGTCAAACTTTGCTGATCTATCTAACATCAGTTCTGGTGATTACTCACCAGGCGCAAGTACAGCTGCGGCATTCTTGTCTTACTTCGTTGAAGATTACAAGAAAGGTTGGTTGCACTTTGACTGTGCAGGTACGTACCGTAAGTCAGCTTCAGATAAGTGGTCTGCTGGCGCAACAGGTATGGGTGTGCGTACTCTTGCTCGATTCCTGAACGAACAAGCCACAAAATAAGACTTTTACCAGTGCAGACTTAGTGTCTGTGCTGGTATAACTAAGAGAGACGTAAGTCACTCATATAAAACTATTATTACAAGTACAAAAAGGAAACTTTATGGCTCTAGAAAGAACGTTTTCAATTGTTAAGCCCGACGCTGTAGAACGCAATCTGATTGGTGAGATTTACCACCGTATCGAAAAAGCGGGTTTACGTATCATTGCAGCGAAAATGGTTCACCTGACTGAAGAGCAGGCGAGCGGTTTTTATGCTGAACATGAAGGCAAGCCTTTTTTCCCTGCACTGAAAGAATTCATGACATCTGGCCCAATCATGGTTCAGGTTCTTGAAGGTGAAGATGCAATCGCACGCTACCGTGAGCTAATGGGCAAAACAAACCCAGAAGAAGCTGCATGCGGCACCATCCGTGCAGATTACGCATTGAGTATGCGTCACAACTCTGTGCATGGTTCTGACAGTCCTATCTCTGCGGCTCGTGAAATCGAATTCTTCTTCCCAGAGTCAGAGATTTGTCCTCGTTAATCTTGTTCTAATATGAATGTTAAGCCTCGGAATTTTCCGGGGCTTTTTATTATCAGAAATGGATTGAGAATTGATTACACGCATTGTCTAAATTTTAATCGGTTGGAATTTAATGCCTTAGCAAACTCAGGGTCTTACAGCCCTTGTTGTAGCTGCATAAAGGCTGTACAATTCGCGCCCTTATTCTTGTTTCAGTCATTGAGAGGCAACATGACCACTGAAAAAATCAATCTACTCGACTTTGATCGCAAGGGCATGCGTCAATTTTTCGCGGAAGAGCTAGGCGAAAAAGCGTTCCGTGCGGATCAAGTTATGAAGTGGATCTACCATTTCGGTGTTGATGACTTCGACAACATGACGAATATCAACAAGAAGCTACGTGAAAAACTGCAACACAAGTGTGAAATCAAAGCACCAACAGTAGCAGAAGCTCAACACTCTTCAGACGGCACGATTAAGTGGGCGATGAAGGTGGGTGACCAAGACGTAGAAACGGTTTACATCCCTGAAGATGATCGTGCGACTTTGTGCGTATCTTCTCAGGTAGGCTGTGCATTGGAATGTAAGTTCTGCTCAACTGCTCAACAAGGCTTCAACCGTAACCTAAAAGTATCTGAAATCATTGGTCAGGTATGGCGTGCCGCGCGTGAAATTGGTTTGCAAAAAGAAACCGGTCGTCGCCCGATCACTAACGTGGTAATGATGGGTATGGGCGAACCTCTTCTTAACATGAAGAACCTTATCCCTGCGCTAGAAATCATGCTTGATGATCTTGGTTTTGGTCTTTCTAAGCGCCGCGTAACCGTATCAACTTCAGGCGTGGTATCTGGCCTTGATCAGATGACAGGTAAAATTGACGTAGCATTGGCTATCTCTCTTCATGCGCCAAACGATAAGCTGCGTAGTGAAATCATGCCGATCAACGACCGTTGGGATATCCAAGATTTTCTAGCGTCTGTTCGTCGTTATATCGCGTCTTCAAATGCTAACCGCGGTAAAGTAACGGTAGAGTACGTGCTACTTGATCATGTGAACGATGACATGGACCACGCACGTGAACTGGCGGAACTGATGAAAGATACGCCATGTAAGATCAACCTGATTCCGTTTAACCCGTACCCAGGTTCTCCTTACAAGAAACCAAGCAACTCGCGCATCGACCGTTTCCAGAAAACACTGATGCAATACGAGCACACAGTAACGGTACGTAAGACACGTGGTGATGATATCGATGCGGCATGTGGTCAGTTGGTCGGTGATGTTATTGACCGCACGAAACGTACAGCGGCTTTAAAAGCTGCGCGTGGTGCAGACACCATTGAAGTGAAAGCGGTTTAACTCGCAACGAACTGATAAATAGCCAGAGCCTTATGCTCTGGCTATTTTTTTCTATCAGAGATCAATTAGGTAAGCAAAAAAGAGAACTTGTGTCATTTTTTGGACAAAAGCTTGAGCTATCTGTTAATTTGATAGTAAAGAGTTTTTGTCTTCCTAGAACATTCGCTTATCATGGAAGTTGTTTTATTACTATCGCTCTGACAGCACGCTAAGTTTGTCTCATAACGTTGTTTGAAATCTGCGTCTTCTAATACATTCAGATTCCAGCCTCAGAGCGTTTCAAAAAAGAATTTTGGTTAACGCGTTCAAGCTAGCTATCTTTAAGTAAGGCTTAAGAATAAGAACGAAAAATATACTGCGTTAGCCACCTAACAGATTTATTACCGCCATTATGACTGAACACGAAAAAAACAATGAAACTCCGCTGTCTATTGAAGCGGGCACTTTACTGAAGAATAAGCGCGAGTCTTTAGGCATGACTCAAAAGCAAATTGCTGATCGCCTAAGATTGCGTGTATCTGTCATCGAAGATATCGAAAACAACCAATTTGATTCTCATCAAGTCGCGACATTCATCCGTGGCTACTTACGTTCTTATGCAAAACTGGTTTCTGTTGATGAGCACTTAGTGCTTTCTGCTTTAGATACGACAGGTGAAGCGCAGCACCAAGAGCAGGAGATGCAGAGCTTCTCTCGAAAAACCAAAACAGAGAAACACAATAGCCGAATTATGTTGCTAACATGGGCTATTGCTATTGTGATTACAGGCATTTCCGCGGTGTGGTGGTGGCAAAACCAACAAGAGAACAGTTTAGCTCAAGTGGTTAATGAAGCTGCGGTTGAGACTGAAATCGTTGATGATTCTGCATTCGATACAGAGCCTACTGTGTCAACGGAAACTATTGCTGTTGAAGCTACTGCAGATGAAGCTCCAATCGTTGATGATGCGCCAGTTATGGTTTCGGAGGTTTCAACTGATACATCACCTGTTGATGCTGTGAATGAAGAAGAGACCAGTTCTACTGAAGAGTTAGCTCAACCAGTAACAAAGCCTACTGTTGTTGAAGTTGAAGAAAAGCCAGCAGTAATTCCAGCAGGTATGACACCAGTGACAATGACGTTTACCTCTGATTGCTGGATCCAAGTTAAAGATGCTAATGGCAAAACGTTAGTTTCAGGTACTCACAAGCCCGGTCAAAATGTCGAGCTTGCCGGAAAAGCACCATTTAAAGTGATTTTAGGTGCGCCAGAAGCCGTGACAATGACATTTGCAAGTGAACCTGTCGACCTTTCTGGGTATACTTCAGGCAAAGTAGCTAGATTCACTCTACCGTTATAAATATTATGCAACACGAATCTCCAATTATTCGTCGTAAATCGACGCGTATTTATGTGGGTGATGTACCAATTGGTGATGGTGCACCAATTGCTGTACAGTCAATGACAAACACTCGCACGACTGATGTGGAAGCCACAGTCGCACAAATCCGAGCATTAGAAAAAGTGGGTGCAGACATTGTACGTGTTTCTGTTCCTACCATGGATGCGGCGGAAGCCTTTAAGCTCATCAAACAGCAAGTGTCTGTGCCGCTCGTTGCAGACATTCACTTCGACTACCGTATTGCACTGAAAGTGGCAGAGTATGGTGTCGACTGTTTGCGTATTAACCCAGGTAACATCGGCAACGAAGAGCGTATTCGTTCGGTTGTTGATTGTGCCCGTGACAAAAACATCCCAATCCGTATTGGCGTCAATGGTGGCTCTTTGGAAAAAGATCTGCAGATGAAGTACGGTGAGCCGACGCCAGAAGCATTGGTGGAATCGGCGATGCGTCACGTGGACCACCTTGATCGCCTTAACTTTGACCAGTTCAAAGTGAGTGTGAAAGCGTCTGATGTTTTCCTTGCGGTGGATTCATACCGCCTATTGGCAAAACAGATCGACCAGCCACTACACCTTGGTATCACCGAAGCAGGTGGTGCAAGAGCGGGTGCTGTGAAGTCCTCTGTTGGCTTAGGTATGCTTCTAGCGGAAGGGATCGGTGATACGTTGCGTATTTCATTGGCTGCAGATCCAGTAGAAGAAATCAAAGTTGGCTTTGATATTCTTAAATCTCTACGTATTCGCTCTCGCGGCATCAACTTTATTGCTTGCCCAAGCTGTTCACGTCAGGAATTCGACGTGATTAACACAGTAAATGCATTGGAAGAGCGCTTAGAAGACATCATCACACCTATGGATGTGTCGATCATCGGCTGTGTAGTAAATGGCCCAGGTGAAGCCGAGGTTTCACATTTAGGTCTAGCAGGCAGCAACAAGAAGAGCGCATTCTACGAAGACGGTAAACGTCAGAAAGAGCGTTTCGACAATGATGATCTAGTGAACCAACTAGAAGCGAAAATCCGTGCGAAAGCGTCTGTGTTAGATCAAGCTAACCGCATCGATATCAAACAAGAAGATTAATCTCATAGCTCGAGCATGTAAGCGTGCTCGGGTTACTAAGCGACGGTAATTATTGTGGCAAAGAAAATCCAAGCAATCCGAGGCATGAACGACTGCCTTCCAACTCAATCTCCACTGTGGCAGAAACTTGAAAACGCAGTGAAAAGTACCGTGAGCGCATACGGCTACAACGAAGTGCGCATGCCTATCGTTGAAGAAACAAACCTATTCAGCCGCGCTGTTGGTGAAGAGACAGACGTCGTTTCAAAAGAAATGTACACCTTTGATGATCGTAACGGAGACAGCCTAACACTTCGCCCTGAAGGTACTGCGGGTTGTGTACGTTCATGTATTCAAAACAGCTTGATCAACCGTGACGAACAGCGTCTGTGGTACATGGGGCCAATGTTCCGCCATGAGCGTCCGCAGAAAGGTCGTTACCGTCAATTCCACCAGTGTGGTGTTGAGGTGTTTGGTCTTAATGGTCCAGATGTTGATGCTGAGCTTATCATGATGACAGCACGTCTATGGCGTGAACTGGGTATCAATGAACATGTTCGTCTTGAGCTTAACTCTATCGGTTCTCAAGAAGATCGCGCAGACTACCGTACGGCACTGGTTGCATTCCTTGAGCAACATATTGATGTGCTAGACGAAGATTGTAAGCGTCGCATGCACACTAACCCACTGCGTGTTCTGGATACAAAGAACCCTGACGTTCAGGCTATTTTAGGTGATGCACCTCGTCTTTCTGAGTACTTAGGCGAGGAATCTAAAGCTCACTTCGCAGGTCTATGTGAACTTTTAGACGCTGCAGGTATCGAATACACAGTTAACGAACGTCTAGTTCGTGGTCTGGATTACTACAACCGCACGGTATTTGAGTGGATCACTGAGAGCCTAGGTGCTCAAGGCACAGTATGTGGCGGTGGTCGTTACGATGGTCTTGTAGAGCAATTAGGTGGTAAAGAAACACCAGCAGTTGGTTTTGCAATGGGCCTAGAACGTCTTGTTCTGATGCTAGAAACACTAGAGCTAACAGACGTTCGTCGCAGTGTAGATGTTTACGTAGTAACAGCAGGCGAAGGCACCATGATGGCGGGTATGAAGCTAGCAGAACAGCTTCGTGAAGCTGTTCCTGGCGTTCGCGTGATGAGTCACTTCGGTGGCGGTAACTTCAAGAAACAGTTTAAGCGCGCAGATAAAGTGGGTGCTGTAGTAGCATTAGTTCTGGGCGAAAACGAAGTTGCGGATAACACCGTAGTACTAAAAGACTTGGTTGGTGGTGAGCAAGAGACTTACAACCAAGCAGAAGTTGCTGAGAAGATCGCAGCACTGATTTAAGTCTTTTAATAAGCTAAAGATTAAATCCTAATTCGTAATAGTAAGGCTCCCAAGATAGGAGCCTTTCGACGAAATAGGAACAATGGCAGTCTTGCTGCCATTTACATGTTTTAAGAGGACAGGAAGTGGAACTTTACGATACTGAAGAACAACAAGTTGAAGCAATTAAAGACTGGTGGAAGGAAAACGGCAAAGCCGTAATCATCGGTGCCGTGGTTGGTTTAGGTGGCCTATTTGGTTGGCGTTACTATCAAGATTCTGTTGTTCAGGCGAGTGAAGCGGCTTCTTTGAGCTACACAACGACAATGAACGCGCTACAAGCGAAAGGTGTTGATGCTCAAGCAGACGTGCAAGCGTTTATTGATTCAAACAAAGTACAAGAGTACTCAGTGTTGGCCGCGATGCAGCTTGCTAAAGCCCAAGTTGATGCGAAAGAGTTACCAGCTGCATTAACGCAACTGAAATGGGCTCAAAGCAACACTAAAGACGCAGCTCTAGCTTCACTAATTAGCTACCGTATTGCTCGAATTGAAGCTGAACAAGGTAACTTTGATGCTGCTAATGCAGAACTGAACAAAGTGACTGATACAGCGTGGGCTGGTCGTATTGCCGAGTTACGTGGTGATATTGCGCTTCGTCAAGGAAATCAAGATGCCGCTTACACAGCTTATACCGAAGCTCAACAAGCTGCAGATGCAAGCCCAACCTTGCAGATGAAGTTGGACGATCTAGCCAAATAAGGACCGCAGTGGATGAAAAGAGTCTTAAAGCATGCCTTATTGAGTGCGATGGCAGTGGGTATTCTTGCTGGCTGTGCCGGCGAGGAAGATACAATCGTTATGGCACCGCTACCGAAGGTTGATAATCAATTTACGCCAAGTACGAATTGGAGTACTTCAATTGGTGATGGCGTAGGCCATTACTTTTCAAAGCTATCTCCAGCTTTTGCTTACGACAAGTTATTTGTAGCAAGCCGTGATGGTCTGGTAAAAGCTCTGGATGCTGAAACCGGCAAAACGTTGTGGCAAACAGACTTAGAGCAAGATGTGATTGCGCGCCTATCAGGTGGCCTAACTGCCGCTTATGACCATGTTTACATTGGTTCTGAAAACGGCGAAGTCATTGCTTTAGACCAAGAAACTGGTGAAGTCACATGGCGTGTTGAAGTCGGTGGTGAAGTTCTTGCTAACCCTGTTGCTGATTCTGGTTTAATTATTGTAAATACCAGTCGTGGTACTTTGTTTGCTCTTGACCAGTTAACTGGTGAGCAAAAGTGGGCGATCAGTACTGAAGTTCCAAACCTAACCCTTCGTGGCGATAGCACACCAACAGCGGTTGCTGGTGGGGTATTTTGGGGCACGGCAAATGGTCGATTGGCAGCCGCGATTGTTGAGCGTGGCCAATTGATTTGGCAACAGCCGATCGGAACCCCTAAAGGGGCAACGGAAATTGATCGTCTTGTCGATGTAGACTCTTCACCGATTGTACTGGGCGGCACTCTTTTCACTGTTGGTTACAATGGACAGTTAATTGCCATTGATCTACGTTCAGCTAAACCTTTGTGGAAGCGTAATTACTCGTCTGCAAATGATTTAGCGACGGATGGTAGTCGTATCTTCGTTATCACTGAGAAAGATCATGTGGTTGCTGTTGATGCGCGCAGTGGTACTGAGCTGTGGGAAAATGCATCACTTGAGTATCGACAACTTACCGCACCAGTAGTAATCGATAACTACTTGGTCGTAGGTGATACTCTTGGCTATTTACATTGGATCGACCGCTCTACTGGTGAGTTCGTTGCTCAACAAGAAGTAGACAGTAGTGGCTTTGCTGTTGGTCCAGTCGCAGTTTCTGACGGTTATGTCATTACTACTCGTAATGGCGATGTAAAGAAACTGAGCATTAACGAATAATATCGTGATATAATTCACATTCGGCTCCTGGCTGGTAACAGTTAGGAGCCGTTTTGTTGTTTGAAATTTTTATTTATTAACCGTTATTCCTGACGTGGTTATAGGTAAAAAGCTTGTTTGATTTGGCATTGAGCAAGTCGTTACCTATAACTACAGAAGAAAGATTATTGTAGAGGTTGTTATGGTACCTGTTGTTGCTCTAGTAGGGCGTCCGAACGTAGGTAAATCTACACTATTTAACCGATTGACACGCACACGTGACGCGTTGGTTGCGGACTTCCCTGGCCTAACGCGAGACCGTAAATATGGCCAAGCTCGCCTTGGTGAAGAACATGAATTCATCGTTATTGATACCGGTGGTATTGATGGTACGGAAGAAGGCGTAGAAACGAAGATGGCAGAACAATCGCTAGCTGCGATTGATGAAGCTGATGTAGTACTATTCCTTGTTGATGGTCGTGCTGGATTAACGCCATCGGATGAAGCGATTGCCGCGCACCTGCGTAAAATCGAAAAACCAGCAATGCTGGTAGTAAACAAGATCGATGGTATTGATGCAGATGCAGCTTGTGCTGATTTCTGGCAGCTTGGTGTTGACGACATGTACCAAATTGCTGCGGCGCATGGTCGTGGTGTAACAGCATTGCTAGAACGCGCATTAGCGCCATTCTTTGATGATCTGCTGGCAAGTGAATCTGAAGAAGGTGAGATTGAAGATCTGACTGAATTCGAAGATGAAGAGCTAGCGACTGAAGATTACACCGAAGAAGACGCAGAAGCAGAGTTCAAACGTTTACAAGACCAGCCAATCAAACTGGCAATCATTGGTCGTCCAAACGTTGGTAAATCAACACTGACAAACCGTATTCTTGGCGAAGAGCGTGTTGTGGTATACGACATGCCAGGCACTACGCGTGACTCAATCTACATTCCAATGGAACGTGATGGTCGTGAGTATGTGTTGATCGATACTGCAGGTGTACGTCGTCGTGGTCGTATCAACGAAACCGTCGAGAAATTCTCTGTTGTTAAAACACTGAAAGCCGTAGAAGACGCAAACGTGGTTCTATTGGTTATCGACGCACGTGAAAACATTTCTGACCAAGATTTGAGTCTACTTGGCTTCGCATTGAACGCAGGCCGTTCAATTGTACTAGCGGTAAACAAGTGGGACGGTCTAGATAACGAAGTGAAAGAGAACGTGAAGAAAGAACTCGACCGTCGTTTAGGCTTCGTTGATTTTGCACGTATTCACTTTATCTCAGCACTTCACGGTACAGGCGTTGGCCACTTGTTCGAATCAATTCAAGAAGCGTACAAGTCGGCAACGACACGTGTTGGTACTTCTGTACTGACTCGTATTATGAAGATGGCAACAGACGATCACCAACCACCAATGGTTCGTGGCCGTCGAATCAAACTGAAGTACGCGCACGCGGGTGGTTACAACCCACCTATCGTGGTTGTTCACGGTAACATGGTTCGCGATCTACCAGATTCGTACAAGCGCTACTTGATGAACTACTTCCGTAAGTCGCTGGAAATCATGGGTACACCAATCCGTATTAACTTCCAGAACAGCGACAACCCGTACGAGAACCGTACAAACAAGCTAACTCTATCTCAAGAGCGTAAGCGCAAGCGTATGATGTCTGCAGTGAAAAACCGCAACAAATAATCGCTAAGATTTTCTGAATACCCAAGTTTCGACTTGGGTATTTTTTTATAAGCAGATTTTTACTCGAAGAAACTTATTAGAAGAACTCCAAACATGACAATCACAGCAACCAAGACCCGCTTCTGTCATCAGACATGGCAAATGGAAGCGCCAATACAACTTGTTCAGTCTACACATGAAGTCACTTACGTGATTACAGAAGTGACACCTTTCCATCCTGTGAGTCATATTTGGCCAGATCATCCTGCAGATAAAGGTACACTGACAGCAATGGGCACTGGATATGAAGTGATGGATTGCCAGGTTGGCGCGGTAGAGCTTGCAAGTGGAGAATTGCATGTCGGCACTGCAATTCCTGTAAAACGCGATACCGAAGGGTGGGTATTTGTGGTTGTCCATGTATTACCACGAACGGAAGTCCTTACTGTAGGTAATGTCGTGTCATTAGAAGTCGACAAAGAGTACCAGCTATCGCTGAGTCGTGGACATAGTGCAGGGCATATCGCATACCTTGCACTTAATAAAATATTGGCACAGAGCTACTGGCGAAAAGATGCAGACCGCAAAGACCCTCATGGGAATTACGACTTCAACAGCTACGCACAAGAAACCAGTTTTGTTACTCCAGATAAATGTCTGGACACCTATCGTTTAGGTAAAACACTCCGTAAAAGAGGTTTAAACAGTGCAGATATGTTGTCTGACTTGAAAAGCATCGAACAACAGGTGAATGTTCTGTTGGGAGATTGGCTAAAAAGAGATGCTGCGATCACCATCGATTGCCATGGTGAACGCCTTACTGATTCACGTTACTGGCAATGTGATTTAGGCGAAGGTGAAATTGCTGTCATCCCTTGTGGGGGAACGCATGCGAGCCATTTGAATGACTTTGGTTCTATTCGTGTAACACTGACGGAAATAGACTCACAGACAATTGAAATGCACACTGATGTAATAAGCTAAACTTCAAATTCGATCTTTTTATTAAATTCTGTTTATGTGCTTTTTTAATCTGCATTCTGGTTGTTTATTTTATTTAAAATTGAGATGCAGAATATGTAACTTATGCTTTCGGTGTGTGGTTATATAAATATTCTTTTAAGGGGTGATCGCTGATCAAAAGGGAAATATCCGATGATCAGCATATGATCTTTTATAGTGCCGCATTCACATAATGTGAGTTAGTTACCTGCGTCATATTTATAGATCTATTATATTTCGGGCTGATAAACATAATAACGATATGAATACAGCACAATGGACAAAGATAGACTGTTAGATGCTCACCGAGCAGTCAATCGTCTTTTGGGTAAGCTTGCACTCGGAATGGAACGAGACAGCCTCAACCACGAGGTTATTGAGTTAAGTGAACACCTATTTGGGAAGAGGCAAGCTTCCATACTACGATTGCACCCCGATACCAATACATTGCACTTGGAATTTGCCCCACACTTACCTGATTTCTACAATCAAGCGATCGAAGGAGTTCCAATTGGACCAGAAATTGGTTCATGTGGTGCTGCTGCATTCTTGAAGCAAATCGTGGTTGTTAGCGATATTGATCATCATGCTAACTGGGCTCCTTTCCTCGAACTGACTCAACAGGCTCAACTCCGTGCATGTTGGTCTGTCCCGATCATTGCTTCGGACGGCCATGTATTGGGAACATTTGCCGTATACAGCAATGCGCCTTCTGAACCTCACCCCTATGAGCTCGAAGTGCTCGAAATGTTGGCCGCTTTATATGCGGTGGCATTAGAGAAGTATCGTCTAGAAGAGCAACTTCACTTTCACGCTAGCCGCGATCCACTCACGCACTGCTTTAACCGTCGTGCTCTGTTGACAGAAGTCGACCGAAAAATTAATCACAAATGTGATCGTAATGCATTAGTCGGATGTTTCTTTGTTGATATCGATGAGTTTAAGTACATCAATGATCGCTTTGGTCATGAGACTGGTGACCAAGTCTTGGTGCTGGTAGCTGAGCACCTGAAACAGGCGTTTCGTTCTTGTTCAGTGATAGGGCGGTATGGTGGTGATGAGTTTGTTGGTTTCTGTTGTTTTCCAGATGAGCAGACCTACCTTCACTTTGTTTCTCGTTTAGCGGATGAACTTAATCAGATTTATCATCTAGAAGAATATCAAGTCAAAGCCAGCATTGGCGCTTCTTGTAGTACTGCTAGTGAGCGCTCGGTGTTACAAGAGCTTATTCAGCAAGCTGATGTGGCAATGTACCAGAACAAACGCGCCAAACGAGCGTGATTAAGATCAAAGCACCAATTTGGCTTATGATTAGACTGTAAGTCAGTAAATTGAAGTTTTTAGGGGTAGTCATGCAACCGAATATTTGTCCAACTTGCGATGTAGAATTGGAGTGGACGGGACAATACCATTGCAATCAATGTGAGTCGGATTATAAGAAGGTAGGGTTTTGCCCAGATTGCGATGCTGAGTTGGAGAAAGTACAGGCTTGCGGCGCGGCAAACTACTTTTGCAACAGTTGTAATGAACTCAAATCGAAATCACGTGTTCGATTTGAGTTTCAAAAAATCAGTTAATTAACGGTTGAGCGAAGCTCGCCATCAGATAAGCGGGTGACCAATACGTCGCCCGTTTTTACATCTTTCGCCTGGGTAACAACCTGACCTTGCTCAGTTTGAGTGATCGAGTAGCCACGTTTTAGTGTTGCCAGTGGGCTTACCGTATCTAGCTTCTCAGCCGCGATTGCAAGTTGATGGCGCATGGTCAGTAGCTTACGGTCCATCGCATCCAACAATTTTTGCTCAACTCTATCAAGCTTCGACTTCTGCTCAGCCAAGCGCTTTACTGGTGAGTTCAGTTGTAGGCGATGATGCTTACGCTCAACAGCTTGTTGGCGCGTTGTGATGAATCGTTGCATTGCGCGTTGTAGGCGCATGTCCAACTCATCAAGTTGTTGCGTCTGGCGCTGCAATTGATAGCTTGGATGCTGGCGCTCTAAGCGGTGCATCAGTTGAGCCGATTGCTGTTTTTGTTGCGTTAGGTAGTAACGCATTGCACTGGCTAGCTTATGTTGGCGAGTCACCAAAGCTTGATCTTTGTGGCTGTTATCGCGGCTTACCAATTCAGCCGCCGCTGATGGCGTCGGCGCTCGCATGTCCGCAACAAAGTCGGCAATTGTCACATCAACCTCATGACCAACGGCACTGATGATCGGAATTTGGCTTGCAGCAATAGTGCGAGCAAGGATTTCGTTGTTAAAGCACCAAAGGTCTTCTAACGAGCCGCCACCACGACCAACAATCAATACATCACATTCATCACGACTGTTTGCACGGCCGATTGCCTGCGCAATTTGAATAGCAGCCTCTTCACCTTGCACCATAGTTGGGTAAACCACCACGGGTAAGGAAGGATCTCGGCGTTTCAATACATCTAGGATATCGTACAGTGCGGCACCGGTTTTAGAGGTGATCACACCAACGCGTTTTGGGTGCTCAGGTAAAGGCTGCTTATTGGTTTGAGCAAACAAACCTTCTGCTGCCAGTTTCATCTTAAGTGCTTCGAACTCTTGTTGCAGACGACCATCGCCTTCTGGCTGCATACTTTCGATGATCAATTGATAGTCACCACGCGGCTCGTACAGAGACAGGCGTGCTTTAACTAGAACTTGATTGCCGTTAGCAGGTTTGAAAGTGACGCGACGATTGTTACCACGGAACATGGCACATTTAACTTGAGCGCGAGAATCTTTAAGAGTGAGGTACCAGTGACCAGAGACGGGAGCTGAGAAGTTGGATATCTCTCCCACAAGCCAGACTATCCCCATTTCGTTTTCGAGCAGCAGACGCACTTCGGCATTGAGACGAGAAACAGTGAAGATGTTTTGATTGGTCTGGGAGAGCACAGCTAATTTCGTAGACGTGAGTATGGAAATTAGCGGCAATATAATACATAGCAAGGGGGTAATTGCAAGAAAAAAATTAAAAAATTTGTGGTCAAGCGATTGCGTTAACCGTATAATCCCTCCGCAATATCTAATCCAAATGTAGCCAACAACCTAAAATTGGTTACCCTCATTATGCGAAACGATGAGATTGGATTGTTCTTTTTACTCCTATTATTGTGAGATATTGCAAATGCTAAGAATTGCCAAAGAAGCGCTGACATTCGATGACGTACTACTCGTGCCAGCTCACTCCACTGTTCTCCCAAACACAGCTGATCTTCGCACTCAGCTTACCAAGAACATCACCCTAAACATCCCAATGATTTCAGCGTCTATGGACACTGTTACTGAAGCTCGTCTAGCTATCGCGCTAGCGCAAGAGGGTGGCATTGGCTTTATCCACAAAAACATGTCTATTGAGCAGCAAGCTGCTGAAGTTCGTAAAGTTAAGAAGTTTGAAGCTGGCGTCGTTTCTGATCCAGTAACGGTTAACCCTGAAGCGACAATCGCTGACGTGGTTGCACTGACTGAAAAACACGGCTTCGCTGGTTTCCCTGTAATCACAGAGAACAACGAGCTTGTAGGCATTATCACCGGTCGTGATGTGCGCTTTGTTACTGACCTTTCTAAGAAAGTGTCTTCAGTAATGACAGCAAAAGAAAACCTTGCAGCAGTAAAAGAAGGTGCAACACGTGAAGAAGTGCAAGAGAAGATGCACGAAGCACGCGTTGAGAAAGTATTGGTTGTGAACGATGAGTTCCAACTAACCGGTATGATCACTGCGAAAGACTTCCACAAAGCAGAACGTAAACCAAACGCATGTAAAGATGAGCGCGGTCGTCTTCGTGTTGGCGCAGCCGTTGGTGCTGGTGCTGGCAACGAAGAGCGTGTTGCTGCTCTAGTTGAAGCGGGCGTTGACGTTCTACTTATCGACTCTTCACACGGTCACTCTGAAGGTGTACTAAACCGCATCCGCGAAACTCGCGCTGCTTACCCAGATCTAGACATCATCGGCGGTAACGTTGCGACAGGTGCTGGTGCTAAAGCACTTATCGAAGCGGGTGTTAGCGCAGTGAAAGTGGGTATCGGCCCTGGTTCAATCTGTACAACTCGTATCGTAACAGGTGTTGGTGTTCCTCAAGTAACAGCAATTGCAGACGCGGCAGAAGTGGCGAACTCATTCGGCATTCCAGTTATCGCTGACGGCGGTATCCGTTTCTCTGGTGACATCTGTAAAGCAATCGTAGCAGGCGCATCTTGTGTGATGGTTGGTTCAATGTTCGCAGGTACAGAAGAAGCACCGGGTGAAGTGATTCTTTACAACGGTCGTTCTTACAAGTCTTACCGTGGCATGGGCTCTCTTGGTGCAATGTCTCAAGGTTCATCTGACCGTTACTTCCAGTCTGACAATGCAGCAGACAAGCTAGTACCAGAAGGTATCGAAGGTCGTATCGCATACAAAGGTCGTCTAAAAGAAATCGTACACCAACAAATGGGTGGTCTACGTTCAAGCATGGGTCTTACTGGCTCTGCAACGATTGAAGATATGCGTACTAAAGCTGAATTTGTTCGTATCTCAGGTGCGGGCATGGCTGAATCACACGTACACGACGTTCAAATCACTAAGGAAGCTCCAAACTACCGTCGCGGTTAATTTTTACTGTTGTAAAAATAAAACCTATACACTCGACGTAAACGTTTGCTTTTTTCCTTGAAGCATTAATAAGAGGCGAGTACACTCGCCTCCGTTTTAATAACCTAGCTTATAAGACTGCTCAAAATGACTAAAAATATTCATGACCAACGTATTCTGATCTTGGACTTCGGTTCTCAGTACACTCAGCTAGTAGCGCGCCGTGTACGTGAAATCGGTGTTTACTGTGAACTGTGGAGCTGGGACGTTGAAGAAGCGGATATTCGTGAATTCAATCCAGACGGTATCATCCTATCTGGTGGTCCAGAAAGCGTAACGGAAGATAACTCTCCACGCGCTCCTCAATACGTATTTGACTCTGGTGTGCCAGTACTAGGTGTATGTTACGGCATGCAAACTATGGCTGAGCAGCTAGGTGGTAAAGTAGCGGGTTCTACAGAACGTGAATTCGGTTACGCACAAGTTAAAGTGTCTGGTGAATCTGCACTATTTAAAGATCTTGAGCTAACTCAAGACGTGTGGATGAGCCACGGTGACAAAGTAGTAGAAATTCCTGCTGACTTCGTGAAAGTTGGCGAGACAGACACATGTCCGTACGCTGCGATGGCGAACGAAGAGAAGAAATACTACGGCGTTCAGTTCCACCCAGAAGTAACGCACACGAAAGGCGGCCTACAAATGCTAGAGAACTTCGTTCTTGGCGTATGTGGCTGTGAGCGTCTATGGACTTCTGAATCTATCATCGAAGACGCGGTTGCTCGTATTAAAGAGCAAGTGGGTGACGACGAAGTTATCCTAGGTCTATCTGGTGGTGTTGATTCATCGGTAGTTGCTATGCTAGTTCACCGTGCAATCGGCGACAAGCTAACGTGTGTATTCGTAGATAACGGTCTTCTTCGTCTAAACGAAGGTCAACAAGTAATGGATATGTTCGGCGACCAATTTGGTTTGAACATCATCAAAGTTGACGCTGAAGATCGCTTCCTAAAAGCACTTGAAGGCAAGTCGGATCCAGAAGAGAAGCGTAAGACAATCGGTCACGTATTCGTAGACGTATTTGATGAAGAGTCTAAGAAGCTGAAAAACGCGAAATGGCTAGCTCAAGGTACGATTTACCCAGACGTTATCGAGTCTGCTGCATCTAAGACTGGTAAAGCGCACGTGATCAAATCACACCACAATGTGGGCGGTCTTCCAGATGACATGGAAATGGGTCTTGTTGAGCCACTACGTGAGCTGTTCAAAGATGAAGTTCGTAAGATCGGTCTAGAGCTTGGTCTTCCGTACAACATGCTTTACCGCCACCCATTCCCGGGTCCTGGTCTAGGTGTTCGTGTTCTTGGTGAAATCAAGAAAGAGTACTGTGACTTGCTACGTCGTGCAGACGCTATCTTCATTGAAGAACTACACGCTGCAGACCTATACAACAAAGTATCTCAAGCGTTCACGGTATTCCTACCAGTTCGTTCTGTAGGTGTAATGGGCGATGGTCGTAAGTACGATTGGGTTGTCTCTCTACGAGCGGTAGAAACTATCGACTTTATGACTGCGCATTGGGCACACCTACCATACGACTTCCTAGGTAAGGTTTCTAACCGTATCATCAACGAAGTTGACGGTATCTCTCGCGTGGTTTACGACATTTCTGGTAAGCCACCAGCGACAATCGAATGGGAATAATTTCCCGTTAGATATACCAAATTGAAAACCAGCCTTCGGGCTGGTTTTTTTATGCCTGAAAAGTGTGAACGCAGGTCTCAACTTTTTTATTAGAAAGTATATACATGCGATATTATTGAATGTACATTCATTTTTGGTGTTTAAATATTAAAGTTGGTATTGCTATGGAACAGGCAGAAGTTACCTCCCTCATCCCCATCATCATTACGTTAGTCCTCGCGTTAACTACAAGAAACGTTGTTGTCGGTCTTTTTGCCGGCGTTGTTAGCGGTGTGGCTATGTTAGAAGGCACATTCGTTGACAAAGGTCCGCTCGATTCGTTTAGCGCACTGATGAAAAGTTATCTGTTGCCGCAACTGACTGACAGTTACAATGCGGGCGTCATTCTTCTATTGGTTTTCATTGGTGGCTTTGTAGCCTTAATGGAGAAATCTGGCGGTGGCGTAGCGTTCGCTAAAAAGGTCACTCAATGGGTTGCTAGTAAATGCCAAGCGCAGCTTTCTGCTTGGTTCGGCGGCGTTGTTATTTTCTTTTCGGACCTTGGTACACCGTTAATTGTTGGCCCTGTCTTTCGTCCTCTTTTTGATAAACTGAAAGTCTCTCGCCAGAAACTAGCCTTTATCATCGATTCAACTTCATCCCCAGTGGCGATCCTCATCCCTTTCATCGGTTGGGGCGTTTACATCATGAGCCTGATTCAAAAAGAGTTTGCTGCACTGGATGTGGGTATCAGTGATTGGGATGCCTTTATTGGCGCTATTCCTTACCAGTTTTATGCCTTTTTAGCGATCGCGATTGTGCCGATTGTTTCTTTCTTCAAACTGGATTTTGGACCAATGGCGAAAGCTGAGCAGTTTGCAGAGCAGGGTTCTGATTTTGGAAAAGTGCAAGATTCACTGAATGTGTTTGAGCATAAAAATGCAAAAACAAGTTTTGTTTGGGCACCGCTTCTCGTCATGCTTGTGGTGCTTTGTTCAATATTGGTTCCTCATGGTTTTCCATTTCAGAAAGTAGCAGGCTCAACATTCCGTGCTGCACTGTCGTCGGCGTATTTCTTTGCTGCAATTACCCTAATTAGTTTGATGGCGTTTTATGGCGTGAGAAAGCTCTCTGATGGCATTCAGGTTTACCTAAAAGGGATGTCGAACATGATGTCCGTTGCGGTGATCTTGGTGCTGGCTTGGTCACTGAGTTCTGTCGGTAAAGAGCTTGGCGCAGCGGCCTACATTGCAGAGCAAGCACAAGCTGGCTTCCCATATTGGTTATTGCCTGCCGTAGCTTTTCTATTGGCAGGTATTATCTCTTTTGCCACAGGGTCGTCATGGGGCACTTTTGCCATCATGATGCCATTGGTCATTCCCACCGCAGTCGCGATTGATGCGCCATTGCTGGTGTGTATCGGTGCGGTGTTATCTGGTGGCTTATTTGGTGATCATTGTTCGCCAATCTCGGAAACCACCATCTTGTCCTCTACAGGAGCGGGGTGTGAGCAGTATGAGCACTTTAGAACCCAGTTGCCTTATGCGGTACTCAACGGCGCTATTGCCTTGACAAGCTTTCTCGTCGCCGGAGTAATGGCTTCTCCTGTAATTGTGCTGGTGGTAATCGTCGCGCAGTTTGCCATTTACTTGGTGCTCTCTAAGCAGCAATCTTCACCGACGTTAGAGCAAGCAACAGCAGAGCAATAGCAATAAATGAGAGCGGGGGAGTATCCCCCGTTTTCTTTTGAGTCGAGGTAACAGTTTTTGTGATACCCGCTGTGTAACAGTATTTATTTATGAAATTTGCGTCGCAGAATTAATTCACTTCACTCGGCGTTTTTTCTACATGATCCACTATGTGTCTAGTTATTCCTTGTATATTGTATTGTTAAATACGGAGATTAGACATGTTTGCACTCAAACATCTGCCTCTTGCATTAAGCTGTGTGCTCGCGGCACAAGCTCATGCCAGTATGAATATCCAACCTGATCCTCAAAACCCGAATGGCTACGTGATCGCTCGTGGTGACATTCAAGCGGTTGAGCAAAGCAAAACATCTGACCCAATGTATGCCATCTGGGCACAGGCGTTAGAGACTCGTCCGAACAGCGTTGTAGAAGCTATCGTACCGGGCGCAGCAGGTAACCCAGAAAACGTTAAACGTGTTGAACGTGTATTCCCCGAAAGTGAGTGGGACTTCCTAACGCAAATGGCTGCGCCTGAATACACTTATACTCGTTTCCTGCGCGCGATTGGTAAGTTCCCTGCATTCTGTGGTGAGTACACAGACGGGCGTGATTCAGATGCAATCTGTAAGAAATCCATCGTGACAGCATTTGCGCACTTTGCTCAGGAAACCGGTGGCCACATTGCGGTTGATAACGTATCGGACAACCCGCTCGCGCTAGAAGAGTGGCAGCAGGCACTTGTTCACGTACGTGAAATGGGGTGGTCTGAAGGTCAAGAAGGCTACACAACAGGCTGTGGTCAAAACGATTGGCAAAATAAGCGTTGGCCTTGCGAGCCTGGTCAGGGGTATTTTGGTCGTGGTGCAAAACAGCTTTCTTACCACTTTAACTACGGCGCGTTCTCTGAAGTGATGTTTGATGGTGATGCATCGGTATTGTTGAAAAATCCGGGCTTAGTAGCAGACTCTTGGTTGAACTTAGCTTCTGCAATTTGGTTCTTCTTAACCCCTCAAGCGCCCAAGCCAGCGATGCTGCACGTAATTGATCGTACTTGGGTGCCATCGCAACGTGAAACTGATGCGGGCATTGGTTACGGCTTTGGTACCACGATTAACGTCATCAACGGTGGTATCGAATGTGGTGAGCAAAACAAAGACAAAGGTCAGCCAGTTAACCGTATTCGTTACTGGGAAGGTCTCGCAGCGCACTATCAAATTCCTATCGAAACCGATGAGACCAATACCTGCTGGCAGCAAACGCCTTACGGTAGCCTAAATTTAAATGGCGCGACGGACGTGCTATACACCAACTGGGATGGTAACTGGAAGTACTACTCAGATCGTCCAGGTGGCCATTCATTTGAGTGTGAATTGGTAGGGTTCCAAACTGCGTATTCGGCACTGGTAGCAGGAGATTATGAGAAATGTGTTACCAACTTCTATCAATCCCATGCTGGCTGGCCAGAAGTGCGCATTGTCGACAAATTAGACCCAGTTGATCCGGTGGATCCACCAGTGGATGGCGTTGCTGCTTGGGATTCAAGCAAGGTATACAACACGGGTGATCAAGTCTCTTACCAAGGTGCAGTGTATGAAGCGAAATGGTGGTCACAAGGTAATGAACCAACCAAAGGTGACCCTTGGAAGCTAGTTTCGGGTACGCCAACCGAGCCACCAACGATAGAGCCGCCTGTGACAGAGCCACCAGTAACTGAGCCTCCAGTAACCGAACCACCGGTGACGGAGCCTCCTGTATCGGGTGACTTTATCGCATGGGAACCGGGTTTCACTCAAGTTGCCAATGGCGACAAAGTGACTTATCAAGGTAAGTGTTTTATTGCGAAAAATGGCCCGGGAGTATGGGAAACACCAACACAGAGCAATTGGTTCTGGGATGAGATTTCTTGCCAGTAATTGAACAATAAATAGTCTAACTATCTATAAAGACTCTGCTTTTTAGTAGGGTCTTTTTTTATTCATTTAATTGCTTATTTGTGCAATCTAAGTTTCCAATAACGTCTTTTCTCTTTTGTTTTTTAGTCCATTAAAATTCGCGCGCAATTTTTATCAACATTTTTGAAAACAGGTACGCTTACATGTCTACTAAACTGGCTAACCCAGCGCCGCTAGGCCTAATGGGTTTCGGTATGACCACGATTCTGCTTAACATCCACAACGCAGGATTCTTCCCAATTGACTCAATGATCCTAGCAATGGGTATTTTCTACGGTGGTCTTAGCCAAGTTCTTGTTGGCATGATGTGCTTCAAACGTGGTGATACTTTCGGTACGACTGCATTTACGTCTTACGGTCTGTTCTGGCTAACACTGGTTGGCCTAATCGTAATGCCTTACATGGGTCTTCCTGCAAGCCCAGCACACTTTATGGGTTGGTACCTACTGCTATGGGGTATCTTCACAGGCTTCATGTTCATCGGTTCTCTATGTTACCCAGTAGCGAAGCAAGTCGTATTCGGTTCTCTTACTATTCTGTTCTTCCTACTAGCGGCACGTGACTTCACTGGTAGCGAGCTTATCGGTACTATTGCAGGCTTCGAAGGTATCTTCTGTGGCGCAAGCGCAATCTACTTCGCAATGGCTCAAGTACTTAACAATGAGTACGGTCGTACAGTGCTTCCTATCGGCGAAAAGCAAAAGCCACAAATTGCTACGCAAGAAATCGCAGCTTAATCGCTTTGAGTTGAATGCAAAAGAAAAGGGTTAGCCACTGGCTAACCCTTTTTTAATGCCCATTATTTGGACCACTGCTTTTTCTTATATACCTGCCAACCCGTTAGGGGAGGATGCTAAGTGAAGCGTTAGGTAGATGGCTGTTCTACCGTCTCTAACGTATCGCTATCTGCAGTTGGTGCTTTTCCTGTCTTGCGTTTGTACTTCTCTTCCCAGTAATCCGCGCCTTTAATGCCTAACGCTACAGGGTTAAATGTGTACTCGGTAACACCACGTTTTTGTTGTTCTTCATAATCGGCCAGTGCTTTTAGAGCCGGCTTTGACATGAAGAAGATGATCAGAATACCGACGATGTTCAGCCAAGCCATCAAACCTACACCTACGTCACCCATTGCCCATGCAAGATTGGCTGTCTTAACCGTACCGTAGAAAACGGCGGTGATAAGAATGACTTTCAGAACAAACATCAAACCGTTTACTTTGAAAGTACGACGGATGTACGCGATGTTGGTTTCTGCAATGTAGTAGTACGCTAGGATTGTTGTGAAAGCGAAGAAGAACAATGCAACAGCAATGAATGGCTTACCAACACCAGGAAGTGCACTCTCAATCGCCATCTGAGTAAATACAGGGCCATTCGCGCCGATATCTGCTGGTAGGTTTTGTACAAGGAATGTTCCTTCCACCGCACCTTGTACGTTGTACGCACCAGTGATAAGAATCATAAACGCGGTTGCAGAACATACTAGTAGTGTATCAATGTAGATAGAGAACGATTGAACCAGACCTTGTTGTGCTGGGTGATCAACACTTGCCGCCGCCGCTGCATGAGGACCTGTACCTTGGCCTGCTTCGTTAGAGTAAACACCACGTTTTACACCCCAGCCAATCGCAGCACCGATACCTGCCATTGGTGTAAATGCGTCACCAAGGATCATACCAACAATACGTGGGATTTCACCGATGTTAAGCAGGATGATAACGAACGCTGTGATGATGTAAGCCAATGCCATGAAAGGAACGACAATCTGAGTGAAGTTCGCGATGCGTTTTACGCCACCAAAGATGATGAAAGCGAGAATGACACAGACAACCGTACCAGTGAAAATTTTAGCGAAACTGAAGGTACCAATAGCGGTTTCAATCATGTCACCTGAGCCAAATGCTGCTTCTACTGCGTTACCAATACTGTTCGATTGAACACCTGGAAGTAGAACACCACATGCAAAGATGGTTGCGATAGCAAAGATCCATGCGTACCACTTCTGACCCATTGCTTTTTCAATGTAGTAAGCTGGACCGCCGCGGAATTCGCCTTCGTCTTCTTCTTTATAAATTTGTGCTAGTGTTGATTCTGCGTATGCGGTTGCTGCACCAAAGAAGGCAACGACCCACATCCAGAAAACGGCACCCGGACCACCGAAACCGATAGCGGCTGCAACACCGGCAATGTTACCTGTACCTACACGGCCAGATAGTGAAACGGCCAAAGCCTGAAATGATGAAATCCCCTTGGTTGAACTCTTACCATTAAGTAGCAAGCGCCACATTTCAAAGAAGTGACGAATCTGCACAAAGCGCGTCATGATCGAGTAGAACAAACCAGCGCCAAGGCACAAATAAATCAGTACCGGACTCCAGATAATTCCATTCAGAAAATCAACTAATGACTGCATGAGTATTTTCCCTGTTTGTTATGGTTGTGGTTGTTTTTCGTACAACACATTACCCTTTTTTGTAATGTAATTGTTAATCTTTTTAACTAAAAATCCTTTGTAGCGTGATGGTGAACACAGAATGCTTAAATATTGTTAAAAATTGGTTCTTGTTATGTATCTGAGTGGTTTTTATTGGAATTGGCAATGAATTGATTGAATATGCAGCACATTGTCATGAAAATGTGCTGCTAGAGCTGGAAGTTGTATCTTCTGGTTGTTATTCAACTTGTGGAGTAATGTACTGTTTGAAATGGTTTGCAGTTGTTTAAGCGTAACGGCTCAAGCTTAATTCTGAGTGATTTGTTACTTTGGCATTTGTGTTCATCATGACGTCTGCAAGTATCTGCCCTGATCCGCAAGCCATGGTCCAACCGAGCGTTCCATGTCCTGTATTAGTGAACAAATTCTCGTAGGGTGTCGCCCCAATAACTGGTGTGCCATCTGGGGTCATAGGGCGAAAACCGGTCCAAAATTCGGCTTGAGTGAAATCGGCGCTTTGCGGAAACAGATCTCGAATCACCATTTCAATCGTATTTTTGCGATTTTGCGGCAACGAAGGATCAAAGCCAGCAAGTTCTGCGGTTCCCGCGACACGAATGCGGTCATCAAAACGCGTCATTGCGACCTTATAGGTTTCATCCATGACGGTAGAACGAGGCGCAAATTGCTCACATTCAATTGGCACCGTCAGCGAATATCCTTTGACGGGATAGACCGGAATATCGATTTCAAGCTGCTTGAGCAATGCCGTCGAATAACTGCCCGAAGCAAGCACAAACTGGTCAGCTTTAAACAAACCACGGTCCGTTTGGACACCCATGATCTTTTTGCCTACAGTAACCCAATTGCTCACCTCAGTATTGAATTCAAACCTGACACCATGAGCTTTCGCTAGCTCAGTTAACTGCTGACAGAACTGGAAGCAATCTCCGGTTTCGTCATCAGGTAGGTATAACCCACCGACCAGTTTTTCTTTCACTAATGCCAACCCTGGTTCTTGTTTGATGCAGTGCTCGACATCCATTAACTGAAAGCGTGTACCGCTTTGCTCTAACAACTTGAGGTCTTTTTCTATGGCATCGAGCTGCTGTTGAGAGCGAAATACTTGTAAGGTACCTAACTGACGACCTTGGTATTCAATGGCATGATCACGTCTTAGCTGCTCTAGACAGGCTCGGCTATGATTGGCAATAGATAGCATTCTTGCTTTGTTGATCTGATAGCGAGATAAGGTGCAGTTCGATACCATTTGCGTTGCCCAGCGGATAAGCTCTGGGCTGAGAGACGGCTTTATCTTGAGTGGTGCATGCTCTTCAGTGAGCCACTTTATGGCTTTGAGCGGGATACCCGGGGCAGCCCACGGCGAGGAGTAACCGTAAGATATTTGTCCGGCGTTGGCGAAGCTGGTTTCCATAGCACTGCTTGGTTGGCGATCAATCACGGTAACCTGATAACCTGCCTGAGATAAGTACCAAGCTGAGGTCAAACCGATAACACCACTGCCGACTACGATGACTTCCATTGATGCGCTCCACACATTTTCAATGTTGCGCAGTGTGTATTCTTTACCTTTTATTAACAATCGATATAAATTACATCCAGAGTTTAGAAAAACTATAGGCTCAAGGATGAAAAGTAGTGTCGTTAGCGGATTGTGGTTATTCAGCCAAGTGGCAGAACACAGCAGTTTTACAAGTGCAGCAAAGGCATTGCACCTGACGACGGGCGCAATTAGTCAGCAAATCATCCAGTTAGAAGAGCTGCTTGGTTTTACTTTGTTTGAACGCCATTCGCGAGGAATTCGATTGACGCCCAAAGGAATGCAGCTATCTCAATCCACACAATTTCACTTCTCAGAGCTAGGAAAAACGCTTGAAGAGCTACAAGCTGAAAAGCTCCACAATGAAATTCGACTCAAACTGACGCCTTCTTTTGCATTTAAATGGTTGGTTCCACGCCTTGAAAGTTTCCACCTCGAAAATCCCGATCTCCAAGTGCAGATTTTTGCCGAGGGAGCGTTGGTGAATAGCGAGCTAAAAGACTACGACGTTGCGGTAGACTACGGTTCTCACCCCTATCGAGATAAAAGCGCAGAGCGGATTCTCGATGAGCAACTTTTGCCAGTAATGAGCCCAAAATACCTTGAGGATCATGGGTGGCTAAAAGCTCTTAAAGCGTCACCAGAACAATGGCGAGGGGCGACGTTACTGCACGATGCTATGCCGTGGGATAAAGCTCCGCGTGACTACGAATGGCTGTATTGGGCATCAAGTATGGGGCTAGATTTCAAAACGGATTTAGGACACTTCTTCAATCGTACTGATATGGCGATGTCTGCGGCTGAAGCTGGGGTTGGCATTGCAATGGCACGCATGGCGCTGGTGGAAGATGAGCTCGAAACTGGCCGCTTAGTCTCGCCATTTGAACCTGTAGATGCTAACGCTGGTTATTATCTGATTATTAATACAAAAAGCGAGCCAACTGAGCGGTTCCGACACTGGTTGATACAGCAAATTCGGCAATAACTCGAGCCTGTTCACTAAAAGGATTGCCTGTTCACGTCCTGATACATTTAATCTACTTAAATATCAGTAACTTCCTTGATTGTGCTGAGTCAAGCTCCTACCATCCGGCGTGTGTTAAATATCTGTGTAGATTGCTAATGCTTTGATCTGTTTTTGACCTTCCGTGAGAGCAGAGGGTACCGACAGGATTCATTTTTCTGAACATGGAGCCGTATATGAAGTTCAGTACACAAGTCAAAGGTTGGGTGGTTTTCGCGAGTATTGTACCAGTATTGGTCGCTTTGCTTGTCTCTGTTTACTCCTCTACAAATAGTCTTAATACCTTGAATGAAGAGCGTTTGGTCGCACTTCGAGATACCAAACAAGCGCGTCTTGATGAATTGTTTGACCGCTATCAAAACAACACCTCAGCGGTGGCTAAGGTGGTTGCAACGAATATACATCAGCTGTTTAGCGATGACTTTCATCGGTTATTGACTGACTTAAATCGAGAACTAGATTTCTACGACATTTTTATCGTTGATGAAGCTGGTGATGTTATTTATACCGTCGCTCGAGAAGCCGATTATCAAACTAATTTGGTAGCGGGAGCTTACTCGAACTCTGGTCTTGGTGATGTTTACCGTGCCGTTCGGTCTGGCAAGCAATTTGCTGCGGTAGACTTTGCACCCTACGCCCCATCGAATGGTGATCCAGCAGCTTTTCTTGCTGTTCCTCTAAAAGTCGAGGGTAAGCAGTGGATGGTAGCGACTCAGATGTCGATTGATGGTATCAACCAATTGATGAACCTTCGCAGCGGCATGGGAGAATCTGGAGAAACGTACCTTGTTGGTGCCGATTTTAGAATGCGTTCTAACTCATTCCTTGATCCTGTAGGTCGAACGATCCAAGCTTCTTTCGCAGGCACGGTAGCAAACAATGGCGTAGACAGTGACGCAGTCAAACGAGCGTTGGCAGGTGAATCTGGCGTTGAGACAATTATTGATTACAACGGCAATCCGGTCGTGTCAGCCTATTCTCCGATAGATATGTACGGACACCGCTGGGCGTTGCTGTCTGAGATAGATGTGTCAGAAGCGGAGCAACCCATCAAGGAACTGATGACACTGAATGGCATTGTATTATTTCTGGCTATCATTGGCGGCATTGGCGTTGCGCTTATTGTTACCCGTGCAGTAATGAAACCTTTGGGCGGCGAGCCAGAAGAGATGAAACAACTGATGAATCAGTTGGCGCAAGGTGACTTACGACTGAATATATCTCAAGCCGAAGAGGGAAGCTTAAAACAGACGTTGAATACCACGGCGAGTAATTTAACAGTGATGATCAAGGACATCAGTGACGCTTCCTCTCAACTTGCCGCTACGTCTGAAGAGTTGAGTGTGGTCACTGAGCAATCAGAACAAAGCTTACATGTGCAAAATGACGAACTTCAGCAAGCTGTAACAGCCATTCATCAAATGACAACATCTATCACTGAAGTGGCGGGAAGTGCAAGTTCGGTGTCGGTTTCAGCTGCGGACGCGAACCAAGATTGCCAGCAAGAGCTTCAACGAATCGTTCAAACGGTAAACACCGTTTCTGGATTGGTTGAACAGGTTGATGAAGGTAATAGCAATGTTGTGCAACTGGCAGAACAAGTTCGCGAAATCAGTACGTTACTTGATGTGATTCGCGGAGTCGCTGACCAAACCAATTTACTTGCTCTGAACGCTGCGATAGAAGCAGCTCGAGCTGGCGAAAGTGGACGTGGCTTTGCTGTAGTAGCAGAAGAAGTTCGTAACTTAGCGCAGCGCACTCAAGTGTCGACGGAGCAGATTGAAGAGATGGTGCACAAGGTTAATCAACAAGCAGAGCAAACCGAGGCCATCATCGATAACTGTAAGTTAGTGGCAGGACAAACGATGGAGCAAGTACAAGAAACGGGCACCATGATTGAAGCCGTTGTTGGTACTATGGAGCAAATTCATCGCCAAACGACCTCTGTTAGCCAAGCGACAGAAGAGCAGGCAAAGGTCTCTGGTGGCATAGACAGCAGCCTTGTGACTATCCAAGATCTAGCGACCCAAAATGTCTCGGGGGCACACGAAACTTCTGCATCCAGCCGCGAGTTAGCCCGTGTCGCCGTGAACTTAAAAGAAATCGTGGACGATTTTAAAGTCTAACTCTACTAAACCGTCTCTATTGAGGCGGTTTTTGTTTTATGCCGTGTTTAAGAATTAATAAAAACAAATTTCTTAATTACATGATACTTCGAATTGCTTCCCACAAATTGTATTCCGTTTATTAACTTCTCTCACTCCCTCGTTTTTTTCCATATTATCCAAAAAATAATCAATGGATGAGAAAGGCTATGGCTAAAAAAATCTCTCTTATATTAGCCTTAGTTCTATTTTCGATAGGGGCAAGTGCAATGTTTTGGCCGTTTAAAAAATACGATGTGGAAATGTCTCCAGAAGTTCGTGGTGTTATCACGCTTGATGGCGTGCCACAAGCTGGGTTAACGGTTTATCGGGAGGTTTTTTACGAAGGATACAAAAAAGGTAAAATTATTAAAGATGTTGTCCAAACCAATCAGTTTGGTGAATTCTATTTTTCTTCTAGGTTTGTTAAGTCTAGTGCTCCTCAAGATATTTTTGGGCAAAACTTAAAAGTTAGGCAGTTTATTTTTGTTGAGTTTATTAACAATAAATATAAGTTGTGGGGAGCATCAGTACCCCCTAGGAGTAATAAGAAGTTGTTATTAATGCTCAATGATATGAAGTGCGAACTAACAAGTGTCCAATATATACATCAGGTTGATCTATCCCCAGAGGGGCCTCCTATTTCAGTCCACTCTATCTGTGATTGGAAAGCGGACTATATATCCACTTATAGGTATGACGAAAATACGGATAATTATATTAAAGAGAAGGATTAATAATGGCTTCCATTACACCAAACCAAGCTAGTGTTCTATCATCGTTAGCTTATGAAATTAGATATAACCACTCGTACCTTGATATGCCTATTGAACTTGAAAATGATTTTACTTTTTCTGATGTAGCTAAAGGTACAAGTGGGGGCTTTTTCTTCCGTTCTGAAACAGGCTTCGCGTTATTAGGAAAAGGAAAAGGGCAGCGCCATAAAGGTGATCTCATTATTGCTTGTCGAGGGACTGCAGGTTTAGCGGATAAGATTACTGATATAACTGCTCATGGAAAGGGAACTGATACTGGTGAGGTTGTACATGCGGGATTCCAATCTACATTCTTCTCGATGAGAAAAGGGATCACAAAGTTTCTTCATGATAACCCTACTTCTGCAAATGGAACTATACACTGTGTAGGGCATAGCTTAGGTGGTGCTTTAGCGACTTTAACAGCCAATTGGATCTCAGCAAATCCTTCTTTTAAGGGAAAAGTAAAACTGTATACTTTTGGTTCTCCAAGAGTTGGCTTAAGGTCTTTTTCAATCAACGCCTCCCCGAGAATCACAGAGCATTTTCGTTGTGTAAATGGTGCTGACCCAGTTCCTAAGGCTCCAGTATGGCCTTTCTATCACGTTCCTTATGATGGATCAGAATATTTATTAAGTCGTGCGAAAGGTCTAAGCAAGAGTGCACATGATATAGACAATTATATTTTTTTGACTCGCTCTAAAAATTGGAACAGCCTCGGGTTTCAAAAAGCAAACACGATTTTCAAACGAGTCGTTTTGAACTACAACAACCGGATACAAGTAACCAACTCTGCAGATTGGGCTGACAAAATATCTGCAGCAATATTAACTTTGTTGGCTGATAACGCCATGGTTTTAGGTACCTTTGGGCTTCAAAGTATGGGGGCAACAATCTCCACAGTTTATGATGCAGTTGCTCGTTCAATGGTAAAGATCTCAGAGTTAACAGAGGAGAATGCAGAGCGAGTGAAAGGTTTGCTCGGCCATATGTTGATGTTTGCCGGTAAGGGAGCAAACATAGCTATTAAATTTACATTTTCTTTTATACGTTGGGTTTTTAAGCTGGTTATCAATAAGTTGAATCAAGCGGTGAATGCAGCTCTTAAGAGTACTTTTTAGTTTTTTAGAAACCGCCTTATATGAGGCGGCTTTTCTATTGTGTTAGTCATACCTTACATACGTCAACATCGTCTTTCCGAAACCTAACCCCATCGCTGTGACTCAAACAGCTTTTCTTTGCTGAAAAAATCGGCAATATAAAAGAATAACCATTCACTCAATAGTTCAGGGAAGATGCATGAAAGACGAAACACTCTCGATCCATTTTGGCTACGAAACCGACCCAACAACCAAATCTGTCGCGACACCGATTTACCAGACGGTCGCGTATGAGTTTGATAATGCTCAGCATGGTGCCGATCTCTTTAACCTTGAAGTTCCAGGTAACATTTACACCCGCATTATGAACCCAACCAATGACGTGTTGGAAAAACGTATGGCAGCACTAGAAGGTGGTATTGCTGGTTTGGTTGTCAGTGCAGGCAGTGCGGCAATTAACTATGCCATTCTCACGCTCGCGCAAGCCGGCGATAACATCGTTTCTACTCCTCAGCTATACGGCGGCACTTACACTTTATTTGCGCATATGTTGCCGAACCAAGGTATTGAGGTACGTTTTGCCAAGGATGACAAACCTGAAAGTCTCGCGGAGCTTATCGATGAGAATACCAAAGCGGTTTACTGTGAAAGCATTGGTAATCCGGCTGGCAATATCATCGACCTTGAACGTGTTGCTGAGCTGGCTCATGCGCAGGGCGTGCCTGTGATTGTAGACAATACGGTCGCAACTCCTGTGCTATGTAAGCCAATTGAATTTGGTGCAGATATCGTGGTGCATTCATTGACTAAGTACGTAGGTGGTCACGGTACGACATTAGGTGGCATCATCATTGATTCGGGCAAGTTTCCTTGGGCACAGCACAAAGATCGTTTCCCAGTATTTAATCAGCCTGAACCTTCTTACCACGGTGTGGTTTACACCGAGGCATTTGGAGAGGCAGCGTTTATTGGCCGTGCTCGCACCGTTCCTTTGCGTAATACTGGTTCTGCTTTGTCACCGATGAATGCATTTATGTTGATGCAAGGGCTGGAAACGCTGTCGCTGCGTATGGAGAGACACACTGAAAATGCACTCAAAGTTGCGAAATACTTAAGCCAGCACGATAAAGTGAGTTGGGTAAGTTACGCAGGTTTGCCAGATTCTGAGTTCTATCCATTGGCAGAGAAGTACATGCAAGGTAAGCCGTCGGCGATTTTGTCGTTTGGATTAAAAGATGGTTACGAGGCAGGTGTACGTTTTTACGATGCGCTTAAGATATTCAAGCGACTGGTGAACATTGGTGATGCGAAGTCGCTTGCTTGTCATCCTGCATCAACTACACACCGACAGTTGAGCGAGGCGGAGCAAAAGCAAGCGGGCGTCTCTCCAGAGATGATTCGTTTGTCTGTCGGCATTGAACATATCGATGATATTCTGGCTGATTTAGAACAAGCGCTGAACGTGTAATTATACTTTCTAACATAGCTTTGGGTTACCCATAGGCCAGCCTTACCAAAAGCTGGCCTTATTTCTATAACGTACTTATTTATAATGATTTTTGAGTATTTGGGTTGCGGTATTCCAAATGCTCATGATGGTGTACTTTTCTTACCTTGCGTATAAGTCTCATCTTACTGACTATGCTTAGAAAATAGTCACTAGGAAGGGATTCTCATGTCTTACGTGTTTCACCGTCATTGCCACGCCAAATTGCCCACTATCTCCAGAGGGGAAGGGGTTTACCTGTTCGATAATCAAGGCAACCAATACCTCGATGCTTGCGGCGGTGCTGCTGTTTCAAACCTTGGGCATAGCCACCAAGCTGTTAAACAAGCCATGCTCGACCAAATCGAAAAAGTGCCTTTTGCTCATACTGGCTTTTTTACTAGTGAAGTAAGTGAGCAGTTGGCTGAGTTGATTTGCCAGCAAATGCCATCGCAATTCAATCACGTCTACTTAGTCAGTGGGGGCTCTGAAGCGGTTGAATCTGCACTAAAGATGGCAAGGCAATACTTTGTGGAATGTGGCAAACCTGAGAAAAAGCAGTTTATTGCTCGCCAGCAAAGTTATCACGGTAATACGCTTGGTGCGTTGGCTGTTGGTGGTAATGAATGGCGGAGAGAACCTTTCAAACCCATCTTGCACCCAAGCCATCATATTGCACCGTGTTATGCCTATCGTTATCAAAGAGAAGATGAGTCAGAACTCGATTATTCACTGAGAGCTGCCAATGATCTTGAAGCTAAAATTTTAGAACAGGGTGCGGATAACGTCATGGCGTTTGTTGCAGAGCCAATTGTTGGCGCAACAGCGGGCGCAGTGCCTGCCACTCAAGGTTACTTCAAACGAATACGAGAGATTTGCGATCGCTATGATGTGCTGCTGATCATGGATGAGGTGATGTGTGGCGTTGGGCGCAGCGGTAGCTTTTTTGCTTTTGAACAAGAGCAAGCCGTCCCAGATTTAGTCTGTATGGCGAAAGGGTTAGGGGCGGGTTATCAACCTATCGGTGCCGTTGTTGCTAATGACAAAGTTTATCAAGCAATCGCGTCTGGTAGTGGCTTCTTTCAGCATGGACATACCTTTATGGCGCATCCTGTTGCGTGCGCAGCTTCCGTTGCGACCATTCAGACCATTGGTGACCAAAAACTCCTGCAAGCCGTCAATCAACAAGGGGCGATGTTAAAAAGAGAGCTCGAGTCAGCACTTTCAGACTTCCCATATATTGGGGATATTCGTGGTAAAGGGCTGTTTCTTGGCATTGAGCTTGTAGCAGACAAAGTAAGTAAAATCCCGCTGCCTAATTCAACTTTGGCAGACAAAAAGATCAAGCAACAAGCGATGAAAAATGGACTGATGTGCTACCCAATGGCCGGCACGATTGATGGTGTAAATGGGCATCATATCCTTCTTGCACCGCCTTTTATCATCGAACGAAGCCACATTTACGAGCTGGTGGAAAAGCTCACTCGTACACTTAGAGAGGTGTCGCAGAAATGGCAGTGAACTCCCCAACTAAAAGAGCTCGAATCGCGATTATTGTTGCGCCCAATGGGGCGAGAAAAACTAAGCAAGACCATGCTCAATTGCCGATGACTATTGAAGAAATGGTTACCGAGGCGAAAGCATGTCAAACGGCAGGGGCTACCATGATCCATTTGCACGCGAGAGATGCGCAAGGCAGGCATTCTCTAGAGGTTGATGACAATTTAGAAATCTACCACGCGGTGAAAGCTGCGGTTGGGAATTCGATGATTGTTCAGCTCACGACTGAGGCAGTTGGGATGTATTCGCCACAACAGCAAATGGCGCTGGTTAAAGCGGTAAAACCAGAAGCCGCTTCTTTTGCTTTGCGTGAACTGATTTCTGATGAGCAGAGTGAGGAGCAAGGTTTTGTCTTTTTTGATTGGGTCGCTGCTCAGGGCATTCTCAGTCAAATCATTTTGTATGATCAGGCAGACATCGAGCGCTATTTCTCCCTACAAGAGCGAGGCGTTTTACCCAAGCACAACCAACACGCGTTAGTGGTTCTTGGCCGTTATCATGAGTCTCAACAATCTTCGCCATGGGATTTACGGGCACTGCATTTAGAGCGATTTATCGAAGAGAACGTTAGGTGTGCCGTGTGCGCGTTTGGCGCGAGAGAGCAAGACTGCTTAACCCATGCATTGTTAGTGGGATTGGATGTTCGGGTAGGCTTTGAGAACAACCATTTGAGTTCGGATGGTCAACTCGCAAAAAGCAATGCAGAACAAGTTCGGCGATTAAAAGAGATTTGTGAATTGCTCGATGTGCCCCTGCATGATGCGGAGAGTTTTCGAGAATCCATTTAGTCACGGATACAAAAAGGGCTCCAATCGGAGCCCTTCTTCAAATTTAATTTTAACTTTCAGTCTGAGGTACAGGCTGACGTGCTGGGTGCTTGATAAACACCGCCACGATTGCTGCAATTGCAAGTGCGAAACAGTAGTAAGAGTTCGCAACAACTTCTAGTGGAGAAAGGTTAAATACCGAGCCCAACAGCAGAACTTGCGCACCGTATGGCAATACACCTTGGATAACACATGAGAAGATATCCAACAAACTTGCAGAACGACGCGGTGAAACGTTGTTCTCTTCTGCCAGCTGACGAGCCACGCTACCTGATACGATGATGGCAACGGTGTTGTTAGCGGTACAGGTATTTACCATTGATACCAGACCAGCAATACCTAGTTCACTTGCACGGCCATTTGCTTCTTTCGAGTGGTTAGAACCAAACGTACGGATGATGCCACTCACTAGGTTAGTTAGAAACGCGAGACCGCCTTGGCGACGCATAAGCTCACTCAAGCCACCAATCAGCATGGACAGCAAGAAGATCTCTTGCATGTTGCCAAAGCCTGAGTAGATGTCTTGTGCGAAGTTGGTTAGACCGTAATCATCGATAGAAGATAAGCTCACGCCACCCGCTAAAACGATACCAATAGTAAGCACGACAAACACATTCATGCCTGATACAGCAAGGATAAGAATCGTCACATATGGCAGCACCTTCAACCATTCAATAGGACCGGTTTCTGGTACTTGAGTCGCTGTGCTGTTGAAGGCGAAGATCACAAGTGCCACCAGTGCTGCTGGCAGTGCGATACGGATGTTTTCTTTGAATTTGTCCTTCATTTCACAGCCTTGAGAACGGGTTGCCGCAATGGTGGTGTCTGAGATGATCGAAAGGTTATCACCAAACATTGCGCCGCTAAGTACTACACCAGCAGTCAATGGAAGGCTCATACCTGCCGATTGAGCAATACCCAGAGCAACAGGCGCAACTGCAGCGATGGTGCCCATCGAGGTGCCCATTGCCGTCGCGATAAATGCAGAAATCAGGAAGATACCCGGCAAGATCATGCTGGTTGGAATCGCAGAAAGACCAAGGTTAACTGTCGCATCTACGCCGCCAGACGCTTTTGCTACTGCAGCAAAGGCACCAGCAAGCAGGTAGATCATGCACATCGCGATGATGTCTTGATGACCAACGCCACGCATAAAGTGTTCGATAGAGCGATTGAGTTTGTCTTTGCTTAGGATGAGCGCAAGGATCACAGCAGGCAATACCGCGATAGGCGCTGGTAGTTGGTAGAAGGCGAAATCGACGCCTTGCAAGGATAAGTAAGTGCCCACGCCAATAAACAGCGCAAGGAATAGCACTAAAGGTAAAAGTGCGACCGCTGATGGTGCGATTGCTTTATTAGAATTTTTAGAACCAGACATGTGAACGACAACATAATCAACAAATAAGGCGAGCAGACTAATCTGACACCAAAGACTTGTCAACGTCTAGACGTCTAAATGGCTGGTTATTTTTAATCGAAAAGACCAAGAAAAAAGGCTCACATAACATATCTTATTGATACTGTGAGCCTTTGTGGAATTTTACTTGTGTAGAGTATTTATGCTTTTTTTCGTTTGAGGAGCGCGAAGATCATCAGTGAGAACAACAATGCTGCGCTCGACCAAACCACGTAGCGATGATCGGTATAGAACTGGCTGAGAACGCTTAGATGCTCAAACGCAAAGTTAGTGAGCAAACTGAACACGGCAACCCAAATGGTGGTTGCAAGGGCGTTGCCCAATAAGAACTCTTTACGCGACATCTTAGCAATGCCACAAGCAAGCGGCATAAACTGTTTCATTCCTTCAATAAAGCGGCTGACAACCAAGCAAGCAGGACCATACTTCTGAATTGTATTTTGTAGCTTCTGCATTTTAGGGCCAGAAATATAGCCTTTCTTGTCTAACCAACCTTCAAAGTGATAGCCAATCAGGTAGCCGCACGTGTTGCCAAAAAAGCAACTCAACCAAGAGACTATCATCACTAGGCTAAGGTTCATGACATGCTCAGATGAGATGATAGACGCCGCAATCATCAGCGATTGCCCCGGCATCGGAATGCCAATACCTTCAAGAAAGATGCTGACGATAAGGGCGAGATAGCCATATTGCTCAAGCAGCGGCTTCATCGCCATCAGTAAATCATTAATGTGTTCCAAATGCTTTCCTCTAACCAAAGTGGAACGAAGCTGGAGTGATACTCCTGTTAGTTAGCTTGGTCAATCGACGTTGTTCTCAAATAGTCAAATCTGACATTCCGTTGATAATAGTGGTGCGTATTTAGTCTTTTAGGTTACGCCTTACTAAGTCGTGCATTTGTTTAATGGTCATCAATGCTAACCAGATGATCTCTTCGACAGACCGTTGACCAGCTGTTGAGGAGGGGTGATCGGCATCGGTTTTATTGCTCAGCACTGGCAGCTCATGCACGCGATTGTCACGAATCGTACTGATCAACGCATCCATCGCATCATGAATCAGGTGTTCTACTTGCAATGAACCTTGGTAATGGGTGCCCGCTCTCACTAGAGGGATCAGCAAGCAGAGGTAGTGACTCAACAAGCGATAATGGCTCAACATATCTTCATAATAATGCGGATCGGCGCGAGTGTGTCTTGGCTCTTGCTGCATTTCGTTGTAAATCAGTTCAAGATCGCTTTCAGCGGTGAGCATGGCGGCACGTTGCTTAGTGAGCGCCATGTGATCACGTTGCTCTGTATCGACTTGTAACTGCTCATAGCAATACACAAATAAGCTTTTTGAACTATCGAGCGCTTTCAATGCTTGAGTGTGAATTTCTTTGCCTCGCCATTGTGGCCACAATAAGCCATAACCGAGCAAGACAATTGCGCCACCGACGACATTGTCGATCAAGCGCGGAGCGGCAAAGTCGAGCCCTTGGTGTGCCATGGTCTGATAAACAAAAATCAACAGTGCGGTAATACAGCCAATTGCCAGCGAGTAATGGCGCATAATATTGAGCATTGCGATGGGTAATAAGACTGCGATCAACACAAACATGATAGTCGTCGGGACACCAAGGTGAATCAAGGAGGTAGCGAAAAGCACCCCAAGCGCAGTACCTAAACAGCGTTGCCAAGTCTTACTGCGGGTGGCCAAGAAACTCGGCTGAATCACCATCAACATGGAAATTAATACCCAATCCGGGCGAATCAATTCAAAGTATTCGGCAATCCCAGCGCCAAGAGCAAACATCAAACCAACGCGAGTAACGTGGCGCCAAATCGGGTTGCCTCGACTTGGTAAACGAAAAGACAGCTCGAATGGTTGCACCTCAAAGGAGCGTTCATAAGCGGGTTCATTGAGCTCAATACGACGAGAAATATGCTTGACCGCGTATGCCCAGTAGCGAAAGCGAGGTTGGTCTTCTAGCTTCACCGCCTCAATCAAATCATGGGCTTCCTGCTCTAGTGAGCTCAAGTGTTCCATCTCTTCATGCGTGTTATGCAAAAGCTGCTTGGCTTTGTGTCTTAATCTTTGCTGACAGTGTTGGCTCCAAACCAAGAGCAGATCTCGCTTCGGTTTACTGGATTGAAATTGCTTGAGCAGGTCAGGGTTGCTGGTATGGCTGCTCAAGACGACTTCAAATGTATCGAGCGCCAAAAACAAAGCCTGGCGTAGAGAGTTGGCATCTTCATGTTTAGAGCGAAAAGATTCTGATTGCAGCGCTTGTTGGAACAGTTCAATCAACTGATATTTGATGCGTCGTTTCGGAGCATCGTTTTCGCTTCCAAGCAAGAAAGCTTGGCGATATTGAATATAGTCCGCTAGCGTCTCGTAAATCGCAGAAAGACAAACACGCAGCGCGTAATGTTTCCATAAAGCAAACCAAAGCCAACTGAACAGCGAAAAAGTGAGTGGCCCCAACACCAACATAGGATAGAGACCAATTACCGCGCTGGAATTATGTAGCGATAAGCTCACGACCGCGATCAGCAAGCTCGACATGCCAAGACGTCCCCAAAACGGACCATTCACTGCTGTACTGGCCAATACTGCTCCCATCGCGCCGTAAGTCAGCCACAGTGGTAAGCCCATATTCAGCAGGGCATAACTGATGACAAGCGTAATGCTCCACGTGAAAGCGGTAATTGCAAAGCGTGTCCAACGCCTAGGACCGGCAGTGTCTAAACCACTGATCAATGCTGCAGGCATGGTCATTAAAGCCGTCATGGCGAGATTGATTTGGTTGAATAGCACACCCAACCCCATGAACAGAACAATCGCGCTGGTGGCACGCAGACCAAGGTTGACAGAAGGGGAGTACCAGATTTTACGCAGAAAGGCAGGAGATAACGTCATAAACCCTCATTACAATTGGCAACACCTTCAGTGTAACGCGAATATCTTTAGATGTGCTGGCTTCAACCACAGATTGAAAAATTGAAGCGGAGTCGTTATCTAACCGACGCCTTCTCCAAGCCGAGTAAATAGCCAATCATTGAACAGCGATACTTTTCGCGCTGCGAGGCGGTAGTTCGGCACAAATACGTAATAGCCATAATGGCTAAGCATACTCAGTTGTTGGATGTGGTAGACCTCATCTCTCGACATCGCCTGTTGCACCATAAAATCAGGCAGAAGAGCAAGCCCTTTGCCAAGCTTGACCGCTTCATAAGAAAGATAGAAATGCTCATGACCGACGGGGTGATAATGAATCACGCTTTGCAGAGATTGTTCTAGTTTGAACTGCTCCCACAACTGCGGGCGTGTCGTTTGAGGAATAAATGCGAAATCCGTAATGGACTGTTTGTCGTTACATGTTGAAGAACTTGATGAGCCCGTTAGCAGCAGCGTTTCTTGACGCAACAATCGACCATGTTCGTAGTGACTAGAAAGAGGAAGGCAGCGGATGGTGATGTCGCTGTCTACATCTAACTGATTTATTGGACCATCACTGGTGCGAACTTTAACGCGGATTTCAGGGTGGACTTGATGGAATGCATCAATGTTTGGCACCAACCACAAACTGGCGAAAGAAGGCGTGACGTCGACCACCAATAACTCTTGTTCTGTATCGGTTTGAATCAGGCTTGCCGTCGCATGTTGGATGATCTCCAACGCTTCGGTCACCTTGGGTAAGTAACGTTTTCCTTCTTCTGTGAGCTCAATTCCATTGACACCACGCTGAATCAAAGGTAGCCCAACCAGTTGCTCTAACGTCGCAATCTGTTTGCTCACGGCACCTTGAGTCACGCACAAACTCTCTGCCGCTTTAGAAAAACTCAGCTGGTTAGCAACCGCCACAAAGGTTCGAAGTCCACGAATAGAAGGGTATTCACTGCCTTTTAGCATGATCTCATGTCCATTGATGAATGCTTAACCACAGACTAAGAGATTTTGGCTAGGAATCAAAGCGATGAGTTGAGGGGAGATACAAAAAGGGCCAACCCTTTCGAGTTGGCCCTTTCCAAACGTTTGGTGGAGCTGGCGGGAGTTGAACCCGCGTCCGAAAACCTTTCATCATTGGTACTACATGCTTAGTCGATCTTTAAATTCACCACCCACCTGCGAACCGACACGCTAATGAATGACTATCCTGAATTATAATTCGCCGTTCATCTCTCAGGCGGGAGAATCCGGGCTAGCGCGTTTGGGTTTGATCTCTCGTTGGTCCCCGTCTTACGTGCGGAAGCTAGGGCGAGAGAGCTCTGAGCAGGTTATTAAGCTGCTAGTGCGTAGTTTTCGTCGTTTGCGACTATTTTTTTGCGGTTTATTAACGAGGCCTACCGCACCTCGGCATGCACCTCAGACTTCTGAATTCCCGTCGAATCCTAAATCAGCCCCAGAGGTAATATCCGCATAGTAACAGAAAAGCCTAGGCTGTCCAGTACTATGCGTTTAAGTGGTCAAGTTTAGCGCAGTGAGCTCTTCATTACGCGTGCTTTTTCACGAGCCCAATCTTTCTCTTTAAGATCGGTACGTTTATCGTGAAGCTTTTTACCTTTCGCAACACCGATTTTGATTTTCACCCAAGAGCGAGACCAGTACAGTGACAACGCTGCTAGCGTCATACCTTCACGGTTAATGCGACCAAGTAGGTTGTCGAGTTCACGACGACTCATCAGTAATTTGCGTACGCGTGTAGGGTTTGCGACAACGTGTGTAGAGGCTTGGTTAAGAGGAGTGATAGTCATTCCGCTGACAAAAGCCTCTCCGTCACGCATGAAAACGTAGCTTTCAGCGATATTGGCTTTACCTTGGCGAAGTGCTTTTACTTCCCAGCCTTGTAGCTCCAAGCCAGCTTCAATTTCATCGTCAATGAAGTATTCGTGGCGAGCTTTTTTATTAAGCGCGATAGTGTTGCTACCCGCTTTTTGCTTTGATTTTTTCTTTACCATAATGACCTCATTATACGGGTTGGATATGGGTTAGGAAATCCTTTTATTTGCGCTATCGTCGAATAAAAGTAAAATTGGCACAAGCCTTAAACATGTACGCGTATCGATAGGAGTGTGTATGAAGCAAATCAGCCGTTCTGCTTTAGTGTCTTTTAGTGCAGAACAGATGTTCGACTTGGTCAATGATGTTTCTAAGTATCCTGAGTTTCTACCTGGTTGTTCAGGTTCAAGAGTCATTGAGTCTTCGGACGGTGGCATGGTAGCTTCTGTCGATGTAGCAAAAGCAGGCATCAGCAAGACATTCACGACGTCCAATGAGCTTGTTCATGGTCAAGCTATCATGATGAACTTAGTTGATGGCCCATTTAAGACGTTGCGAGGTGGTTGGATTTTTACGGCCTTGGATGAACAGGCATGTAAGGTTGAGCTTAAGCTTGAGTTTGAATTCTCCAGCAAGATGATCGAAATGGCTTTCGGTAAGATTTTTAATGAACTAACCAACAATATGGTTAACGCTTTCACGAAACGTGCGAAACAGGTGTACGAGTGCTATGAGTATTGAGTCGGATATGATCCACGTTGAGGTGGTGTATGCATTGCCTCAAGAGCAGCGAGTGTTCAATTTAGTGGTGAATAACCACGCGACTGTTGAAGAGATCATCCGCCAATCTGGTGTACTTGAGTTGTACTCTGAGATTGACTTGAAAAAGAACAAAGTTGGTGTTTACAGCCGTAATGTTAGATTAGATGCGACGGTTCGCGATAAAGATCGAATCGAGATTTACCGCCCGCTATTGGCAGACCCGAAAGAGATCCGTCGCAAACGTGCTGAGCAAGCAAAGGTCTCCGGTAGCGCGGATCCAGTGACAGGTGGTAAACCAAATGCTTTGCGAAAGGCTGCGGACTAGTTTGATATTGTTAAAAAGAAAAACCTCCCAACTGGGAGGTTTTTCTTTTCATAGAAGATATTATTGGATCTGCTCGTAAAAGGCGTCACTTTTCGGAAAATCGCCACTGATATCCGCGAGTGTTCCTTGATCATTAAAGTTAACGATCAGATCTTTTTGTACAGGGTCACCATGTCCAGGCGTATGATGATAAATGTAATACCATGTGTTTGGATAACCATTTTCAATAAGCATTGGTGACCCAAGAACGAAGCGAACCTGTGCTTTAGTCATCCCAAACTTCAATTTATCTACCGCACTTTGTTCTACATAGTTGCCTTGGTTGATATCAATGCGATAAACCAGTTTCTCCAATACCGAACATCCTGTCAGCAAAGTCATTGCTAATGGTACGGCAACTAACCACTTCTTTAATTGCATAATAATTTCTTAGTAACCTTCAAAATACTGCGCTGATAATAAACAAGCTCGACGCAGATGTAAAAAGCTATGCGTCGTATGGTAGGGAGTCTGACAACGATTTTTGAGTTGAGTTGCATTTATTCACTGATATTGCGCTCCAAATGACGGTTCAATACGCATTAGTGGAATGACCAAAGTCAGATTTAAATTTATAACCTGTGGTTGGGTAAGCGCAGGCACCATGGCGATAATGAACGAGAGTAGTTATTTTGATGTAGCAAATGCGAGTAGAGCATCATCTGCGAAGCGGTAGTATTCTTTTTCACTGACTAGCTCAGCACCAATCGATCGGTAAAACTGTCCTGCTATGGGGTTGTTACTTTCAGCCGTCCAATCCAACCTTTGGCATCCTTGCTCAATTGCCAAGGAGGCGAGATGCCTCATCAACGCAATGCCTACGCCACGTCCTCGGGCGTTGGAAGATACGAATAGATCTTTCAAGTACATTTGACCAGAGAGTTTTGGGCCAGGATACATCGTTGTATAGGACGCAAAACCTAATACGATGCTGTTATCGTAAGCAGCAATAATGTTTACACCAGAGTGTTCAGAGAAGACTTTCTGCTTTAGGTAATTCGTCAGTTCATGCTCTGACGTGGCTTGTTCCTTGAAGTAGTATTGTTCTAACTCAACAAAAATAGGGACGAGTTCCATGCAGTTGGTTTTGCTGATTGCTCTGATATCCATTTCTCATCCCTTGTTGAGCTTTTAAGCAGCGATAAGCAGTTCTTTAGCATTTGCCAATGTGGAATCTGTAATTTGACTACCACCAAGTAGACGAGCTAATTCTGCCACACGTTGCTCTTCATCTAGTGAGCGCATTTGTGTTTCAGTTTGACCACCTTTGGTGTGTTTTGCGACAAACATTTGCTGATGACCACAACCTGCGACTTGAGGTAAGTGGGTGACACACATTACTTGGGTCGACTCTCCTAGTTTGCGCAGCATCTTGCCGACAACAGCTGCTGTTGGACCACTGATACCTACATCCACTTCGTCAAAGATCAAGCTTGGTGTATCGACTTTCTGAGCGGTGATCACTTGGATCGCGAGCGAGATACGTGATAGCTCACCACCCGATGCGACTTTTGCAATAGGTTGCAGTGGTTGACCTGGGTTGGTTGAAACCAAGAAGCAGACGCTGTCCATACCCAATGGCGACGGGTGGGTGTTCTCGTTGTTTACTTCAATGCTGAATACCGCTTTCTCCATGCTTAATTCGTGCATGCTTTGCGTGATTAGCTTGTTCAGCTCTTTTGCGTAACGACTGCGTGATTTGTGCAGTTTTTCCGCTTGAGTTAAGAAGCTGTGGTATTTTTGTTCGACTTCTTGAGCGAGTTCATCCAAGCGTTCATCAGAGCAATCTAATGCTTCAATCTGTGCCAGCAGATCTTGGTGATGTTGGTATAACTCATCAGGCATAACGTGATGCTTACGAGCCATCGACATCACTTTAGAAAAACGTTCTTCAACATAAGCCATGCGACCCGGATCAACATCAATACCGTCAAGGTAGCTGCGAAGTTCGTTTTTGGTCTCTTCTAGCTGGATCATTGCTTCTGCCAGCATGTTTGGTAGCTCTGCTAACTTCTCATCCAGTTCAGCTAATTGAATTAGGGAGTGATTGGCCGATTGCAAAATACCAAGCGCATTGACTTCTTCACCTTCGTAAATAAGTTCGATGGCTTGCTGACAGGTAGCGGCGAGTTCACCACTATTGGATAGTCGTTTGTGCTCTTGTTCGAGCTCTGCGAATTCTTCTTCACCTAGCGATAACTCATTCAGTTCTTTGATTTGGTATTCAAGCAACTGCTTTTGCGCCTGGTTTTGCTGGCTGTTTTCTTTTAGTTGCTTAAGGTTATTGTCGGCTTGACGCCAATTCTGGTAAGCACTGCGTGTACTCTTTAGTAAGTTTAAATGTCCCGCATATTGGTCAAGCATGGCCATTTGGTGCTCGCTTTTCATTAATTGATGATGTGCGTGCTGTCCATGGATATTGATCAACAGTTGCCCAAGAGATTTGAGTTGTGAAAGTGGGACGGGGCTGCCGTTGATGAAGGCTCTTGAGCGGCCTTCTTTGGTGATGATGCGACGCAAAATACATTCACTGCCATCCAGCAGGTCGTTATCTTCTAGCCAACGCGTTGCGTGTAGATTGTTATCCAGTAAAAAGGCTGCGCTGACTTCTGTTTTCTCTTCGCCTTGGCGCACCATACCGGCATCGGCACGTCCACCTAAACAAAGACCTAAAGCATCAATTGCAATAGACTTACCTGCACCTGTTTCACCTGTAATGGTGGTCATGCCCTTTGAAAGCTCGAGCTGTAAAGACTTAACAATCGCAAAATTATTAACACTTAGATGAGCCAGCATTTTTATTTACCTGTATAACTGAACAATACTGTATAAGAAAACAGTATATACTGTTTCTTTATACAGTAAAGTCAGGTGCGGTATTTTTTCTTAAAGAAGCGGCTTTTTGTGATGGAGAGAGGAAAAATAGGCCGCGCAAAATGCAACGACCTATTTAAATTGAAGAAGTTACGGACGAGTTGGGTTAATGGTAAGCGGTTCTAATGTCACCACTGCATTTACTCCCGCGCCAGGATGGTCGACGTAAGATGTGTCTTGCATCAGGGTGTAGTAAACATCAACGAAATCGTCATCATTGGTCAGAACCCCATCAGGAATCGCATCAATGATCTTGTTGGTGATCTGAGGAATGATGGCATATGCCTGTACCTCTGGATCTGGAATTGCTTTTAGTACTTCTTCAGCTACTTGAACGAGCAATTTTGCCAACTGTTTGTAATCCGTTCCGTCATCTTGCTCCATCAGAACAATGTCTGCTGCGCCCCAACGGTAACGAGACCAGTGAATGATGATTTGGTTCGGATAGTAGTCTTTGTTGTCGTAATCCAAATATGGCATCTCAACTAAGTCTAGCGTTGGTTCATCTCGTGTTGGGTTGACGCCAGTTACCAAAGCATAAATTTCAGCTTTGCCTGAAATCCACGGCTCCTGATCATCTGCTAAACGAATTTTTTTGAGTTGAGTAGTTTGGATTGGTTGTGTGTCTGAGGCTTCCGTTTGTGCCTTGCTTTGTAGCACTTTCCCTTCTGCATAAGGTTGAATCATGGCTGCTTGACCAAGCTTTTGCATTTCAGCTTGCATTGCTTGAAGGCCCGCTTTTAGCTCTGCGGTACTGTTGTTGTCAATCACTAATACAGGCACGTCAGGTAGTTCATAGACATTTAACTCGTGAATGTTCCCATATACATCAAATGCTTCGATGTATTGCCACTGCTCATCATCACCACTAGGTTCATAAGCAAATAGCGGACTCATATCACCCGCTTGCCAAGTAGGTAACATGGCATCGTTAGCTAAACGTACTTCAAGTAACTCACTTGAGTATTCAGATACGCCCTTCCAGTTTCTTATTTGCTCGTCAGCTTGAACCAGTTGCTTACTCATTGGAGAAGTCGGGTTTTGTTCAATGAACTTTGAAACAGGAATGTTGGTTTGTAGTGCTGTAATGTCCTTGCGCAACATGGGTTCTAATGCTGCGTAGTTTTGGCTAAGTTCTAGAGCCAACGCTCGTTTGGTATTACTGATATCTTGCGCTTTATCGTTTGAGATACTTGTCACTTGGTTCTCATCAGATTGGCAGCCAACGATCGCTAATGTACTTAGAACAGACAGAATTATTGTTTTTTTCATAGCTCGTCCTTCTTTGATTATTGTTTGTTAGAGTTATTGCTCTATTCACTGCCAGAATATCACTCTGTGGCATATGAGCTATTTTCTTTTATAAAATCGTGTGGTTTTTGCCCAGAGCTTCAAATTTTCTATGGTTTTAGTAACGTGTGCAGGGTGAGTGATTGTTGTGGTGAATGATTTTGGCGTTGATAGTTTGTTCTCTGAAAAATAAAAAAGGTTGATAGAACATCAACCTTTTTTATTTTGTTTAGAACAGTTTGCTCGACCACCCAAGTTTGTTTCTTAATACGTGATAGTAGCTGTAGTCCTTTGGATGGATCAGCTTTAGCACATTCGGACTCTGGTAGATGTGTATTTCATCACCAGGAGAGACGGGGAGCGAAACTTGTCCGTCACAACTTACCTCTTGAGTGCCACGGTTTTCTGGGGAAACGACCAGTTTAATACGACGCTTGCCATCGACAACTAATGGGCGGCTAGACAATGTGTGCGGGAACATTGGTACCAGAGAAATCGCGTTTAAGCTTGGTGACAAGATAGGTCCACCACCTGACAGAGAGTAAGCCGTAGAGCCTGTTGGAGTAGAGACGATTAAACCATCGGCACGCAGCGAAAACGCAAAGCTGTCATCAATATAAACTTCAAACTCAATCATGTGCGCCACTTGTCCTGGGTGGAGCACTGCTTCGTTCAATGCCGCGTTATGGCTCTTGATTTGACCATGACGATGGATCTCTGCTTCCAATAAGAAACGCTCTTCTTCTATATATTCGCCTTTTAATACGGCTTTTAATGCTTCTTTGAAATCGTCAGGATTTAGATCCGTCAGGAAACCCAAGTTACCTCGGTTGACACCAATCACAGCAACATCGAAACGAGATAGAATGCGAGCGGCACCCAGCATGTTGCCATCACCGCCAACAACGATAGCGAGATCGGCGTTTTTACCTAGCTCTACGAGGCTAGCAAACTGGCTTTGCGGGATTTCGTCTAAAATTGCAGCAAGGCGATCATCGATAAATACTTGGTAACCTTCAGATGTCAGCCATTCGTATAACTCTCTATGAGTTTGAATTGCCTGCTGATCTCGTGGTTTTCCGATAATCGCGATCACGTTACATGGGTTTTTCATAGCATTTCCGCATTAAAGAGGCTTGAATCAGGAATCTTCATCCCCATAATAATGGCAAGTTACCTAAATATGCGAATTTTTATGTGGTTAAAGCCCACAAAACGTGAGTGGCTTTAAGGACATTAAGTTGAATTCTGGAGATATCATGAGCAACGAAGAAAACAAAGTTACAGAAGAAGAGCTTGATCAAATCATCGAAGAAGCTGAGAAAGTAGAAGCCGCAGCGCAAGAAGCTGAAGCAGAACTTGAAGAAATTGGTGATGAGAAAGACGCTAAGATTGCTCAACTAGAAGCAGCACTACTGTCTAGCGAAACAAAAGTGAAAGATCAGCAAGATGCGGTTCTTCGCTCTAAAGCTGAAGTAGAAAACATGCGTCGTCGTACTGAGCAAGAAATCGATAAAGCTCGTAAGTACGCTCTGAACAAATTCGCTGAAGAACTACTTCCAGTTATCGATAACCTAGAGCGTGCAATCCAAGCTGCAGATGCAGAGCACGAAGTGGTTAAGCCAATTCTTGAAGGTGTTGAGCTAACACACAAGACGTTTGTAGATGCAGTATCGAAATTTGGTTTGAAAGAGATCAACCCAGAAGGTGAAGCATTCAACCCTGAATTCCACCAAGCGATGTCTATTCAAGAAAGCCCAGATCACGAATCAAACACAGTTATGTTTGTGATGCAAAAAGGCTACGAGCTAAACGGTCGAGTTGTTCGTCCTGCAATGGTTATGGTTGCTAAGTAATCAACTAAATCATTGATATAAATATATTAAAACGCCCGCCATTCAATAGCGGGCGTTTTTGTTTCAAACATTACCCTCAACATATTCATCTCTCTGAATATGTGCGCAAAATGAAATTTGATCCCCTTCAAATTTTTTCTTATTGGTAAAAATTTTTCCAATAAGGGATATCCTTTCTTTATCTTGCTTACTTATGGAATGGGTGTGTCTATAAGTTCCTGTTATCACTCGCAATCAAAATTTAATTCTGAATATGAATGTAGATCTAGCGATTTACTTTTAATGTTGTTTATTAACAATCTCGTAAAGAAAGTCTTTATTTTGTAACTGTGGTGTGTATTATTCGCGAGGTCTGCCGTAAAAACCAGCAGATGTAACTATAAAAGTATAAATAGCAAACACAACATTTTGGAGATTTATGATGGATAAATCGCTTTCTAGCAAGATTTTTATCGGCTTGTTTGCGGGTCTTCTGATCGGTACTGCAATTCAGTATCTTTTTAGTGGCGTTGCTCTCTTTGATACTTATTTACTTGGCGCAGCAGAAGGCGCTGGTGGCATGTTTGTATCATTGATTAAGCTGTTAGTAGTACCTCTTGTTTACGTATCTATCGTATGCGGTATCGTTGACCTGAAAGACATCACTGCTTTTGGTCGTCTTGGTGGTAAAACCTTTGCTCTATACATTATCAACACCATCATCGCGATTACTGCGGCACTCACCGTTGGTCTTATTTTCCAACCGGGTGCAGATGCGAATCTAGCGGGTACGATTTCAGAGACCGTTAAACTAACAACAACAGAAACTCCTGACATTTTCTCGTTAGTGGTAAACATTGTTCCAAGCAACCCAGTACAAGCGTTTGCAAATGGCGACATGTTACAAATCATCTTTATGGCAATCCTGACAGGTCTTGCTATTCAAGCTCTTGACTCACGTGGTGGTCCAGCTATTCGTACGTTCAAGATGGCGAATGAAATCATGATGAAGCTGGTTGGTCTAGTAATGAGCCTTGCGCCTTACGGTGTATTTGCTCTGATGATTCAACTAGGCGCAACACTGGATGCAAACACACTGATGTCTGTTGCTGGCTACGTAGCACTTGTTGTTGCAATGCTAGTGTTCTGGATTTTCTTCTTCTACCCAATGGCAGTAGGTATTGCGACGGGCACTTCGCCAAAAACTTTCCTACGTGCAACTCGAGAGCAGATCCTATTCTCGCTATCGACAGCAAGCTCTAACGCGACCATTCCAGTAACAATGCGCACGCTGACTGAGAAGCTTAAAGTATCTAAATCGGTAGCTGGTTTCGGTGTACCACTGGGTGCAACAATGAACATGTCTGGTGTTTCTATCTACATTGCACTAGCAACGATGTTTGTCGCAAACGCATTTGGCCAACCAATCAACACTGCTGATATCTTTACTCTTGGTCTAACTATCTTGCTACTTTCTATCGGTGCTGGTGGTGTTCCGGGCGGCGGCGTAGTGATGGTAGGTGTTCTATTACACCAACTAGGTCTTCCACCAGAAGGTTTAGCAATCATTGCAGCTGTAGACCGTATCAATGATATGTTCTGTACTTCATCTAACGTAGTTGGTGATACAGCAGTAAACACCATTGTTGCGAAGTCTGAAGGCGAGATTGGTAAAGAAGAAGTCGTAGACGCAGAGCCTGCACAAGCAAGCGCATAATTTGCAGTACACTCTTAGTTGAAAAGCGAGGCTATATGCCTCGCTTTTTCTTTTATAGAAACGAGAATCGAGATTGAAAAGTCGAAAGGGGCAGAGTTGCGCTCGTCTCTCGCCTTTTGCGCAACTTTTTTTTGTTTTTTTTCACTCTCTCCCTTGAAAAGCCATTTGCAGCCCTTATCTATTGGGCATAAGAGAAGCAAACAACATTACTTTAGTTTGTGAGCAAGGGTTGAAACCCGATTCTACGTCCCCACATAGGGGATATAGCAAAACAAAATAGAATTTATTCGGAGATAGCCTGATGGGTAAAATCATTGGTATTGACTTAGGTACTACTAACTCATGTGTTGCTGTACTAGACGGCGACAAACCACGTGTAATTGAAAACGCAGAGGGTGAACGTACTACTGCATCGGTTATTGCTTACACTGACGGTGAGACGCTAGTAGGTCAACCAGCGAAACGTCAAGCAGTAACTAACCCAACTAACACGCTATTTGCAATCAAGCGTCTAATTGGTCGTCGTTTTGAAGACGAAGAAGTTCAGCGTGACATCGAAATCATGCCTTACAAAATCGTTAAGGCTGACAACGGTGATGCATGGGTAGAAGCAAAGGGCCAGAAAATGGCGGCTCCTCAAGTATCTGCTGAAGTACTTAAGAAAATGAAGAAAACTGCTGAAGACTTCCTAGGTGAGGAAGTAACTGGCGCAGTTATCACAGTTCCTGCTTACTTTAACGATGCTCAACGTCAAGCTACTAAAGACGCTGGTCGTATTGCAGGTCTAGAAGTTAAACGTATCATCAACGAACCAACAGCGGCTGCTCTAGCATACGGTCTAGACAAGTCAGGTGGCGACCGCACTATCGCGGTATACGACCTTGGTGGTGGTACATTCGACATCTCTATCATCGAAATCGATGAAGTTGAAGGCGAGAAAACATTCGAAGTTCTAGCAACTAACGGTGACACTCACCTTGGTGGTGAAGACTTTGATAACCGTCTAATCAACTACCTAGTAGACGAGTTCAACAAAGAGCAAGGCATCAACCTTAAGAACGATCCACTAGCAATGCAGCGTGTTAAAGAAGCAGCAGAAAAAGCGAAAATCGAGCTTTCTTCTACTTCTCAAACAGACGTAAACCTACCTTACGTTACTGCTGATGCAACTGGTCCTAAGCACATGAACATCAAAGTGACTCGTGCGAAACTAGAATCTCTAGTTGAAGACCTAGTACAACGTTCTCTTGAGCCACTAAAAGTTGCTCTAGCTGACGCTGACCTATCAGTAAACGACATCACTGACGTAATCCTAGTTGGTGGTCAGACTCGTATGCCTATGGTTCAAGCGAAGGTTGCTGAGTTCTTCGGTAAAGAAGCTCGCCGCGATGTAAACCCTGATGAAGCAGTAGCAATGGGTGCTGCAGTTCAAGGTGGTGTACTTGCGGGTGAAGTTAAAGACGTACTTCTACTAGACGTTACTCCACTGTCTCTAGGTATCGAGACAATGGGCGGCGTAATGACTAAGCTAGTTGAGAAAAACACGACTATCCCAACTAAAGCGAACCAAGTTTTCTCTACAGCAGAAGACAACCAGAGCGCGGTAACTATCCACGTTCTTCAAGGTGAGCGTAAGCAAGCGTCTTTCAACAAATCTCTAGGTCAATTCAACCTAGAAGGTATCCAAGCTGCACCACGTGGTATGCCACAAATCGAAGTTACTTTCGACCTAGATGCGGATGGTATCCTACACGTTTCAGCGAAAGACAAGCAAACTGGTAAAGAGCAGAAGATCACTATCCAAGCTTCTGGTGGTCTAAGCGATGACGACATCGAGAAAATGGTTCAAGAAGCAGAAGCTAACAAAGAAGCGGACAAAAAGTTCGAAGAGCTAGCAACTGCACGTAACCAAGCTGACCAAATGATTCACGGTACTCGTAAGCAAGTAGAAGAAGCTGGTGAAGCTCTACCTGCAGAAGAGAAAGAGAAGATTGAAGCAGCTATCTCTGAGCTAGAAACTGCACGTAAAGGTGATGACAAAGAAGCGATCGACGCTAAAGTTCAAGCGCTAATGACTGCAGCTCAAAAGCTAATGGAAATCGCTCAACAACAAGCTCAAGCGCAACAAGCACAAGGTGCTGACGCTGGTGCACAACAGTCTCAAGAAGACGATGTTGTTGATGCTGAGTTCGAAGAAGTTAAAGACGACAAGAAATAATATTTCTTAACTAGGCGGCTTATGGTCGCCTAGAGTCGATAAGACTTTTGTGTGCGGGCGTTTGGGGTAACTCTTACGCCCGTCTGTTTGTCCAAGCTGTCTTTCTAGTTAAGTATTTTGCAATAAGTGCACTTACCTAGAACGATACAAACACCAAGCGGTAAATCATGCCGTTTGCAGTAATTAATTGGTGACGAAGAACATGTCAAAACGTGATTTTTACGAAGTATTAGGCGTAAGCCGTGATGCCTCTGAGCGCGATATCAAAAAGGCGTACAAGCGTCTAGCAATGAAATACCACCCAGACCGTAACCAGGGTGATGAATCTGCTGCGGATAAGTTTAAAGAAGTAAAAGAAGCGTACGAAATTCTCACTGACCCTCAAAAGAAAGCGGCGTACGATCAGTATGGTCATGCTGCTTTTGAACAAGGCGGTGGCGGCTTCGGCGGCGGCGGTTTTGGTGGCGGTGGTGCTGATTTCGGCGACATCTTTGGTGACGTTTTTGGCGATATCTTTGGCGGTGGTCGTCGTGGCGGTGGTCAGCAACGTGCACAACGTGGCGCAGACCTACGTTACAACATGGAACTGTCGCTAGAAGAAGCTGTTCGTGGCGTATCGAAAGAAATCGAAGTACCAACGCTTGTTCATTGTGATACCTGTGACGGTAGCGGTGCGAAGAAAGGTTCTTCAGCTGAGACTTGTGGAACCTGTCATGGTCACGGTCAAGTTCAAATGCGCCAAGGTTTCTTTGCTGTGCAGCAAACCTGTCCTACCTGTCATGGTAAAGGTAAGATCATCAAAGACCCATGTAACGAATGTCATGGTCAAGGTCGCAAACAGAAAACTAAGACACTTAACGTTAAGATCCCAGCAGGTGTTGATACTGGCGATCGCATTCGTCTATCTGGCGAAGGCGAAGCTGGAGAAATGGGTGCACCAGCAGGTGACCTATACGTACAAGTTCACGTGAAAGAGCACCATATCTTCGAACGTGAAGGCAACAACTTGTATTGTGAAGTGCCAGTTAGCTTTGCTATGGCTGCTCTAGGTGGTGAAGTTGAAGTTCCGACACTAGATGGTCGTGTGAACCTTAAAGTACCAACAGAAACGCAAACAGGACGTATGTTCCGTATGCGCGGTAAAGGGGTGAAAGGCGTTCGTGGTGGCGGTGTTGGTGACCTAATCGTTAAGCTTGTAGTAGAGACTCCAGTTAACTTGAGCGCTCGTCAGAAAGAATTGCTTAAAGAGTTTGATGAGTCTTGTGGTGGCGATGCTGCAACTAAGCACAAGCCAAAATCGGAAGGTTTCTTCAACGGTGTGAAGAAGTTCTTCGATGATCTAACTAGCTAATAGCTCGGTTAGTTGAATCCAATAAAAAGCCTGCAGTGATGCAGGCTTTTTTGTGTTTGTAGCTCAGTCAATGATAATGATGCTTACTCCCAGCAAGCACTTGGTGATGCTACGTTAGAAGACGTGAGTGTTATAGTATTTTGTCTGTTAGGGAAACACTTATCATTACTTTGGCCTCTCTCAGGCTTCGCTGTTGCTGAGATAATATATGATTCAGTTGCCGAGCTAGCTACAGAGAATGTAAAGCGGTCTCGATCAGAGTTACATACTAGGCAGCGTCCTTGGGAGATAAGAGTGCTCCAATCATATTGTCCGTTGTAGTTTGCTTCAAGTTCTAACTGAATTCTGCTGATATCGGTTAAGGCAATAGTGCGGTGTGATTTTAAAGTGTGGTTAACATATGCAGGGTATGAGACAGCGGTTACTACACCTAATATAGCCAATACCACAACTAACTCGATCAATGTCATTCCACTTAATCTAAATTTGTAACTGTTACATATAATTGTTCGAATCATTTCGAGTAGTTCCTTTTCTCTTCTCCTCCTATTTTTAATAGCTGATAGCATCACTGCAAGAATGGTTTTGAACATTTAGCTCTTTTCATAGGAATTTGGGAAATGCATCGCGGCTTTACTTTATTGGAACTAATTATTTCATTAGCGGTATTTAGTATCGTTGCTGCTGTTGCTGCGCCAAACTTACATGGTTTATTAGAGACTAGCAAAATGCAGCGCTTAGCAAAGGAGCTGCATGGCTTTGTTCTGGAGGCCAAATCTGAAGCAGTCCTTAGGCGCGAGCGTCTATGGATACATATCTATATGGTTGGAGCTAGTGATAGTAGTGGAAATTGGTGGCTTGAGTTGACTGATAATATTGACCCCAATTTAGGAAATAAATTACTGACCCTATCTGGTAAGCCATATGATGGGATTTTTATCACTTCAAATTACAATTCATCACAAATTTCTTTTGATAGTATTCATGGTCGGCCAGCCTCTGGGCATTTTAGGTTTCATCCGGTTAATAACACAAATAAAGAACTCAAACTTATTTCATTTACTCGTTCCGCTCGTTTCAAAATGTGTAGTAATAGCCAAACAGAGCAGTACTTTGGTTATGTTGGTTGCTGAGGAGTGAAAATATGAAACGATCTAATCAGCTTGGAATGGGGTTAGTTGAACTCCTTATATCCTCTGCATTTGGCTTGATTGTACTTGCAACCGTTACCTCAGTTTTTTTAAAGGGGCAGCAATTAGCAGCTAAGAGAGCACAAGAGCTTGGTCTTTTACAAAATACGACGAGTGTTTTGCAAATGCTGAGGTCTGATGTTCAGAGGGCTGGCTATGATGGCTCAGATGGTCTTTCACTCAAATTGGTCGGGGCTGATAGTACGATCTTTTCAGTCAGCAATGCCAACCAAACGTTATTAGCTTACGCTTATTTATCCCAAGTCTCAGGTGGGGTCCCATATTACAAAAATGTGGTGTATGAGCAACGAGGTCAGCTTGATACTTCTTTTTATATTTGTGAAAGAGACTTAGCGAACCGAGTTATTAATATTGTTGAAGCTCAGGATTTTTCGAACCAAGTAGGCCCTTGTAATAATTTATTCGATGAGAATTGGATTCATCTAAATAGCTTTCAGGTTGCGAATGAAAAGGTCGAACATAATGGAGTAAAAAGCGCGTTCTTAACAGTAAATCTATCCGTTCAACTTGCTCATGACAGTAATGTGAACACCTCTCAGAGTTTTACTATCAAACAAAGGAATTGGCAGGAATGAATAAGCAAAGCGGTGCTGCCACATTACTGGTTACTAGCATGCTTCTAGTTGCAGCTTTAGTCGTCACCTTAGGGAGTTACAAGTCATTATTTTATCAAATAAAGCAGGCAAATAACCAAATCGTATCAAGGCAGGAGCATTGGCAAGCCGAAGGTGGCTTAGAGTGTGGATTTACCCATATAGTAGATAACAACTTATCAGGTGTTCCTGCAAATTTAGCACAGCAATGTACTAGTTATTCAATTGATATCCTTCAAGGCTCTCTTCATGAACCAGATATTTTGATTTCAGAAGTTGGCTATGCACGGGTTGCAAAAAAACTGGCGTTTGTTGGAGGAGGAGGATTTGGTGCGATCCGTTCTACAGCAGACATTATTGCTCATGGCTCCGCTGTGCTTGCACCCCCGGATCCTGGGAGATATAACAATGCTGGCTACTACGAGTGTGTCGGCGCAATTGTGAAACGAAGGTTTATTGCGTCAGGTATAACCAATAAAGGGCTAGGTGGTGCGATCCCTCCTCCTTCCGCAGGGTTCGATCAATCTAAAAACTGTGGTTCCAGTTACCAAACAGAAACTTCAGTTCACACGGGTATTTGGCAAGATGCAGATGGGAATTATCAAAGGGAGTACGCTGAGTTAGATATTCAACAAGACCCAAAGTTGGATCCATTCTTAGACTACTTTGGAGTCGAGAAAGATAAATGGCAGTCTGTTCGAGATGATCCTGCTCAAAACTTCCTGACTGTATCCATGGGCGGTGGGAAAGATATTGATTGTGTAAGTAAGTTTATCAATGAGTTAAAGGATAATAAGCCATATAAAATCTGGATCGATGGCTCGTGCCAAATAACTGATACCCAGTTAACAAGCTTAAAACAGCTACAAAGTAAAAATGACAAACTGAACTTGTTCATTTTAGTTCATAACGGAGTGTTAGGTATTAACGGTAGTGGCACGATCAGAGGTATGTTATTTCATTTCAATAGTGGGTACGCACCGACTCAAGAACAATGGGACAATTTGAAAGATATCAAGCCTTATTTAAATGCAAACTTTAATACTTATATAGATACTTTGTATGGGACTTCATCAGGTATATCGCCATTATTGGCAACTTACTTCCAGCGGGGCTCATTTTCCTTAACAGGTGGACAGATCTTTGATGCTGACGGGCAAATGGCTTTGTTTGATAACTCACTAAGGCTTGCATTTAACTCTGACGTAATTAACTCGTTTTCTACTCCAATTAATGTCAAATGGGTTAAGGGATCGTGGAATGACTTCTAAACAGAAAGGATTTAGTCTAATTGAAGTACTTGTGTCTACTTTATTGCTAGGCGGAGGGGTATTAGGCTTGACCCAACTTCAGGTATACATGGAGAAGGAGTCAGAATACGCGCTAAACAGTTTAGAGGCTTTACAGCTTGCAGAAGAGAAGCTTGAGTGGTTTCGAACTCGCGGTGCCTCTTCTGCTTCTTCTGACATTGTGGTGGCTGATTTTGATGCAGATATCATCGCAGGTAACTCAACCAATGGCGCATATACAGTTCAATGGGAGCTACTTCCTGCACCTATTGCGAATTTAAAAGTGGTAAAGGTTGAGGCAACTTGGCTTGATAGGGCAGGAGATACACAAGGTGTTGAATTGCAAACAATGATTTCGCGTTATAGTGAATTTGACTGAGTTGACATTGAATTATCAGTGTTTCGAATGCTTAAATTGCTTGTTATGTCTGGTTTTTATCTTAATTTTTCTCGGTTAACAAAGCGTTGTGTTGTTGTTGTTTTTGCTGGGGTGTAACTGTTTTTATTATGTTTAATTGATATGGTAATTTTGCAAAATATGTCTCCAAATATGGAAAAAATGCCAGAACCTTGTGCTTTCTGATTTGCTATTTAATAGAATGCTCGGTTGAAAATAGGCCGTTATAATTATTCAAATAGGCCATGGCACCAACATCATTCATATGGAGTTACCATGAGTAACCAAGCTGTAAATAAGGCACCGTCACCGAAGCCGAGCGGTATGGATCGCTTCCTGAACTTTATCGAGCGAGCAGGTAACAAAATTCCTGATCCTGCGATTTTGTTCTTCTGGGCACTAATCATTACTTGGGCTGCGTCTGCACTTTTGTCGAATGTTTCTTTCGACCTTCTAAACCCTCGAACTGGCGAAGCTCTCACAATCACTAACCTTCTAACAGGCGAAGCACTAGCAAGTTTCCTTGCTAACATGGTGACAACGTTCACTGGCTTTGCACCACTTGGTATCGTTCTTGTAGCGATGTTGGGTGTAGGTGTTGCCGATTCTTCTGGCTTCATCACCACTGGTCTTAAGAAGATGCTGAACTTCACGCCAGCTAAACTTCTTACTCCAATGCTAATTCTTGTAGCAATCGTATCGCACACTGCGGCGGATGCGGGCTACGTTCTAGTTATTCCTCTTGGTGGTATCATCTTCCACGCGGCTGGTCGTCACCCTCTAGCGGGTATCGCGGCAGCGTTTGCAGGTGTATCAGGTGGTTTCTCTGCAAACTTCATCCCTTCAGGTATCGATCCTCTATTGGCTGGTTTCACGCAAACAGCTGCACAGGTTCTAGATCCTGAGTACGTGGTTAACCCTCTAGCGAACATCTTCTTTACTGGTCTATCTTCAGTAATCATTGTTGCTATCGGTTGGTACGTAACTGAGAAAATCATCGAGCCACGTCTAAAGAACACTCCAATCGACGAAGACGCAGAGAAAGCACCAGATCTAGGTTCTTTCACGGAGCTTGAGTCTAAAGCGTTCCGTTACGCAGGTTGGGCTATGATGGCGGGTATCGCACTTCTTGTTGTGGCGCTTATCCCAGAAAACTCTGCACTGCGTTCACCTGAAGGTGAGATCACTGCGTTCTCTGCGCCAATCATGAAGTCTATCGTTCCGTTGATCTTCATCCTGTTTATCATTCCAGGTTACGTTTACGGTCGAGTTTCTGGCACGTTCAAGACAAGTAACGACATCATCAAAGCGATGGCGGATACCATGTCTACTATGGGCGCATACATCGTAATGTCGTTCTTCTGTGCACAGTTCCTATCTGCATTCGCGCAATCAAACATCGGTACGATGCTAGCGCTTTACGGTGCGGAAGGTCTGAAAGCAATGAACCTACCTGGTGAAGCAACTATCATCGGTATGATTCTTCTAACAGCTTCTGTAAACCTTCTAATCGGTTCTGCATCTGCGAAATGGGCTCTTATTGGTCCAATCCTAGTTCCTATGCTAATGGCTGTGGGTATCTCTCCTGAGCTATCTCAGGCGGCTTACCGCGTAGGTGACTCTGTATCGAACATCATTTCACCTCTGATGGTATTCTTCCCTCTAGTAGTGGTTTACTGTCAACGTTACGTGAAGTCGACAGGTATCGGTACACTAGCATCGCTAATGATGCCATTCTCGATTGCAATGCTAATCGGCTGGTCTATCTTCCTAGTAGTTTACTGGATGCTAGGCATTCCTCTAGGTATCCAAGCGCCATACACTTACACAATGTAAATACCGTCATATTTGGCGCTGTAGCGTTGTTAACTGCGCAAGTTCACCGGAGCGCTGGCCGCCCTAATCACATAGAGCCTCTATGCTCATAGGGCTGAACTTGCTTGTTGCCTAGCTACAACACCAACTATTTAGGTATTGGTAATTCGAAAGCGCTGGTCGAGAGACTGGCGCTTTTTTGTTTTGGGAGGCGGGAACGGACTTTGCCCTTCGGGACACAAAATAAAGAGATCCCCAACTCGCTCGTACCTCGCTCTTGAGGATGACGAGAAGACAGTCCTGTATTTATTCAACGTCATTCCCGAAAGCGACGAAGGAGCGTTGTCGGGAATCTCTCGTTAATAATGCAACTGAAGAGCGCCTCAGTTTGCTTGTGCCTCACTCTTGAAGGTGACAATCAAACTGCTTTGAATCACGGTATTTGTACCCTAACAGGTAAAATCATCCCGCTTCCACTTCCCCTCTTTGAAGGTTAAAATCCACTTTCAATCACGATCTATCCCAAATTCCGGAGCTTCCTTTTGTCAGATTCTCAGTTTTCCCCTCAAGACGAACTATTTATGCGCCGTGCGATGGAGCTTGCCGAGCAAGCTGAAGCTGAAGGGGAGGTGCCGGTGGGCGCTGTTCTGGTAAAAGATGGAGAGATTATTGCTGAAGGCTGGAACCGTTCTATTTGTGCTCATGATGCAACGGCGCATGCGGAGATCCAGACACTGCGCAAAGCCGGCGAAGCCTTGAGTAACTACAGGCTTCTTGATACCACACTGTATGTCACTTTAGAACCTTGCCCAATGTGCGCAGGTGCGTTATTACACAGCCGAGTCAAGCGTGTTGTCTATGGTGCTCCAGACTTAAAAGCAGGTGCGGCAGGGACGGTATTGAACTTATTCGCAAGCCAAGCGGCGTATCATTACGCGACGGTGGAAAGCGGATTATTAGAGGATGAATGCCGCTCTCAGCTACAAGCCTTCTTTAAGCGTCGCCGTAAAGAAATTAAAGCCAAGAAGGAAGCGCAGAAAGCGTTGGAGAACGAGCAGGAGAATAAAGAAAAGTAGGTTGAGAGGGAGGGAATGAGTTCTTTTCGCCTAGAAGTTTTTAGCAAACACCTACTCAGAAGTAGATGTTTGCTTCAAGTTTCAGTGGTTCACTAGGTGAACAAATACACGGTTACGTGCACTGACTTTTTTCTTCATTGTTGTAAGCTTGCGCTTACGGCGGTTTGCAGCCACTGTCTTATTCAAACGTTTTGACTGCACTCTGCGTTTTCTCATATTCAGAACCTCTTGCAGGCAACGAACACACTCTCCGACACTCGCACCGCAAAGCGTCTGATTCATTATCAATCGATGACATTCTGATGAAGCACGCTTACAGAGGAAGGTGGCATCAGTTCGAGGAGAGGTGACTAAAAGAGCATCTCTTTCATGCGAGCCAGTTATTGGTATGACACCAAATAGAATCACAAGCTAGATAAGCCCGAAAGACTGGATTCTAGATAACTTTATCTGTTGACTCAATAAAAAAATAGCGAGCTGAGTGCTCGCTATTTTCGAAGGGTTTATTCTGCTTTTTGAGCAGGCGTTTGCTCTGTCCCTTGAGGCGAACTCCCTTCAGTATTTGATGTGGCTTCAACCGCGCCTGAAACTTGCTCAGCGAGTGTCTCTACCGCTCCTGAAATTAGCAAATCTGGATTGAGCGGTGGTATCACTTGTAGGTCGTCGGTATCTTCATCAATCGCAGGTTTTTGGCTCACGTGGCCAATGATCGATTGGTAGTAACGACGAATACTCTCAACGTAGTTACGTGCCTCATCGCCACGAGCATAACCGTAACGAGTTTGGCTGTAGAAACGCTTCTGACGCAGCAACGGTAGACGCTCTTTCACATCTGCCCATGAATTTGGATCGCCACCTTGTGCCTTCGTTAATCTTCGAGCATCCATCATGTGACCATAACCGACATTATACGATGCTAATGCAAACCAAATCTTCTCATGCTCATTGATTGAATCTGGTACGCGGGCCACGATACGGCGTAGATACTCAACACCACCACGTACTGACTGTTCAGGATCAAGGCGGTTAGTTACGCCAACACTTTTTGCTGTCGGCAGCGTTAACATCATCATGCCTCGCACACCTGTTGGTGATTTTGCAGCAGGTTTCCAATGTGACTCTTGGTAAGCTAACGCGGCAATTAAGCGCCAATCAAACTCTTCACTGTATTTCTGGAACAGTGGTGCCCATTTGGGCAAGGTGTTGTCCAGTGCTCGAATAAAGGCTCGAGTATCTACATAATCAAACGCTTCAATATGACCAATGTACTTCTCTTCTAATGTTGCTAGTTCACCAGACTGTTTGATGCCGCCAAAGAACTCGATCAACATTGCGTACAAGCTTTCATCTTCAGATCGGCGTGTAAACCAAGACACTGGCTGGTCTTCTGTTAACTCAAAGGCTTGTGCAAGGTCAGGATAAAGTCGCTGAGCCAAAGATAACTCTACCGAATCAGTTACGGTAAATCGGAGTTCACCTGTAGATACTTGTTTTAATAGATCGCGAGTATCCGCATCACCAACAATTTCAAATTGAAGCTCAGGGTACTCTTTTTGTAGCGTAGTTAATGTTGGAACAAATTGTGATTGTTCAACGATTTGTAGCGTTTCTGCACCAGCATTGGCTTCTTTATCTTCCGCTTTGTCATCTTTAGATTCTTGATAGCTGATTAGCTGGTCAATATCGCGTGGGCGCAGTTGACCTTTCTTATACACTACTTGTTGACTGACGTAGTAATAAGCAGGTCCAGGGCGGAAGCGTTGTACCGCTTGAGAGGTTTGGTTTAAACCTGTCGCGATGATATCGATATCACCTTTTTTCAGGGCAGGGAATAACTCAGCTTGTCGGAAAGCAGGTTTGATTTCCAACTTAACACCTAACTGTTCAGCAAACTTGCGCGCCAGTTCGTAATCCAGGCCAGCAGGGCCATCAGGACCAATGTAATAGGAAAGTTGGTTGTTGAGAGTGCCAACTCGCAGAACACCACGTTCTTGGATTAGCTCAAACTCACTTTTAGGCTCCGATTCAATCTGGCAGGCAGAAAGTAGAAGCACAGAGGCGAAAAGTAGGGCGCTGCGCTTGAATCGGTTGAACTGACTTATTTGCATTAATTTGGTACGTCTCGATAAATTCTAGTTGCCTTTATATCAAAGCGTGCAAGTTGGGCAAAGTGAATCAGACAGATAGAGTGCGACATTGTGTGTTTTATCGACATTTCGGCTGTAACTCTAATTTGACAAAAAAAATGACGCAAACGGTTGCTTTTAGTGTTACATCACAAAAACAATTGCTATATAATGCGCTCGCAACGAAGAGGTGGCATCGGCATAGGTTTGAAAAACCTTCGGGAATAGCTTCGAAGTAAAACAGTCTAACCCACTGAATTTATTCCAATATCACCTCAGGTCAATAGACCTTAACCAATTGCATAAGAGACCTAAGCACATGAGAATTTTTCGTGGCTCCCCAGCTCTATCTGAATTTCGTGTTAACAAGCTTCTAGAGCTTTGTCGTGAACTAGGCTTACCTGTCACAGGTATTTACGCAGAGTTTGCTCACTTTGCTGAGCTATCAGCAGATCTAGATGATCAAGAAGTTGAGAAACTAGAGAAACTCCTGACTTACGGTCCAACAATTGAAGAGCATGCGCCAGAAGGACTTCTGCTGCTTGCGACTCCTCGTCCAGGTACGATTTCTCCTTGGTCTTCTAAGTCTACCGACATCGCGAATAATTGTGGCCTAGCTAAAGTGGTTCGCCTAGAACGCGGTACTGCTTACTATATTGAAACATCATCTGATCTTTCTGAGCTTCAACTTGTTGAGCTGAAAGCGATTCTTCACGATCGCATGATGGAAGTTATCTTTACTGATTTCGAATCAGCAGCGGCACTTTTCCAAGTGGCAGAGCCAGCACCAGTGGCTGACGTTGACCTACTTGTTGGTGGCCGTGCTGCGCTTGAAAACGCAAACGTTACCCTAGGTCTTGCTCTTGCTGATGATGAGATCGAATACCTATACGATGCGTTCGTAAACAAGCTAGACCGTAACCCAACCGATATCGAACTGATGATGTTTGCACAGGCGAACTCAGAGCACTGTCGTCACAAGATCTTTAATGCAGATTGGACTATCGACGGCGTTAAGCAAGAGAAGTCTCTGTTCAAGATGATCAAAAACACATTTGAAACCACGCCAGAAAATGTTCTATCTGCCTACAAAGATAACGCAGCGGTAATGGTGGGTTCCGATGTTGGTCGTTTCTTCCCGAACCCAGAAACTCGCCAGTACGGTTACAACCAAGAGAAAGCGCACATCCTAATGAAGGTGGAAACGCACAACCACCCAACCGCTATCTCTCCTTGGCCGGGTGCTTCTACAGGTTCAGGCGGTGAAATCCGCGACGAAGGTGCGACTGGTATTGGTGGTAAGCCAAAAGCAGGTCTTGTTGGCTTCACTACGTCTAACCTACGTATTCCTGGTTTTGAACAGCCATGGGAAACAGATTTCGGTAAGCCGGCTCGCATCGTTAACGCCCTAGACATCATGCTAGAAGGCCCACTTGGTGGCGCGGCGTTCAACAACGAATTTGGTCGTCCAAATCTACTTGGTTACTTCCGTACTTACGAAGAAAAAGTGAACTCTCACGCAGGTGAAGAGGTTCGTGGTTACCACAAGCCAATCATGATTGCTGGTGGTATGGGTAACATCCGTGACGAGCACGTTCAGAAGAAAGAGATCCCGGTAGGTGCGAGCCTAATCGTACTTGGTGGTCCTGCAATGAACATCGGTCTTGGCGGTGGTGCTGCTTCTTCAATGGCATCTGGTCAATCAGCAGAAGACCTAGATTTCGCTTCAGTACAGCGTGAAAACCCAGAGATGGAGCGTCGCTGTCAGGAAGTGATCGACCGTTGTTGGCAGCTTGGCGAACAGAACCCAATCGCATTTATCCACGATGTTGGCGCAGGTGGTATCTCTAACGCACTTCCAGAGCTTGTAGACGATGGCGAACGTGGTGGTATCTTCCAACTACGCGATGTTCCAAACGATGAACCAGGCATGAGCCCACTTGAGATCTGGTGTAACGAATCTCAAGAACGCTACGTAATGGCAGTTGCGCCAGAGAACATGGAAGTATTCGACGCTATCTGTAAGCGTGAGCGCGCACCATACGCAGTAGTAGGTATCGCAACAGAAGAGCGTGAGCTGAAGTTAGAAGATTCACACTTCGACAATACACCAATCGACATGCCAATGGATGTGCTTCTTGGTAAGACGCCTAAGATGCACCGTGATGCGAAAACGCTTAAAGCGAATAACCCAGCGGTTAACCGTGACGATATAGAGCTAAACGAAGCCGTGGATCGCGTTCTACGTCTTCCGACGGTTGCAGAAAAAACATTCCTAATCACCATCGGTGACCGCACGGTGACTGGCTTAGTAGCGCGTGACCAAATGGTTGGTCCTTGGCAGGTTCCAGTCGCTAACTGCGCAGTAACCGCAGCAAGCTACGACACTTACCATGGTGAAGCGATGTCAATGGGTGAGCGTACTCCAGTTGCTCTACTAGACTTTGGTGCTTCAGCTCGTCTAGCGGTTGGTGAAGCAATCACCAACATCGCTGCGACAAACATCGGTGATATCAAACACATTAAATTGTCTGCGAACTGGATGTCTCCAGCAGGCCACCCAGGTGAAGATGCAGGTCTTTACGAAGCAGTGAAAGCTGTGGGTGAAGAGCTATGTCCAGCACTTGGTCTGACTATCCCTGTGGGTAAAGACTCAATGTCGATGAAGACTAAGTGGGAAGAGAATGGCGAGCAGAAAGAAGTAACGTCTCCGCTGTCTCTGATCATCACTGCGTTTGCTCGTGTTGAAGATGTGCGTAAGACAATCACGCCGCAACTACGTACAGACAAAGGTGACACGTCACTAGTTCTTATCGACCTAGGTAACGGTCAAAACCGTCTAGGCGCAACAGCGCTAGCACAGGTTTACAAGCAGCTTGGTGATAAGCCAGCAGACGTAGATAACGCAGCACAGCTAAAAGGTTTCTACGAAGGCGTTCAAACTCTAGTAGCGAATGACCAAGTAGTGGCTTACCACGATAAAGGTGATGGCGGTCTATTCGTTACTCTTGCTGAGATGGCATTCGCGGGTCACTGTGGTGTGAAAGCTGACATTGCTGACCTTGGCGAAGATACTCTAGCAGCACTATTTAACGAAGAGCTAGGCGCAGTAGTTCAGGTTAAGAACGATGACCTAGACGCTGTACTTTCAACGCTAGCAGCAAACGGTCTTGAAGCATGTTCACACGTAATCGGCTCTGTAGAAGCATCTGATGAGTTAGTGATTACTTCTGGTGAGACTGTAGTTCTTGAGCGTAGCCGTACTGAACTACGTACTATCTGGGCAGAGACAACGCACAAGATGCAAGGTCTACGTGATAACCCAGCATGTGCGGACCAAGAGCATGAAGCGAAGAAAGACAACTCTGACCCAGGCCTAAACGTTAAGCTAAGCTTCGATGTAAATGAAGACATCGCAGCGCCATATATCGCGAAAGGCGCTAAGCCTAAGATGGCAATTCTGCGTGAGCAGGGCGTTAACTCTCATGTAGAGATGGCTGCAGCCTTTGACCGTGCTGGCTTTGAAGCAACGGATGTTCACATGAGCGATATCCTAACGGGTCAAGCTGTACTGGAAGAGTTCCAAGGCCTAGTGGCGTGTGGTGGCTTCTCTTACGGTGACGTTCTAGGCGCCGGTGAAGGTTGGGCTAAGTCTATCCTGTTCAATGAACAAGCTCGCAACCAGTTTGAAGGCTTCTTTAAGCGTGAAGATACGTTCTCTCTAGGTGTGTGTAACGGCTGTCAGATGCTATCGAACCTGAAAGAGCTAATCCCAGGAGCAGACCTGTGGCCACGCTTTGTTCGTAACGAATCTGAGCGTTTTGAAGCTCGCTTTAGCCTAGTTGAAGTACAAAAGTCTGACTCTGTATTCTTCGATGGTATGGAAGGCTCGCGTATGCCAATCGCGGTTTCTCACGGTGAAGGTCGCGTAGAAGTACGTGGTGCTGAACACCTAGCGGCGATTGAAGCGTCAGGCACGGTTGCAGTTCGTTACGTTGATAACCACGGTAACCCAACTCAGCAATACCCGAACAACCCGAACGGTTCGCCAAACGCAATCACAGGTCTAACGACTCAAGATGGCCGTGTGACTATCATGATGCCGCACCCTGAGCGTGTATTCCGTACAGTAGCGAACTCATGGTCTCCAGAAGGTTGGGGCGAGAATGGTGCTTGGATGCGTATGTTCCAAAATGCACGTAAGAACATCGGCTAATTACGACGTCGTTCGTCAACATTAACGAAACTGATAAGCGCTGGTTGAGAGACCGGCGCTTTCTTTATTTCAGATAATCGAGAATGGATCTCGTCCTATGGAACGCCTCGCTTCGAGATGCGAGAAAGAACAGTGGCGTCATTTCCTAGACTGACGAAGGAAGGAGTAGGAAATCTCTTTTTAACAATGAATCGTGAGAGCTCCCCAATTCGTTCGTGCCTTATCTACTGTAAAAAACTTGCAGCGTTTCGGTAACTTTTATGCTCTAATACCGCGCTTACCAAGGGATGGTGTTAAACAGCTCAGCTTAGATGGAGTTATCAAGTTGACCGAATCCCTGATTAATCCCTTAGGAAATGAAAGAAATGTCTAAAAATCCAAAATTTGCTATCCGCGTAACTGAAAAACGTAACGGTTGGAGCGCAGAGATCACTCGTCAAGTGACATCTCGTAAGACTGTAGTATCAAAACGTGAAACTGGCTTTGACAGCGAAGAGAAAGCACAAGCTTGGGCTGAGCAAGAACTAGCAGGTTTTGTTCAAAACCAAGTGGTTCGTAACGAGCGTAAAGCTGTACAGCGTCAAGAGCGTGAAGCAGAGCAACTAGCGGCAAAAGTTCGCAAAGAAGAAGCTCGCAAAGCACGCGAAGTTGAAGCTGACGAAGAGTAATCTCAGCTTACTAGATGGTCGATTTGTACCATCAAATCTGAATTAAAAAATGCCCCGAGCTCATCTCGGGGCATTTTTATTTGAATGGAAATTAAGAGGTTACTGTTGAGTGTCTAACGGGATTTGCCCTGTCGTTACTTGATCGACATCAAACTCAGTCAGCTCTTCAATGTAGCTTTCAACCGCTTGCTCTACCACTTCATCGTTTTGCTTGAAGTAAGCGATATGGAAAATAGCATCGCCTTCATTCACAAGTGGCAGTGTTTGCTGGCCAATAACGATACCACCTTTCGGTGCGACTAGTTCAAGCTCATCGTGACCCAGAGGAGAGCTGATGTATGCTAGCGTTTCGCCTTCTTCTACCTTGTCTCCTAGGTTAACCACAGTACGCAAAATACCGTTACCGGATGCACGAACCCAGCTGGTGGATTTTGCGATAATTGGTTCAGGTAGTTTCTTACGGCTCGCACGTAGCATACCGATTGCTTGCATCACACGTTGAACGCCCAGTACACCTGCGCTGATGGAAAGTGGGTCAAAGCGCAGAGCTTCACCCGCTTCATAGGTCAGTACTGGGATATCGCATTTCTCCGCTTCGCTACGCAGAGAACCGTCACGTAGAGCTGAGTCTACGATCACTGGTGTGGCAAATGCTTTTGCAATACGCAGTGTCTCAGGATTGCTCAAGTTCGCGCGGATCTGTGGCAGGTTAGTACGGTGAATCGCACCCGTGTGAAGATCCAAAATATAGTCACAACGCTTGGCGATGTTATTGAAGAAACCATGCGCCATACGTGATGCTAATGCACCTTTTTCACTGCCTGGGAAGCAACGGTTTAGGTCACGGCGGTCTGGTAGGTAGCGCGATTTATGGATAAAGCCGAACACGTTCACGATAGGCACGGCAATCACGGTACCTTTCAGCTTTGCAGGATCCAATTGGTTGATCATCTGACGAACGATCTCTACGCCATTAAGCTCATCACCATGGATCGCGGCATTCACCATGAGCACAGGACCTTCTTGCTTACCGTGGATAATTTCCACAGGGATAGAAAGCGGTGAGTGCGTGTAAAGCTGCGCTGCTTCAAATTCAGTTTCTAATCGCTGCCCTGGTTGTACTTGATGCCCGAGTAGCTCAAATACTTTGCTTTTTTTACTTCTGGCCATAAACCATCTCTGTCAAATACGTTATCAACAATGTAACAACTGGTTCAAAATCACACTAATCATTCTTGTTGATGTGACGAAAAAAACATTTTGTTGATGTGAGTAATAAAGCGCCAGATGTACTTTGAATGTATTCCTTTTGAGGTTGTTTTTGTTTCGAATGAACTGGTTTTGATGCTGCTTTTTGTCATTATATTCACGGTATAAATGGCATTGTTTTAAATTTAATACATCAAATTTATTTGAAAAAAACTGACTTTTACCGGGCCTTTTTATCCGCTAATATCCCCGCCGAATTTTTGACCTAATACCATTTAACTAGAGGTTTTGATGAAAAAGGCGATTGCTAAAATTGGCGCACTAACTGCTGTTGCAGTTTCTCTTTCTGGCTGTGTAGGTAGTAACGCAGTAACGGGTTACGTGATGGGCTTTAACTTAAAAGCAGTAGATAACCGTTACGCTCGTGGTGGCCTAAACATGCTAATGGCGCCAGTTTACGGTGTTGCTATTGCGGCTGACTACATCGTGTTCAACTCACTAGAGTTCTGGACTGGTAAAAACCCACTAAACGGTAAACCACACATCTTTGATACCAAGATGGATACTTACATCGACGTAAACCACCAGCTAGACAAGTCTCTAACGACAGCGCCGATTGGTCCTCTAACAAACAACCGTGTTATCGAACAAGGCCAAATGCAGCAGCTTGACGAAAACACAGTTCAAATGGACATCACTTACAACAATGGTGAAAAAGCAACGCTAATGGGTGTTCGTGAAGGCGATTTCGTTACTTACTACATCGATGGTGAAGTGGTTGCTAAGACTTCTATGGATGAGCTAGCAGCCTACGCGCAAACTCGTGCATAATTTGCGAAGCGCTGATAATAAAAAGCTCGCAATAAAAAAGGGTGCCTCGGCACCCTTTTTCGTATCTGACTTGGATTACGCTTTTTCTGGAATCGCTTCCAGAAGTGCGACCATTTGATCCCAGAACAGTTGAACGGTATCAATCTTCACTTTCTCATCTGGAGAGTGAGGGAACTTGATGGTTGGACCGAAAGAAACCATATCCATGTTCGGGTAAGGTTCTTTGAACAGACCACATTCAAGACCTGCGTGAATAACCATGATGTTTGGTTTGTGACCGTAAATGCCTTCGTACATATCACGGAAGATAGCCATGATTTCAGAATCCGCATCTGGTTTCCAACCTGGGTAAGCACCAGAGAATTCGATTTGCGCATTCGCAAGTTCAGCGACTGACTCAAGCATACCTTCAACTTGACTACGACCAGAATCGATCAGTGAGCGAATTAGGCATAGAACCGTTACTTTGTTCTCTTCAGTTGTGATAACGCCAACGTTAAGAGACGTCTCAACTACGCCTTCAACTTCATCACTCATGCGCATCACGCCGTTTGGACAAGCGTTCAATGCTGCGATGAAACGTTGTTGGTCTGCAATTGCAAACACTTGTGCATCTGTTGACACTTCTTCATTGAAAGTCACGATGTCGGTTTCAACTTTACCAAGCTCAGTTTTTAGTAACTCAGTGTAGTAGTTGAACAGTTCTGCCAGCTTATCTTGATTCTCTGCTGGTAGAGCAACGGTAACGAAGGCTTCACGAGGGATCGCATTACGTAGACTACCACCACGGAACTCAACAAGACGAAGATCCAACTCTTGTGCGTGACCTGCTAGGAAACGGCCTACAAGCTTGTTCGCGTTGCCGCGGCCAGTGTGGATGTCACAACCAGAGTGACCACCTTTTAGGCCTTTCAGCGTTAGCTGACGAGTCACAAAACCTGCTGGGATTGCATCACGAGTAATGTCGAATGTCATTGCGCCGTCGATACCGCCAGCACAACCCATGTAAACTTCGCCTTCTTGCTCTGAATCCGTGTTTAGAAGGATGTCGCCTTCTAGCCAACCTTGCTCAAGACCAAATGCGCCAGTCATGCCTGCTTCTTCATCAATTGTCAGAAGCACTTCGATAGGGCCGTGTTTGATTTCTGTAGAGGCTAAAACCGCAAGGCAAGATGCCATGCCGATACCGTTGTCAGCGCCAAGTGTTGTACCTTTTGCTGTTACCCATTCACCATCAATGTATGGTTGGATTGGATCTTTAGTGAAGTCGTGGTCAGTGTCTTCGTTCTTTTGCGGCACCATATCGATGTGCGCTTGAAGAACGACGCCTTTTTTGTTTTCCATGCCTGGCGTTGCTGGTTTTTTTATGAACACGTTGCCAGTTGGATCGCGGCGTACGTCAAAACCTTGCTCTGTCGCCCAGCTTACGATGTATTGCGCTAGAGCTTCTTCATGCTTTGAAGGGTGAGGAATTGAACAAATCTTATCGAAAAACTGCCAAAGTGGAGCAGGTGATAAGGTACTGATTTCAGAATGGAATTCAGACACGGAAGACTCCTTTTGATGTGCTTTGCCAAATTTAAACCGTAAATATATTGAGTGTTTAGCAATAAATGCTAACTGGTCTTGGCTTTTGGAATTGGCACCAAGCATACCACCAGATGAGAGAGGCGAGTAGTCAAGGGAGAAAGGAAATCACTATGAGCTGTCACAGATTCTGAACAGAGCAAAATACACCTATGCAATAAGGTTTATTTGATTGTAAGTATCTTAAATTTTTAATTCACAAAACTGTAATTAACTTACAGTTTTTGTTTGATGGAGATCAATTTAAATGAAAAGTGTGAGTTTAATCACTTTTATGCTTGTAATTAAATTTCTTGGTGGTATATTTGTAACCAGCTTCTGAGAGAAGAATGAAATGCTCAAAGGATGAGTCCGTTTTATCGCCTCCAAGGAACCGAGAAATCAACCAAATTTGACAGTATTAATTGATTTAGAAGGTGATATTTATGAAAGGTTTACCAAGTGCAATGTTCTGGAACAGCAAATCTGTTTACACCGGTAACTTTGTATACCCAACAAGCTTTGGTTACTAATTGAAGCCAACGCATGTGACTCGAACAAGTTTGTTCACCCCTATAAATTGGAATTTTTTTTCAGTGCATAGTGCTGACATGATTCACCGCCACTCAAATTGAGTGGCGTTTTTTTATCTGCTTTTCCTATCCTCGGCTATTTTATCGCCACCAAGCTTCCATTCTGGTATTGCTTATCTCACTTGTTTCGTTTTCAGACGAATTATTTGGGTATTGAGTGCCCGAAACCATGATTTTGCGTTTGAAAGTTTACAACATTGTTCAGTTTGCACTCATTGCATTTGACTGAACGTGAGCTTCTTAGTTCTTGTTTCGTAAGACCTAAAGCTTTTCTCTCTTGGAGGTGTTAGCGAATAGGTTTCATATCCGAAGAAAAAAATCCTATTAGAGTGAAAATTCTATCTGGAATTTGTTATTTGATAACTTTATAATCCGAGCCAATCGATTACGCAACCGTTTACTTTTTACCTTTACAGGATTCGATCATGCTCGAAAGGCTCTTTAAACTTAGTGAAAATGGCACCAATGTGCGCACTGAGATCATCGCAGGTGTTACAACCTTCCTAACCATGGCTTACATTATCTTTGTAAACCCAGCAATCCTTGCTGATACCGGTATGGATCGTGGTGCCGTTTTTGTTGCGACGTGTCTTGCGGCGGCTATTGGCTGTTTCATCATGGGCTTAGTAGCAAACTACCCAATCGCTCAGGCCCCTGGTATGGGTCTAAACGCGTTCTTCACATATTCAGTTGTGTTGGGCATGGGGTACACTTGGCAAGTGGCGCTAGCAGCAGTGTTCGTGTCCGGTTTGCTATTTATTTTACTGAGTATTTTCAAGATTCGTGAATGGATCATTAACTCTATTCCACTTTCTCTCCGCACTGGTATCTCTGCGGGTATCGGTCTTTTCCTTGCTTTCATCGCGCTGAAAAATGCAGGTATCGTAGTAGATAACCCAGCAACGCTAGTTTCAATGGGTAACATCACGTCACTACCGTCTGTGCTTGCGGCGATTGGTTTCTTCATGACGATTGCATTGGTTCACCGTGGTGTTAAAGGTGCGGTCATGATCGCTATCCTAGGTGTGACGATTCTTGGTCTTATCTTTGGTGACGTTCAGTGGGGCGGCATCATGTCGACTCCACCAAGCATTGCACCAACCTTCATGCAGCTAGACTTCTCTGGTCTATTCGAAGTGGGCATGATCTCAGTTGTCTTTGCTTTCCTATTCGTTGACTTGTTTGATACGGCAGGCACGCTAGTTGGCGTTTCGCAAAAAGCAGGTTTGACGGACGAAAACGGTAACATTCCTCGCCTAAACAAAGCGCTACTTGCGGACTCAACTGCAACGTCAGTGGGTGCGCTACTAGGTACATCAAACACGACTTCATACATCGAGAGTGTTTCTGGTGTGGCTGCTGGTGGCCGTACAGGTCTCACGGCTGTGGTTGTTGGTGTATTGTTCCTTCTAGCTCTATTGTTCTCGCCACTAGCGGGTATGATTCCAGCTTACGCAACGTCTGGTGCGCTATTCTACGTAGCAATCCTTATGCTTTCTGGCCTTGTTGGCATCGACTGGCGTGACCTAACAGAAGCGGCTCCAGTTGTAGTAACGTGTTTGGTAATGCCTTTGACTTTCTCTATTGCTGAAGGTATCACGCTTGGTTTCATTGCTTACGCTGCGATCAAACTGTTCAGTGGTAAAGGACGTGAAGTATCAATGAGTGTATGGGTTATGTCCGCTATCTTCATTGCGAAGTACATCCTAGGCTAACTCTGACGATTAAAAGAAAAGCCAGTGTGGGCATACGTTCACACTGGCTTTTTGTTTGTGGGCTTTTACTGGAGGGGAATTTCTCCTTGTTTATGGAGCATTTCTTCTCGAGTTCATTCCCTTCTTTATTTTGCAGTGTTCACTGAATTCGATTTTTCTGCGTAATAGACGGAGAATTTTGATATCAGCGTTGGTATTAATCATGGGTTTCGGTAGAATAATCGTTTGCGTAGCTTGAAACCCCCATTTCCTCTGGTGTGGGAAATCTAGATTGATGAGTCCATTTCAGCGCTATCAGCTAGGTCACGGGGATGCATATTTTGAAATTATTAGGTTATTACAATGAGTAAAAAATTCATTATCACTTGGGATGCGATGCAGTCTTACTGCCGTGAACTGGCTGAGAAACAAATGCCAGCTGAGCAATGGAAAGGTATTTGGGCGGTAAGCCGTGGTGGCTTGGTGCCTGGTGCTATCTTGGCTCGTGAGCTAGGTATTCGCTACGTAGATACAATTTGTATCTCAAGCTACGACCACGATCATCAACGTGACATGACAGTGCTTAAAGCACCAGAAGGTGACGGTGAAGGTTACCTAATCATTGAAGACCTAGTAGATAGCGGTGATACAGCGCGTAAACTTCGTGAAATGTACCCGAAAGCGAAACTGATTGCTGTATGTGCTAAGCCTTCTGGTAAAGAGCTACTTGATGACTACGTAGTAGACATCGCACAAGACACTTGGATCGAGCAACCTTGGGATATGTCTATCCAGTTTGCTGAGCCAGTAAATCGCAAGCAAAAATAAGTTTGCACTAAGAATATTGAGAAATGCCCCTTTATAGGGGCATTTTTTTTATTATTATTACGCTATTGCAACCAGCCTAGAGTTCTTCCTATGTCAGAAGACGTCAGTAAAAACCTCTCCGAAACTTTGTTTGTCAAACACAAACAAGCGAAAGAAACCTCTGCACTTACTCAATACATGCCGACCAGTCAAAAGATTCTTGATGAGCGAGAAGAGCATGAAGATCGTGCTTGGTATCGTCATTTGAGGCGTATTCAGTGGGCGTGGCAGGGCTTATCTCCTATCGAAATGGAAGGGGTACTTTCTAAAATCGCGTCATCGAATCATTCTCGTACCGAAGATAAATGGCTTGATACGGTCATGGGTTACCACGGTGGTAACTGGACGTTTGAGTGGATTAAGTTAGGCATGGAGCATCAACGTCGCGCGAATGAAATGAAGGGGGAGGAAGCGGCTGATGAGCTGTTTACGGCTTCATTGTGTTTTAGCATTGCAGGCTACCCACATTTAAAGAATGATAACTTAGCCATTCAAGCACAGGTATTGGCGAACAAAGCGTATTCAGAAGGCTCAGAAAAAACTAAATACGTGATCAAGCAGATCGAAGTGCCTTACCAAAAACGCAAGATCATCGCGAACCTGCATCTTCCTCGCACAGATAAACAATTACCAGTTGTAATGGTTAGTGCTGGTTTGGACAGCTTGCAAACGGATATGTGGCGTTTGTTCAGAAACCACTTAGCTCCCAAAGACATTGCGATGGTGACTATTGATATGCCGTCAGTCGGTCATAGTTCACATTGGCCGCTGACCGAAAACTCCAGTTGCCTTCATCAAGCGGTTTTGAATGAACTGTATTCTCTGCCTTGGGTTGATCACCACAAGGTTGGATTGATTGGTTTCCGCTTTGGCGGTAATGCCATGATTCGTCTTTCGTTTGTTGAGCAAGAAAAGATTAAAGCTTGTGTGGCTTTGGGTGCACCAGTGCATGATCTGTTTACGTCTCCTAAAAAGTTGCAGCAAATGCCGAAGATGTACCTCGACCTATTAGCGTCTCGCCTTGGCAAGAGTGCTGTTGATATCAATAGCATGGCCGGACAGATGATGGCATGGTCACTCAAGGTACAAGGTTTCCTAAGTAGCCGTAAAACGAAGGTGCCAATTTTAGCATTGAGTCTCGAAGGGGACCCAGTTTCACCGCACAGTGATAACCAGTTGGTAGCACTGTTTAGCCAGTACGGACAAGCCAAGAAAATCAGTTCCAAGACAATTACAAAAGGTTATGAGCAATCCCTCGATTTAGCCATAAAGTGGTTGGAGGACGAATTATTAAGATGACAAATCTCCTAATTTAGTTAAGAGTGATATATGTGAGCAAAAAATAAGCTCATGATAATTAAAAAATAATAATCATTCTTGGATAGCTAAATATCCTTACTATGGAAACGGAGATTCTTATGTCAGAGACGACACAAGGACCGACTCACTTTCGCTTGATGTCAAAGTTGAAGGCGATAGGTCCGTACCTGCGCGAACCACAATCACAAGAAGGGCACTACTATTTTGACTGTCTATCTGTCTGTGTAGATGACAAAAAGTCACCTGAGAAACGTGAATTTTGGGGCTGGTGGATGGACTTGGAGTCCATCGAAGGTGGCTTTACGGCAAAATACCATATTGGTAAATACAACAAAGAAGGGGAATGGACCTCAGAACCATTACCAAATAAGGTAGTAGAAGAAGTGTACTTGACACAAAGTACCTTCCATCAAAAGCTTATTGATACAGTAGCTGAGCATTTCAAACTGGAAGTGGAATATCACACCGAATCGTTTGATTTCGCCTAATTTGGCTGTTTTCTTCCCTGATAAGACAAAAAGGTGCGTTTTCGCACCTTTTCTGCTTGTTAAATCCCCATTTGATTGCTAAAACATCCACTCTTTATTTGTTTTTCATTTCAGAAGACATCATGACAACGAATCAACAGAATGCAGTTGTTTCACAACCACAGACCGTCGTTGTGAAACTGGGTACAAGTGTGCTGACAGGCGGCACTTTGGCGTTAGACCGTGCTCATATGGTAGAGCTGGCTCGTCAATGTGCTGAGCTTAAAAAACAAGGCCATTCAGTAGTAATGGTTTCGTCTGGTGCGATTGCAGCAGGCCGTGAGCATCTTGGATACCCCGCACTGCCCAACGCGATGGCGAGCAAACAGTTGCTTGCAGCCGTTGGTCAAAGCCGCTTGATTCAAACATGGGAGTCTTTGTTTGGCATTTATGGCATCAAAATTGGTCAGATGTTGTTAACTCGTGCTGACTTGGATGATCGTGAGCGTTTCCTAAACGCACGTGACACCATCAATGCTCTGGTTGTAAACGACATTATTCCGATCGTGAACGAAAACGACGCAGTTGCGACAAACGAAATCAAGGTTGGTGACAACGATAACTTGTCTGCTTTGGTGGGGATTTTGTGTGGTGCAGACAAATTACTGCTCCTGACTGACCAAAAGGGCTTGTTTACCGCAGACCCACGTAAAGATCCGAATGCTGAGCTGATCAAAGAAGTGAAAACGATTGATGACACTTTGCGTAAAATTGCAGGTGGTAGTGGCACCACGCTAGGTACAGGCGGTATGGCAACCAAACTTCAAGCGGCAGATATTGCTCGTCGTGCAGGTATTGAGGTCATTATCGCTGCGGGTAGTGCGCCAAATGTTATCTTCGATTCATTGAGTTCGGAGCCACAAGGTACACGTTTCTTACCTTGTTCAGAAGCACTAGAAAACCGTAAACGTTGGATCTTAGCTGGTCCTGCGGCATCGGGTGACATCATTATCGATGATGGTGCAGTGAACGCCGTTGTGGGTAAGGGCAGCAGCCTACTTGCAAAAGGAGTGGTCAAAGTCAGTGGTGATTTTGCTCGTGGTGAAGTTGCACGTGTGACAAACGCACAGGGTAAATTGGTTGCTCGTGGTATTAGCGCCTACTCAAGTGAAGACCTAGCGAAAATTGCCGGTAAGCACAGTAAAGACATCATCTCTATTTTGGGTCATGACTACGGCTCAGAAGTGATTCATCGCGATGATCTTGTCGTCATTCAAGAATAGATTGAGGGAAGCAAAGTGGATTTAACGAATATGGGTAAAGCTGCCAAAGATGCAGCTTTCGAATTGGCGACAGCGTCAACCGCACAAAAAAACCAAGCACTAGCGATCATCGCTGATGAGCTAGAAGCAAATGCAGCAACCATTTTGGCTGCAAATGCAAAAGACACAGAACTCGGCCGTGAAGCGGGTCTAACCGATGCGCTACTAGACCGTCTTCTACTTAACGAAGAGCGTTTGACGGGCATTGCTAATGACGTTCGTAACGTGATCAGCTTAAACGATCCTGTGGGCAGCGAAATTGACAGCAAAGTGCTAGAAAACGGCATGTCTCTGTCTCGTCGTCGCGTACCACTAGGTGTGGTCGGTGTGATTTACGAAGCGCGTCCGAACGTAACCATCGATATCGCAGCACTGTGTCTAAAAACAGGCAATGCAAGCATCCTACGTGGTGGTAAAGAGACGTTCTTCTCTAACATGGAGTTGGTGAAAGTTATCCAATCAGCCCTGGCGAAAGCGAACTTGCCAGCAGCTTCTGTACAATACATTGAAAAGCCAGACCGTGAGTTGGTTTCTCAACTGCTTAAGCTTGATGATTACGTTGATATGATCATTCCGCGCGGTGGGGCTGGTCTGCACAAAATGTGTAAAGAGAACAGCACCATTCCAGTGATCATTGGTGGTTTTGGTATCAGCCATATCTTCGTTGATGAATCTGCGGATTTAGAGAAATCTCTGAACGTAGTTGAAAACTCGAAAGTTCAACGCCCATCTGCATGTAACTCGCTAGATACTTTGCTAGTCCACGAAAAAGTGGCAGAGCAATTCTTATCGATGATTGTTGAGCGCATGAATGACAAAGTAACCTTCGTTGCAGAACCAAAAGCAAAAGCGCTAATGACACAAGCGAAACAAATTCGTGATGCGGGTGAAGGTGATTTTGATACGGAATGGCTAAGCTACACGCTTGGCGTGAAAGTGGTTGCCGACGTGAAAGAAGCGATTGACCACATGCGCGTTCATAACGCGAGCCACTCTGATGCGATCATGACCAATAGCTTGGTGAACTCTGAATTGTTCATCAATTCTGTCGGCTCTGCAGCGGTTTACGTAAACGCAGCAACGCGCTTTACTGACGGTGCTCAGTTTGGTCTTGGTGCAGAAGTTGCGGTATCCACTCAGAAACTGCACGCACGTGGCCCAATGGGTTTGGAAGAGCTAACCAGCTACAAATGGGTTGGTAAAGCAAACTACCTAGCACGTAGTTAACAGAAACCGTCTGATATTGATTGAAAAAGGGGCAGGAATGCCCCTTTTTGTTTTCTCTAACATAGCAATTCCGCTACACTAGTCTTGCTTTTGGGACGACCCCAATCGCACGCTATTTGGAGGTGATATGCATTGTCCTTTTTGTTCCGAGAACGATACAAAAGTAATTGATTCCCGCTTAGTCGCTGACGGCCATCAGGTTCGTCGTCGTCGCCAGTGTCTTGCATGTAGCGAGCGTTTTACTACGTTTGAAACTGCGGAGTTGGTGATGCCTAAAGTAATTAAGTCTAACGGCAACCGCGAACCGTTTGATGAAGATAAAATGGTCGGTGGTATTCAACGCGCTTTAGAAAAACGCCCAGTAAGCGCTGACGCTATCGAGCTTGCTATCAGCATGATTAAGTCACAATTGCGTGCTACTGGCGAACGTGAAGTACCAAGTGAAATGATTGGTAATTTGGTTATGGATCAATTGAAAGAGCTGGATAAAGTCGCTTATATCCGTTTCGCGTCGGTTTACCGCAGCTTTGAAGATATCCGGGAATTCGGCGAAGAAATTGCTCGCCTAGAAGACTGATTGAATCATGGCTCAACAATCTCTCTCTTCAGAATTGACCCCTCTAGATTTCGAAATGATGTCGCGTGCGCTCAAGTTGGCGAAACGCGGCATTTACACCACAGCACCTAACCCCAACGTCGGTTGCGTTATTGTCCGTGACGGTGAGATAGTTGGCGAAGGTCATCATCACCGAGCGGGTGAACCTCATGCTGAAGTTCATGCAATGCGTATGGCGGGTGATAAAGCCGAAGGTGCAACGGCTTATGTGACGTTGGAGCCTTGCTCTCATTATGGTCGCACACCGCCTTGCGCTGAAGGGTTAATCAAAGCCAAAGTGGCTCGTGTTGTCTGTGCGATGGAAGACCCAAACCCAAAAGTAGCAGGCCGTGGTTTTCAAATGCTGCGTGATGCTGGGGTAGAAGTTCAAGTCGGCTTGCTAGAAAGCGAAGCCATTGATCTGAACAAAGGGTTTATCAAGTTCATGCAAACGGGCATGCCTTATGTTCAGTTGAAGATGGCTGCCAGCCTCGATGGGCAAAGTGCACTTAATAATGGCCAAAGCCAATGGATCACCTCCCCAAAGGCTCGCCAAGATGTGCAGCGTTATCGCGCATTAAGTGGTGGGATTCTCTCAACCAGCAAAACCGTGATTGATGACAATTCGTCATTGAACGTACGTTGGGATGACCTGCCGTGCAGCGTACAAACTCAATATTCACAAGATGAAGTCCGTCAGCCACCTCGTGTGATTTTGGATCGCCAGTCTCAACTTAACGATGATCTAAAACTATTCAATACTGATGGTGAGCGTATTATTGTCAGCCAAGGTGGCGATATGGCACCTGAACTGGATGAAAACGGCCAAATTGACTTAGCCACGACATTAAAAGCTGTGGCGAGCGAATATCATATCAATCACTTGTGGGTAGAAGCAGGAGCAACGCTCGCGAGTTCGTTAATCAAAGCTAACCTTGTAGATGAGCTAATTGTTTACCTCGCGCCTAAATTGATGGGCAGTGATGGACGAGGTTTGATTGGTGCACTTGGTTTAACTGAGATGGCACAAGTTATCGATTTAACTATTACTGACGTTCGAATGGTCGGGGTGGATATCCGCATTACCGCAACCGTCAAACGCAACCAAAGCTAGAAAGAAGCATTATGTTTACAGGAATTGTAGAAGCAGTTGGCAAACTCACTGCCATTACGCCAAAAGGCGAAGACATTACCGTAACGGTAGAAGTAGGCAAGTTGGATATGTCTGACGTTAAGTTAGGCGATAGTATCGCGACCAATGGTGTGTGCTTGACGGTCGTTGATTTTGGCAGCAACTACTACAGCGCTGACTTGTCTTTGGAAACGCTGAACAAAACTGGTTTTGCCGCGTACCAAGTCGGTGACAAAGTGAACCTAGAAAAAGCCATGCTGCCAACCACCCGTTTTGGTGGGCACATTGTGTCTGGTCACGTCGATGGCGTGGGTGTGATTGTCGAGCGTAACCAAGTGGGTCGTGCCATTGAGTTTTGGGTCGAGATTCCTGCGGAGATCGGTAAGTACGTGGCAGAAAAAGGCTCTATCACAGTTGATGGCATTAGTCTGACTGTAAACGATCTACGTAAGAATGGCTTTAAATTGACAATTGTTCCTCATACCAGTGAAGAAACCACGATTGATCAGTTCCAAGTGGGACGCAAAGTGAACCTAGAAGTGGACGTATTGGCTCGCTACATGGAACGCTTACTGCAAGGTCAAAAAGAAGAGTCGCAAGAATCACGCATTACGATGGAATTCTTACAACAGAATGGTTTTGCCTAAGCGAAACCGACCATAATCACAGAACGTTATCAGGTTAATTGACTTAATAAAGGTTGGCTTCAAACTGCTTTGCTGACTAAGCCAGTAGACGTAACTAAACGAAACGTTAAATGCATTGCTGCTGCAATAATGAATTTTTGAATAACGGGAAACAGAATATGCCTATCAGCACGCCTCAAGAAATTATTGATGACATCCGCGCGGGCAAAATGGTCATCCTGATGGATGATGAAGACCGCGAGAATGAAGGTGATTTGATCATGGCTGCCGAGCACATTACGCCGGAAGCCATCAACTTTATGGCTACGCATGGTCGTGGCTTGATCTGTCTAACCATGACAAAAACACGTTGTGAAAATCTTGGACTGCCACCAATGGTGCAAGACAACAACGCGCAATACACCACCAACTTTACCGTTTCTATTGAAGCCGCTGAAGGTGTAACAACTGGTATTTCAGCTGCTGACCGTGCTCGCACTGTGCAAGCTGCAGTGGCGTCAAATGCGAAAGCGGCTGACTTAGTACAACCAGGTCATATCTTCCCTCTTGCAGCACAAGATGGTGGTGTTCTAACTCGCGCTGGTCATACTGAAGCTGGTTGCGATTTGGCTCGCCTGGCTGGTCTTGAACCTGCGTCAGTTATTGTTGAGATTTTAAACGACGATGGCACGATGGCTCGTCGTCCAGATCTTGAAGTGTTTGCTGAAAAGCACGGTTTGAAACTTGGTACCATTGCGGATCTTATTGAGTACCGCAACCACACTGAAACAACCATTGAGCGCGTTGCTGAGTGTGCACTACCAACCGAGTTCGGTGAATTCACGCTTGTGACGTACAAAGACACCATTGATAACCAAGTGCACTATGCAATGTGCAAAGGTGACCTTAGTTCTGAAGCGCCATTAGTTCGTGTGCACCTACAAGATGTATTTACTGATGTGCTTCGTAGTGACCGTAACGCAGAACGCAGCTGGACACTTGAGAAAGCGATGAAGCGTATCGGTGAAGAGGGTGGCGTGCTGGTTGTTCTTGGCAACGAAGAGTCAACGGACCTGCTTATTCATCGCGTTAAGATGTTCGAAGCGCAAGATAAAGGTGAAGCACCGACGCTTGCGAAGAAACAAGGCACGTCTCGTCGTGTTGGTGTTGGCTCGCAAATTCTTGCTGACTTAGGTGTGCATGATATGCGCCTACTTTCTTCGACCAACAAAAAGTACCACGCACTGGGTGGTTTTGGCCTGAACGTTGTTGAGTACGTCTGCGAATAACAACTGACCGACAAGTTCCTAGTCTTGCGTGTACTTATCATCGTTATGGCTAGGAACTCGTGACTGGTATCCAATTTCCATTAGATATTGCTCACAAAATTGTGCTAGAATCCGGCGATTCTCACTTGATGAACAATTTTCACTTAAAAATAGAGTTAAAGGAAAGCTTATGAAAGTGATCGAGGGTGGCTTCCCAGCGCCAAATGCAAAAATTGCTATCGTTATTTCTCGTTTCAACAGTTTTATTAACGAAAGCCTACTATCTGGTGCGATCGATACACTAAAGCGTCACGGACAAGTAAGCGAAGACAACATTACAGTAGTTCGTTGTCCTGGTGCCGTAGAACTGCCTTTGGTAGCTCAACGTGTTGCTAAGACTGGTAAATACGATGCTATCGTATCACTAGGTACAGTAATTCGTGGTGGCACACCACACTTTGACTATGTTTGTAGTGAATGTAACAAGGGTCTTGCACAAGTTTCTCTGGAATACAGCCTTCCAGTAGCATTTGGCGTACTGACTGTTGATACTATCGATCAAGCGATTGAACGCGCAGGGACCAAGGCTGGTAATAAAGGTGCAGAGGCTGCACTAAGCGCACTTGAAATGATTAACGTACTATCTGAAATTGATTCCTAATGGGGGCCAGTGTGAAACCAGCCGCACGTCGTAACGCACGTCAATTCGCTCTACAAGCGATCTACTCATGGCAAATTACTAAAGACAATGTTGCCACGATCGAAGAACAGTTTTTGTCCGGCGACAAATACGATGAAGAAGAACTTCACGCATCTGAGCCTGCACTAGCTGCTCCTGAAACAGACGTAGCTTACTTCCGTGAACTACTAAGCGGTGTTGTACTTAGCCACTCTGAGCTAGATAGCAAAATCCGTCCATACGTGTCACGTCCAATGCAAGACCTAGACATGATGGAACTTGCTCTTCTTCGCCTTGCTATGTACGAGATGACTCGTCGCGAAGATGTTCCTTACAAAGTGGTAATCAACGAAGCGATTGAACTTGCAAAAGTATTCGCAGCAGAAGACAGCCACAAGTTTGTGAATGGTGTGCTAGATAAAGCGGCACCGCACGTACGTAAGAAATAACAATTTCTTCAATAAAAAGGTCAGCAGATGCTGACCTTTTTTGTATCAATAGCTTTTACATCAAAAAGTAAGTGAATAATGTCTGGTGAATTCAATCTGATCGACAAGTACTTCGTTGGGCGTCAAAGCCAACGCAAAGACGTACACCTAGCGGCGGGTGACGACTGTGCGTTAGTGAAAGCGCCAGATAACGTACAAATTGCCATTAGTACCGATACATTGGTGGCTGGAACCCACTTCCTTGCGGATGCTAATCCTGCATGGGTAGCACATAAGGCGCTGGCATCGAATATTAGCGATCTCGCTGCAATGGGCGCAACGCCTGCGTGGGTAAGCTTCGCGTTAACCATGCCTGAGCCGGATGAAGCTTGGCTTGCTCCTTTCTGTGATGCATTTTTCGAGCTAGCGGATTACTTTGGTATTCAGCTAATTGGTGGTGATACGACAAAAGGTCCACTGAGTTTGACACTGACAGTACAAGGTTTTGTTCCAGAAGGCAGGGCGTTGACTCGTTCCGGAGCGAAAGTCGGTGACTGGGTGTATGTGACGGGGGACCTTGGTGATGCAAAAGCAGGGCTTGATGTGATTTTGGATGGCTCATTACGCTCACGCATTGCAGCGCAGCAGCTTGAGAAAGCACATTATCTTAGTACACCTCGTGTATTAGCAGGGCAAGCATTGGTCGGTTTAGCTTCGGCCGCGATTGATATCTCCGACGGTTTAATTTCTGATATCAAACACATTCTCAAACGTTCCGACGTTGGTGTGAGTTTAGATGTCTCCCAATTACCAATTTCTTCTGAGTTGGTTCAATTTTTAGATGATAAGGTCAGCGCTCAGCAGTATGCTTTATCAAGTGGTGAAGAGTATGAATTGTGCTTTACTGTGCCTGAGCAAAATAATGGCTCGTTGCAAAGCGCATTGTCTCATGCTGGTTGTAAAGTCACTTGCATAGGTCAGATTCGACCAAAAGGCACGTTTGAGCTGCACGATGACAATCAACCTCTTGATTGGGATCTGACTGGCTTTGACCACTTTAAATGATATGAGCTAGGCATTAGCCTAAGATTGAAACCAAACTCGCAGTATAGGTTTAAGGAAATGACCAACCCTCTCTCTCTGATTTCATTAAAGAACCCGTGGCATCTTTTGGCGACAGGTTTTGGTAGCGGTTTATCACCTGTAGTGCCAGGCACAATGGGCACGCTTGCTTCAATTCCGCTGTTTCTGCTTTTGGCACAACTGCCTTTCCCACTTTATGTGGTTGCGGTGTTATTCTCTTGTGTGATTGGCATTAAGATTTGCCAAGTGACATCAGATGACATGGGCGTTCATGACCATGGTTCTATTGTATGGGATGAGTTTGCGGGCTTTTGGATCACCATGAGCCTAGTACCAGCACTGAATATTCCTGTGACGGAATGGAAGTGGCTACTGACAGGTTTTATCTTGTTCCGCTTCTTTGACATGGTAAAACCATGGCCAATCGGTTGGTTGGATAAACGTGTTCACGGCGGCTTAGGTATCATGATTGATGATATCGTGGCGGGTATTATGGCGGGTATCGCGCTGTTTTTAGTGGCGAAATACGCAGGTTGGATGTAATACCTATCCTTAAGGTTTAGAATCGACAGATAAACAAAAGGGATGCCACATGGCATCCCTTTTTGGCTTCGTTGTAGGGTCTTACGTTCGCTTATTTGGCTAAGTAATCGTTGATCGACTTCTCGATGCCTTTTGCATCTAAGCCAAGCTCTTCATGTAGCTCGTCTTGTGTGCCTTGAGGAACGAAGCGATCTGGCAAGCCAAGGTTGAGTACAGGCTTGATGATCTTATCTTGCATCATAAACTCAATCACACCCGCACCCGCACCACCTGCAATCGCATTTTCTTCTAGCGTAACCAGAACATCGTGCTCTGCAGCAAGCTGACGAATCAACGTTTCATCAAGTGGCTTAACAAAGCGCATGTCTGCTACTGTCGCGTCTAGGTTTTCAGCTGCTTCTAGCGCGTTACCTAGGAAGGTGCCGAAGCTTAGAATTGCCACTTTCTCGCCTTTACGAACCACACGACCTTTACCGATTTCAAGCGCAGTAAATTCTTGTTCAATGTCTGTGCCCATGCCGCTACCGCGTGGGTAACGAACCGCACTTGGGCCTGTGTGCTTATGACCCGTGTACAGCATTTGACGACATTCGTTTTCGTCACTCGGCGCCATGATCACCATATTCGGGATACAACGCATAAAGCTAAGGTCGAACGCACCTTGGTGAGTTTGACCATCTGCACCAACCAGACCAGCACGGTCTATAGCGAACATCACTGGTAAGTCCATGATCGCAACGTCGTGAATCAGTTGATCATAACCGCGCTGTAGGAAGGTCGAGTAGATTGCCACGATCGGATGATCACCCGCAATTGCCATACCCGTTGCAAGTGTTACGGCATGCTGCTCTGCGATTGCTACGTCAAAGTATTGCTCTGGGTACTCTTTTGAAAAGCGAACCATGCCAGAGCCTTCACGCATCGCTGGTGTAATCGCCATTAGCTTAGGATCTTGCGCGGCCATATCACATAGGAAATCACCAAAGATCTTAGAGAAGGTCGGCTTGCCGCCGCTGCTCTTCGGCAAACTGTTATGTGATGGGTCGAACTTTGGTACACCGTGGTAGCCGATAGGATCTTTTTCTGCAGGTTCATAACCTTTACCTTTTTTGGTCATGATGTGCAGAAATTGTGGTCCTTTCAGTTCACGCATGTTTTTCAATGTTTTGACTAGCTCATTTACATCGTGACCATCAATAGGGCCGATGTAGTTAAAGCCTAGCTCTTCGAATAACGTGCCAGGAACAACCATGCCTTTTAGGTGCTCTTCTGTGCGACGAACCAACTCTTTAATTGGTGGAACGCCAGACAACACTTTCTTACCACCTTCTCGGATAGAGGTGTACAAGCTGCCTGAAAGCACTTTAGCAAGGTGGTTGTTCAATGCGCCTACGTTTTCTGAAATAGACATTTCGTTATCGTTCAGAATGACCAGCATATCGGGGTGAACGTCACCAGCGTGGTTCATGGCTTCAAATGCCATGCCTGCCGTGATTGCACCATCACCAATAACGCTAACAATTTTGCGGCCCTTTCCTTCTTTTTCAGCGCTGATAGCCATACCTAGGCCGGCACTGATAGAAGTGGATGAATGGCCAACAGATAGCGTGTCGTACTCGCTCTCTTCGCGCCATGGGAACGGGTGTAGTCCGTCTTTTTGACGGATGGTAGGCATTTGGTCACGACGGCCGGTCAGGATCTTATGCGGGTAAGCCTGGTGGCCTACGTCCCAGATCAACTGATCAACAGGTGTGTTGTATACATAATGTAGAGCTACGGTTAGCTCTACTGTGCCTAAGCCAGACGCTAGGTGTCCGCTAGACTGACTCACTGAATTTAGCAGATACGTGCGTAGTTCATCGCACAAAGCTGGCAATGTTTCTTTCGGAAGGAGTCGTAGCTCTTCCGGTGTATTTGCTAACGCCAGTGTTGGGTACTTTGAAATATCAAGAGTCATATAAATGCGCGCTTATTGTGTTAGTTCTTGCGCTCGATGACATATCGGGCGAACTCTTCGAGTAACTGAGTATTGTATGGGATTGCTTCTAATGCTTGAAGTGCTTCCTGTAACAGAGTGTGAGCTTTCTCCATTGCTCCCTCTAAACCCAGTAGAGACGGGTAAGTGCTTTTGTTCAGCTCTTGGTCTGAACCTTGCGGTTTCCCTAGTGTTTCTGTATCACTAATGATATCAAGAATATCGTCTTGAACTTGAAACGCCAAACCAACAGCTTGAGAGTAGCGCTCTAAGTGTGGCAAGACTTCCAGACCTTTTTCACCTGCTGCTAGCGCACCAAGTTTGACGGCACAATTAATCAGAGCGCCAGTTTTATTCCGGTGTATCTCTTCTAGCTCAGCGAGTGTGACTTGACGATTCTCTGCTCCAAGATCAAGCGCTTGGCCAACACACATGCCATTTGCGCCGGATGCTTGAGCTAAAGATTGCACCATTTTTATACGCTGGCTTTCTGCATTTGGATTCAGCTGGCCTTCTGCAATGATAGTAAAAGCTAAGGTTTGCAGCGCGTCACCTGTAAGAATTGCCGTTGCTTCATCAAATTTTATATGACAAGTTGGCTGACCGCGACGCAGTTCATCATCATCCATCGCTGGCAAATCATCATGGATAAGAGAGTAGGCGTGAATACATTCAATTGCCGATGCAGGCGTGTCGAGGTCTTGTAGTTGGCAGCCCAGCATTTGGCCTGTGATATAAACAAGGAAAGGACGAACACGTTTACCACCAAGGAGTAAGCCGTACTTCATCGCTTGAATCAATGGCTGCTGTTGGTGAGGCATTTGCTCAAGCCATTGATTGAGTTGTTGATTATTTCGTTGTTGATAAGACGTCAATGTCTCTTGCATCACATTGCTCACTACTGATTATTATTCTGACTCAGGGTTGAAGTCACTTAGTGGTGCTTCATCGTCTTCGCTAAGAAGAATGCTCACGCGTTGTTCGGCGTCACTCAGCTTCGTTTGGCCAGCACGCGCCAGAGCAATGCCTCGTTCAAATTTGCGTAAGGCATCATCTAAGGCAAGATCGCCATTTTCTAGTTGATCAACCAAGCCATCTAGCTCTTCAATGGTTGCTTCAAAGGTCATGTTTTCTGGTTTCTTGACCGCCATCTTTTATCTGCCTTAATCAAGCCTCTAATGAATGCACGCAAGTTACCTTAGCCTACTAACTTGGTCAAATTTAACCTTATATAATTGTCACAAAATTGGCTTGAGTAGACTCTGATGAGACAATCTTGATCATATAAATCGGGAATGAACGATCATTTTGTGATGTGTTAACCAAGATTCCGCTAAAAAAACTGTTCTAAGTGTCGATACAAGTAATAATCTGCTCAAGTGGCATAGTTGGATAGCATGAGGAGTGCTTTGTGGATTTAGCAACCCTAATAGGTTTGATAGGTGGATTTGCCTTCGTAATCATGGCGATGGTATTGGGTGGCAGTATCGGCATGTTCGTCGACGTCACTTCAATCTTAATCGTAGTAGGCGGTTCTGCTTTCGTAGTGTTGATGAAGTTCACATTGGGGCAATTTTTTGGAGCGGCTAAAATTGCAGGTAAAGCCTTCATGTTTAAAGCGGACGAGCCAGAAGATTTAATCGCCAAGATTGTTGAAATGGCAGATGCAGCTCGTAAAGGTGGTTTCCTAGCGCTCGAAGAAATGGAAATAGATAACAGCTTTATGCAAAAAGGCATCGATTTGTTGGTTGATGGCCATGATGCAGAAGTCGTAAGGGCGGCACTACAGAAAGATATCGCATTAACCGATGAGCGCCATACTCAAGGTACTGGTGTTTTTCGTGCGTTTGGTGACGTTGCTCCTGCGATGGGTATGATTGGTACACTAGTTGGTCTGGTTGCCATGCTTTCGAACATGGATGACCCAAAAGCGATTGGCCCTGCGATGGCGGTAGCACTTTTGACTACCCTATACGGTGCGGTGTTATCAAACATGGTTTTCTTCCCAATTGCTGACAAGCTTTCTCTGCGCCGTGATCAAGAGACATTAAACCGCCGCCTAATTATGGACGGAGTGTTGGCGATTCAAGATGGTCAAAACCCACGAGTCATCGATAGTTATCTGAAGAACTACCTGAATGAAGGTAAACGTGTTCTTGAGATTGACGAGTAATTAGGGGGCTGTGATGGATGAAGATCAAAAATGTGACTGTCCGCCACCCGGTCTCCCGCTGTGGATGGGTACCTTCGCTGACCTGATGTCACTATTAATGTGTTTCTTCGTACTTCTACTTTCGTTCTCGGAAATGGATGTTCTGAAGTTCAAGCAGATCGCAGGTTCGATGAAGTTTGCCTTTGGTGTTCAGAACCAACTTGAGGTGAAGGATATTCCCAAAGGTACCAGTATTATCGCGCAAGAATTTAGACCAGGTCGCCCTGAGCCAACGCCAATTGATGTCATCATGCAACAGACCATGGACATCACACAGCAGACGCTAGAATTCCACGAAGGGGAATCGGATCGTGCGGGTGGAACTAAGCGTGACCAAGGTAAACTTACAGGTGGTCAATCGCCAGACACCTCAACACAAACGAATCAATCTTCAGAAGCTGAAATGCAGCAACAACAGCAGCAATCAGAAGCGAAATCTCAAGAGATGGAAACCTTGATGGAAAGCATCAAGAAAGCGCTGGAACGAGAGATTGAACAAGGCGCAATTGAAGTCGAGAACCTTGGTCAGCAAATTGTGATTCGTATCCGAGAGAAAGGGGCATTTCCAGAAGGTTCCGCATTCCTACAACCTAAGTTTAGGCCTTTGGTACGACAAGTCGCAGAACTAGTCAAAGATGTTCCCGGTATTGTTCGTATTTCAGGACATACTGACAATCAAAGGTTGGACTCTGAGCTGTACCGCTCAAATTGGGATCTATCATCACAGCGAGCGGTGTCTGTTGCCCAAGAAATGGAAAAGGTGAGAGGTTTCTCACATCAACGCTTACGCGTTAGAGGGATGGCGGATACAGAGCCAGTCGCTCCGAACGATACTGATGCCAATCGTGCACTTAACCGCCGTGTTGAAATCAGCATCATGCAGGGTGAACCTCTTTACAGTGATGAAGTGCCTGTTGTGAACTAATGCTCTTCACTCTCTATTGAAGAAAAGCGAGCTGATAGCTCGCTTTTTTTGTTTTTCCAATCCGCTTGGGTGTATAATCTTGCGCCCTTAAAGTGAGCTCATACTCTTTAAACTGACCGATAAGAGAATTCCATACGTACTTTTATATGGTTGTACAGTTATGGTGAGTGTCACTCATTGTTGATTGCGAAACTAACCTGCGAATTAGACTATGAAATTTATTGTAAAGCCCCATCCAGAAATTTTTGTAAAAAGTGAATCTGTGCGTAAGCGCTTCACAAAGATTTTAGAGTGCAACATTCGTAACATCGTTAAGAGCCGTACGGAATCTGTCGCGGTATTCAACCGTCGTGATCACATTGAAGTGACCTCTGAGAGTGACGAGTTTCACGCTGAAGTTTTAGAAATCCTGACACACACGCCAGGTATTCACCACATTCTTGAAGTAAAACAAACCGAATTCAAAGACTTGCACGATATCTACGAGCAAGTGTTGGAGCTAAGCGGTTCACTGATCGAAGGCAAGACTTTCGTTGTGCGCGCTAAGCGCCGTGGTAAGCACGATTTTACTTCTATTGAACTAGAGCGTTATGTCGGTGGCGGTCTTAACCAAGCGGTAGAAAGCGCTCGAGTTAAGCTAAGCAAGCCAGACGTAACCATCAACGTTGAAGTGACCAACGACAAGCTAAATCAAGTACTGGCTCGCCATAAAGGTCTAGGTGGTTTCCCACTAGGTACGCAAGAAGACGTATTAAGCCTGATCTCTGGTGGCTTCGATTCTGGTGTTTCTAGCTACTTGCACATTAAACGTGGTTCAAAAGTACATTACTGCTTCTTTAACCTAGGCGGCCCAGCACATGAAATCGGCGTTAAGCAGGTTTCACACTACCTATGGAACAAATACGGTTCTTCGGCGAAAGTACGTTTCATCTCAGTTGATTTCGAGCCTGTAGTTGCTGAAATCCTTGAGAAAGTCGACGATGGCCAAATGGGCGTGATCCTGAAGCGTATGTTTATGCGCGCAGCGGGTATGGTCGCTCAAAGAATGAAGATCGAAGCATTGGTAACTGGTGAAGCGCTAGGTCAGGTATCTAGCCAAACACTGACGAACCTACGCCACATCGATAACGTAACAGACACACTGATTCTTCGTCCGCTTATCAACTGGGATAAAGAAGACATTATCAACCTAGCGCGTGAAATCGGCACAGAAGACTTCGCGAAGACGATGCCAGAATACTGTGGTGTTATCTCTAAGAAGCCGACAGTGAAAGCGGTGAAAGGCAAGCTAGAAGCTGAAGAAGAGAAATTTGATTTCAGCATTCTTGAGAAAGTGGTTCAAGAAGCTCGCATGATGGACATCCGTGACATCGCGAAAGAGTCAGAACAAGCTGCTCCAGAAGTTGAGCAAGTACAAGCAGTAGAAGAGCACGCAATCGTACTGGATATTCGTAGCCCTGAAGAGGAAGACGACAACCCATTAGAAATCGATGGCGTTGATGTTAAGCACATCCCATTCTACAAGTTAGGTACGCAGTTTGGTGATTTAGACCAAACTAAGACATACCTACTGTACTGTGACCGTGGTGTGATGAGCCGCCTGCAAGCACTTTACTTGCAAGAGCAAGGCTTCAACAATGTGAAGGTTTACCGACCATAACCGTGTTGTAACGCAGACAATCACAAAAGCGCAAATTGAGAAATCAGTTTGCGCTTTTTTCGTTTTAGCACGCGCAAAAAATGGCTTTATGAAGTGATAATATTGAGCTTAATCGCACGCTTCGTAATTTGTACTGATATAACGATAATTAATCCGAAGTGAGGATGAAAGAGTGATATTACTGCCAGTTTTTGAAGAAGATGGCGATGAGATATTTAGATAAAAAAACACCGCCTAAGAAGGCGGTGTAAGAAATTTGACAGACAGGTCAAAATAAATACAGGAAGTATATGTTTTGTCACAGGGAGTTGTACACAAAACATCATGGTAGAAATCTACCTAACTCGAAATACGAGTTTGCAAACACAACATCGCAACAGCAAGCCAATTGATTCTAAAAAGAATCAAGCCGTTCAGGCTCGCGTTGCGGGATGAAATATAGAATTTATCTGGCTGTTCGACAACGGACATTTTATAATGTTTCAGATAAAAAAAACTAATCCTACTTGAGGTCCCATAATGTCTCGCAGATTGCCTCCGTTGAATTCACTTCGCGTTTTTGAAGCGGCTGCTCGCCATCTTAGTTTTACCCGTGCAGCTGAAGAGCTATTTGTTACACAAGCGGCTGTAAGTCACCAGATCAAAGCCCTTGAAGAATTCCTATCTTTAAAGCTTTTCCGTCGTCGTAATCGCTCATTGTTGCTCACGGAAGAGGGGCAAAGCTACTTCCTAGACATTAAAGATATCTTCACTTCGATTGCTGAAGCGACAGATAAGGTATTGGAACGTAGCGAAAAAGGTGCACTGACCATCAGCTTACCACCAAGTTTTGCTATCCAATGGTTGGTGCCTCGGTTAGCGGATTTTAATGCCCAAGAACCGGACATTGATGTACGCATTAAAGCGGTCGATATGGATGAAGGTTCACTGACTGATGATGTTGACGTTGCTATCTATTATGGTCGTGGGAACTGGCCAGGTTTACGTGCTGATAAACTCTACCAAGAGTTTTTGATCCCACTTTGTTCACCTTCATTACTTTTAGGTAACAAACCATTAGAATCTCTAAGTGACCTTAAATTACATACCTTGTTACATGATACTTCTCGTAAAGATTGGAAGCAGTTTGCTCGCCAACAAAATATCGAAGGCATCAATGTGAATCATGGTCCAATTTTCAGCCACTCGACCATGGTGCTTCAAGCGGCTGCACACGGGCAAGGGGTCGCTCTAGGAAACAACGTACTAGCCAAACCTGAAATGGAAGCGGGACGCTTAATTGCGCCATTTGACGAAGTATTGGTGTCGAAGAATGCCTTCTACGTGGTGTGCCACGAACAGCAAGCGGATATGGGACGTATCGCAACGTTTAGAGACTGGATGTTGGCAACCGCGAGAAAAGAACAAGAGGAAGTATTGGATGAGTCATTGGATAGCTGAGGGGCCTGAAAACGGACCACTGTTTATTTTTGCTCACGGCGCAGGAGCTGGCATGGAACACGATTTTATGACTGCCGTCGCTAAGGGATTAGTTGAGCAGGGCATACGCGTGGTGCGTTTTAATTTCCCTTACATGGTTAAGCGAGCTGAAGACGGCAAGAAGCGTCCGCCTGATCGTGCACCAAAGCTTCTTGAAGCCTATGAAGAAGTGATCACTCACTTTACTTTTCAGCCAATCGTGATTGGTGGTAAGTCGATGGGCGGACGCATGTCGAGCTTGTTAGCAGATAATGAGCTGGTGGCGGGTATTGCCTGTTTAGGTTTTCCTTTTCATCCTCCTGGTAAGCCAGAGAAATACAAAGGTGAACACCTCGCGAGCATTGAAAAGCCAACTCTAATCCTACAAGGCGAGCGCGATACTTTCGGTAAGCGCGAAGAGTTCGATAGCTTTGCGTTGTCAGAGCAAGTGAAAGTGAGCTTTTTGCCAGATGGTGACCATAGCTTTAAGCCTCGTAAGAGCTCAGGCTATACAGAAGCCAGTAATATTGCATTGACGGTAGATCAGTTAGCGAGATTTGTTAAAGAGGTGTACGGTGAAAAGTAAGTGGTTACTCTCCTTTACTGGCATTTCTGGCTTAACATCAGTGGCGCTAGGTGCATTTGCTGCGCATGGTTTGAAGGCAAAGTTATCGCCTTATTTACTCGGCGTCTTTGAAACCGGCGTTTTGTACCAGTTCATCCATACTTTGGCTATTGCATTTTGTTCGATTTTGCTGTTGCTCAATTTGGGACAAAAAGCACAAAAGTATTTTTTCATTGCCGCGATTTGCTTTATCATCGGCATCTTTTGTTTTAGCGGCAGTCTTTACGCGCTGGCGCTGACGGGCATTAAATGGTTTGGACCAATCACTCCGATGGGAGGATTGTTGTTCATGATCGGCTGGTGTCTGTTCTTTTTTGCTGCGTTTAATATCAAAGAGGTCTCCAAGTGAAACAACTAATGCTCTATTGCCGTTCTGGCTTTGAGAAAGAGTGTGCTGGTGAAATTCAGGACAAAGCGACACAGTTGGAAGTGTACGGCTTCCCTCGTGTGAAGAAAAACTCAGGTTATGTTGTCTTCGAGTGTTACCAAGATGGAGACGCAGACAAGCTAGCAAAAGGCTTAGACTTTAGCGCTCTGATTTTCGCTCGCCAAATGTTTGCTGTTGCGGCTGAGTTTGAAGCGCTACCAAGCGATGACCGTATCAGCCCTATTTTGGCAGAACTGTCTGAAATCGAAGCATTCCCACGTTGTGGCGATCTGCGTATTGAAACCCCAGACACTAACGAAGCGAAAGAGCTATTGAAGTTCTGCCGTAAGTTTACAGTACCAATGCGTCAAGCAATGCGTGGTAAAGGTCTGATGTGGAATAAAGACAACGCGAAGAAGCCTGTGCTGCACATTTGTTTTGTCGCGCCGGGTCATTGTTACGTGGGTTACTCTTACCCGGGCAACAACTCGCAGTTCTTTATGGGCATTCCTCGCCTTAAGTTCCCTGCGGACGCGCCAAGCCGTTCTACGCTGAAATTGGAAGAAGCATTCCACGTCTTTATTCCTCGTGAGGAGTGGGATGAGCGTTTGGCTCCTGGCATGTGGGGTGTTGACCTAGGTGCATGTCCGGGAGGTTGGACTTACCAATTGGTGAAACGTTCGATGTTCGTTCACTGTGTCGATAACGGCATGATGGCGGATAGTCTAATGGAAACCGGTCAAATTAAGCACCACATGGTGGATGGCTTTAAGTTCGAACCAGACCGCAAGAATGTAACTTGGATTGTGTGTGACATGGTTGAGAAGCCAGCACGTGTGGCTCATCTAATGGGTCAGTGGCTGCTAAAAGGTTGGGCGAAAGAAGCGATTTTCAACCTTAAGCTTCCAATGAAAGGTCGTTACGATGAAGTGCTGCAAGATCTTGAAAACCTAAAAATGTTCCTGATTGAGAACAAGGTGAAGTTCAAGCTGCAAGCTAAGCACTTGTACCATGATCGCGAAGAGATCACGATTCACATTCAGTGTCTGTCTAATATCTCACCACACTAAGCTAAAGTTTTTATGTGGTAGAACAGAATCAAAAAAGCGCCTACAGTAGGGCGCTTTTTTATTGCGGTTTAAGAACCGTGACCGTCACTTAGTTGCTGGTAGGCCACATCTCTTCCCATTTTACTGATTCCATGTTGTCTTCGATGCTATCTGGCGTTTGAGCAAAAAAGTCTAATCCAGTTTGACGTTCAACTTCGTCAATGGTGGTAATAAAGTTGGCTAACTCTGAGCTTGAAACATCACGATGCGGGACAATGAAAGCAATGGCTTCATCAAAGCTTGGATCAAGAATGACTTTGTAAAACGCGCTCGGGATCATCACGCCATTACCGATTGTTCCTTCGTTGCCTTGGTAAATCGGTCCAGTCACCACATAAAGTTCGTTGTATTCATTGGCGAGATCACGAACATGTTCTTCTAGAACGCGCCAACCAACTCGGTTAAACCCCGGAAGTTGAGGCGACATGTTGCTCATCAAAAAGCTCTGTTTCATTGACTCTCGGGTGAAGTCCATTGTCGCTGACGGAGCAAGGTGTCCTCTGTCGTAACCTGAGCCTTTGTAGTCCGCTAGGGTAGAGCGCGCGTAATCCGGCATTTCAGTGTCTTCTTTGAAGGAGTTACTGCGCTTGTTGGTGATATTCACGCTTTCTGCGGTAATGTGATAAGCAACCCAGTCTGCGTTTTTGGTGTCGTAGTTGTACCCAACTGCATAGCCATCTCGGCAAAGGAACTGATCGCTGTTGGTTGAAGGCATGCCTTTATCAAGGTGTTGACCACAAGTTTCAGCAAGACTAGGAAAAGATAGTAGTGTGACTAAAGATACTAAGATGATGTTTTTCATTATTTTTCTCCGTTATAGGGAGATCTGAAAATAATGAAATTACTTACTAAGACTGTGAATTAGCTTATAAACTAATCAGTACCTTGTAGGTTAATAGTGGGGTAAATATCATTGCTGTGAATGTAAAGGGTTACACAACAAATTTTATAAACGTATTGTCTAACCCAAAACTGACTGCGTAAAGAGATGTACTTACTCGGCTTTATTTGGTCCGGTAAAGCGAATGTCTTGCAGGTTAAAGCCGAGCTCGATGTCGCATTTCAACGCCGCTACTCGTTTGCATAGACGTGCAGATTCAATGTGCTCATCCAGCTTCTTACGATATTTCGGTACCAGCTCTTCACTTGCGTATGCCGCTTCAATGTCCTCAAACTGAGTGAGAATTTCCTTAGCTGCTTTTGGACCTACACCGGGAACGCCCGGCACTTGGCTTGAACTGATGCCCGTTAAGCCCCAGTAGTCGGCAAGCTGAGAGGGTTTTACGCCAAACTCTTTTTCGATAAACGGCTCATCCAGCCAGCGGTGTTGGAAGTAATCACGGATTTGCAAAGTCGGGGACAGCAACTGGCAGTATCCTTTATCGGTCGAGACTATCGTGACCTTCTCTCCGTGACTGGCGACTTTGGTGGCCAGAGTTGCAACCAAGTCATCCGCTTCATCACCTTCAGATAATAACGAATCAATACCTTGTTCCCACCACGCTTGTTGAATTGCGTCTAAACCTTGCATCAGGGGCTCTGGCATAGGTTTGCGGTTTTGTTTGTAGTTTGGAAGGATTTCCGCGCGCCAACCTCGGTCTTGCTCGTGGTGATCGAATACCGCGATGATGTGCGTCGGTTGCGCTTCAGACAGGATGCGAGTCAGCGTTCTGCCTGTGGTGGTGATGGTTCTTGCTATGTCAGTTGGATCGGGTTGTGCAGAGTGCACACGGCGGATCAGGTTTAGGGCATCAATGATAACAAGATGAATAGACATAATGACTTAGCAATAAAAAAGGGGCGTAATGCCCCTAGTGTAACCAAAGCTGAGTTATCTATCGACCACCATTTTCTCGATGGGCAATACGGTAACATGGCTCGTAAGCTGTACCACCTGGTAGTTTCATGCGGTGCTGCTCTACGAAGTCTTTCAACAGCTTGTCGAGCTTTTTCATCAAGACTGGATCGCCATTGATGGTAAACGGACCTTTGCGTTCGATTTCTCGAATCCCTTCCGCTTTAACGTTACCAGCAACAATACCTGAGAAGGCTTGGCGCAGGCTTGCAGCCAGAACTTGAGGTTGTTGGTTCAAATGCAGATCTAGGCTTGCCATCGCATCATGAGTTGGTTCAAACGGAAGTTGGAACTCTGGCTCAATTTTTAGCGACCAGTTAAAGCTGTACGCGTCGCCTTTCTCTTTTCGGTGTTGACGCACTTCGTCCATTGAGCGTTTCATGATGCGGGCAACTTCTGCAGGATCATCAATCACGATTTGGTAGTGTTTCTGACCTTCTTCGCCAAGGGTATCAGCAATAAAGGCATCGATTGAGCGGAAGTAGGCTTCGCTCTCTTTCGGACCTGTAAGTACGATAGGCATTGGTTGGTCGGCATTTTCTGGGTGCATCATAATACCCAAGATGTACAGCAACTCTTCGGCGGTACCCGGACCTCCAGGGAAGATAACGATGCCGTGCGCCATGCGAACAAAGGCTTCGAGACGTTTCTCGATATCTGGCATGATCACCAGTTCATTCACGATTGGGTTTGGTGGCTCAGCTGCGATGATTGATGGCTCTGTCAAACCAAGATAGCGTTGGTCTGTGTAACGTTGCTTGGCATGACCAATAGCGGCGCCTTTCATTGGACCTTCCATCGCGCCAGGACCGCAGCCCGTACAGATATTCAGTTCACGCAGACCCAGTTCGTTACCCACTTCGCGAGTGTATTGGTACTCGGTTGGATTGATTGAGTGGCCACCCCAACACACAACAAGGTTTGGCTCGATACCAGGGGTTAGAGCGCCAGCATTACGCAAGATGCCAAATACGAGGTTGGTAATGTGAGTAGCATTAGTCAGGTTGAGGCGCTGGTTGTCCGCCAAGTGCATGTTCACGTATACGATGTCGCGCAACACAGAAAACAAGTGCTCTTGAATACCTTTGATGATCTCACCGTCAACGAACGCGTGCTCAGGTGGGTTAGCAAGCTCAAGCTTGATGCCTCGTTCACGACGCACTACATTCACATCAAACGATAGGTATTTATCTAACAGCTCTTTTGAGTTGTCGGTGTGGCTTCCCGAGTTGAGGACCGCAAGCGTACAGTTGCGATAGAGCTGATAAAGATCACTTGATGCTGTTTTCTTAAGACGCTCAACTTCGAGTTGTGATAGCAAATCCATGCTACCTGCGGGGCTTATATGGGTAATCATAAGGCCTCCTTGCTATTGCTTTCTTTGAGGGAAAAAACCAACTCACCTACTTAGCTTATACGTGTCGTTCTACTCAGCGGTTGGCAGACTTTGTTGTTTAAACAGCTTAGCAGACTGGTAATGAAGAAACGTGATAACTCGTTGAATTTTGTAGGCTATATAGTAAAACAGACTGCAATTGCAGTCTGTTTGGTGTTTTTTTGAGCAATCGGCTAGTTCCAACTTACTTGGTTGGTACCTCTTTGTTTCGTCTCTTTTAGCATACTACCTAATCGATCTAAAACGTACTCAGGGCTATCTGACTCTTTAAAGCTGGTTGAGACGGCGGTCAGCGTAATCATGATGTTCTGTTCTCGGAACTTAAATGGCAGTTGGCTCACATCTCGTTGGATCTGCTTGAGTAAATCAAGCGTGTATTCTTCGCTTTGGTCAGGGATCAACAAGATAAATTCTTCTCCACCAAAGCGTCCGACAGTATCGGTATCGGAGATGCGTTTTCTCATCGTGCGAGCAAGGATCTTCAATGCCTTGTCACCTGCTGTGTAACCATAGCTATCATTAACCGCTTTGAAGTTATCGACATCAAACAGCACGACGCGCAAATTTTGTTGAGAGCGAATCCAGCGACGGTATTCTAATTCCAAGCGATCATTGAAGGCCGCTCGGTTGTACACCTTAGTCAGTGGATCTAGCAGCATCCGCTGAGCTTGATCTTCCAATCGACGACGATAATCTTGGGTAGTCTCGAATACGGCTTCAAGCTGATTTTTACTGTAGCTTAGGCGCTCTTGAAGAGCCTGCTCACGCTCCTCTGTCATTTTTAACCTTTCAGTTAATGAAGCGATTTGAGCTAGCAATGGTGACATATCAGCTTTGAGAGCTTCCAGTTCCGCTGCTTGAACGAGCGTCGTTTGGGTGCGATCCACCAACGAAGAGAGCTCAGAGTTTAAGTCTTGTCGGTGCTCAAAATAGGTTTGATGCTGATCGACATTTTGATGTGCAGTCTTTAAGTTGGAAGAGAGAGAAGTATTCAACTGATCGAGGAATTGCTCAGAAGACTTACGCTCAAATTTGGTTGCTTCAACAACCAGTTTTAGCGTATTCAACGTGAGTTCGATTAGTGACTCTGCGTTAACACCCAGCAGAAGCTTGGCTCGAATATCGAGTAGTTGCTCTCCAGATTCGCCTTCAAAGTCTAGTTCTGTAATTGTGTATTGCAGATCAGAGGCAAGACACTCTAGTTGTGACTTGTCAGGTGAGTTTTCAAGTTCACCTAAGTTAAGGCGTGAGTTGGAGGTGATTATTTTAAGCGCACGTTCGTAAATGCTGAGAAGCTTTACTGCTTGGTCCACTTTTTTGCCTGCATGAACCTCTGAAAAGCTCATTAGATTCCGCAGTTCACGTTTCAGTTGCGCAGGCAAACCTGTGATTCGCTGGAGCGTTTCACCACTGTGTTTTATCTGCTCATCAAGATAACCGTTTTGTTTTTCCATCGCCATAGACTGTTGTTTGAGTACTCGTTCCAATACTGCAAGGCGGGGGATCAGTGAGGTTATGTCTTGTTGATGTTCTAATTCTCGCTGAATTTCAAGCAAGTAGTTTGTGACTTGCGTGCTTGAGCCCTGGCATGCAGAGGTCAATGATGCCACAACTCGCTTCAGAACTTGCTGCTCTCGCTTAAATTTGAGCGAAGTATCACGATGTGCCAGCCTGAGTTGGTCAAGTTGACAACTCAGCTGATGAAGCTGCGACTGAATATCGGATTCCAAGATTCCCATGAAAAAACTGTGGCTAAGTCCATGTACTGCTGACAATTAATTGATAATAACAAAAAACTTTATAGCGTCATTAGGTATCGTGCTCAACCGCTGTTTAATTACCCACTTTTTAATATTTTTTTGAGGTTGTCCTCATTCTGGTACGAAGAGTGGATCTTTATTAGCCCTTGGTTTATGGCGTGTTGGCATGCGGTACGTATGTCGCCAGTTGCAAAGCTCGCTGCTGGCGCATTATCAATGGCTTTCAAAAATACCCAGTGACTTGCTTTGTCTTTTAAGCTGACCTCTCGGGCAATGTGCGTAGCCAATAGCAGCAAATCAAGCAATTCCTCATCGTTGATTGCGGTATAAGCCCGAGGTAAGAATGGGTAGTCACTAATGCCCATTCGGATAATTCGATTTACATTGTGCTGCTCGGCAAACTCATCCACCCAGCTTTGGAATTTCTCAAAAGTAGCTTCTGCGGAAGCATCACGATCAGCATTTGGCTCGATATATAGCAGGTTTGCATCTGAGAAGTGGTACAAACGAGTCGGTTTGTTAATGCGTTCCGCTAAGAACTCTCCGAATGCGCGTTCTAGCTCCAAACCTGCTTTGTAGCCGTGCTGAACGTACATACTGCGCAGGAATGGTAAATCGATCATCACAAAGCGTAAGCGGTCGTTGAGAGGTTCGTGGATTAACTCTCCCATTTGCCATTGCTCGAACGTTTCACTGGATTTCTGCAGTGAGCGCGATAATTTGACGTTGAGCATACGCAAGTTGCGTAAGCGTGATCGAGAGTGGGTAAATAGGTCGTTACGTAGTTTTTCTATCTCATTCGATTGGCGTTGCATGATTACGCCACGACGCATGATAAACAAAAACATCACCAAAACAGTGATAAACAACGCGAACGATATTTTCTGAAACTTGCGATGCTCCATTTCTACTTGAGCCAAGCGATCCGCTTGGCCTACATAGTGGATACTCTGTTCGGCAAATTCTTTTTGCTGGCGGAAGGCATCCTCACTGATCTGGTTAAGTTGCTTTTGCTCTAAGCGAACTAAGCCGGTGTATTTTTTATACGCTTGCAAAGAAAGCTGATATTCGCCAGCTTGCTCATAACCTAGACCCAATAATCGGTATGATTGCTGTTTGATGAAGCCAGTATCGTCCGGCGCTTTCTCAATGAGATCGAGCGCTTTCTGGGCATTGTTGATCACACTCTTACTGTCATTTTGGTGATACGCTAGACCGGACTTAAGCAATGACGCTTTTGCTTCCAAATAAGGTATCTTTACGTACTCGAGTAAGTCTAAAGAGCGATCGAGGTACTGTTCTGCTAGTGCGTAGTTGTACAGTTGAAGGTAAGTAGCGGCGAGGCTGAGGCGGATCTTGATGATACGTTCAATATTTTTTGCTGTGCTGTCATGGTCCAGAACATTGAAGTAATGAACGAGGGCAAGATTGAACTTGCCTTGATAGAAGTAAACATCCCCCATTTGCTCAAGAACATCCGCTAAGATAGGTGAGTTCGGGTAGCTATCATAAAAATCAGCAGCTTGCGAGAGGTACTCTATGGCTTTGTCATAGACTCGTCTCTCACGGAATAGGCGTGCTAGTAGCCGATTAACTTTTGCAAGGCGAGCACCGTTATCGCTCTCAATCGATTGCCAGTAACCAAAAAGCAGCTCTGATAATGCTAAGTTGTATTTCTTGTAGTTGAGGTAAAACTCGCCGACAGCAGTGTGGTAGTCAATTAATGTGATGTCAGAGCGGTTATCAGCCAGCATGCTTTTGGCCTCCGCATACCAACGATCCGCTTCGACAAAGTTGCCGCTGTGAGAGGCGAGCAATGCACGCTGCATTACTAAACGGTATCGTACACTGTCTGTCCGTTGCAAAACTGGGTTAGCTTGTTCGATCTGCTGCTCGACCTGATCGAGTTTATCTTCCGCCACCGCATAGTTTTTATCATTCATCCAAAGCATTTGGTTGCGCATCAGTTGCACATCTAGATTTAGGTAAGGAAGTTGATATTCGGTGGCAAGTCGTTCAGCTTCGTTTAGGTTGTCGATGGCTCCCTTAATGTTACCCATAGCATATTCAGCTTGCGCGATGATTTTATGAGCTTCAATCGTGCTACTGGGAGTGCGAATACTACGATCGGTCTCTTCACGAGACATGGCAGAAGGGCTACCGTTTTCTTTTCGGTCAGTCAACTCACGTTGTAAAAGGTAGTTTTTGGCGGCTTGTTTGGCTTGCGATGGTTCAATCTCAGCCAGTTGCTGAGCTTCATTAAGCAAAGCGGAAGATAAAATGGTCGCGTGAAGTGGCTGTGCTAACCATAAGCAAAGAAAGCCAATCAGCCTAAATAGACGCGAACTGTCCCAAAACATCCTTTTCGTTCCCTCGAACTGTGTCGTAATTTACGTGTTTTTGAATAAACAATAGTAGAGAAAAACGCCCAGCAATCCAACAGATAGCTGAGCGTTTTTGAGTATTTAAGCAATTAGTTTTTGAGTGTGGAACTCAAGCACTTTTGATTCTCAACTCAGATTACTGACGCGCCATGCGGTTATTGTGCGCGGGCTTGTCTTGTTCCGTTGAGCGGTAAGGGTTGATATCCAAACCACCACGACGTGTGTAACGTGCAAATACCGTTAGTTTTGTTGGCTGGCAGTACTTCATCAGGTCAGTGAAAATACGCTCCACACATTGCTCGTGGAACTCGTTGTGCTCACGGAATGAAACGAGGTAACGAAGTAATTTCTCACGATCAAGCTTAGCGCCTTGGTAACGAATTTCTACGCTGCCCCAGTCAGGTTGGTTGGTGATCAGGCAGTTTGATTTCAGTAGGTGGCTGTGAAGGGTTTCTTCTACTTGCTCTTCGCCTGCTGCGCCTTCAAGAAGTGCGGCGTCAAAATCGTAGCTGGTGATTTCGATATCTTGACCGTCGATGCACTCGCCTTCCATTGTCACGATAGGCTGGTTGGTGTAGTGAGTTACTGGGTTTACTTCCACAAGTACTTGCTCACCAGCGCATGCTGATAAATCTTGCGTCAAACGCTCAGTCACTTCTTCCCAAGTAGCGAAACGCGTTTGGTTGTAGCTGTTTAAGTACAACTTGAACGACTTTGACTCAATTAAGTTCGCGCTGGTCGCAGGGATGTAGACTTCGCCAACGGCAACTTGAGGCAAGCCTTTACTGTTGAGCCAAGATAGCTCGTACAGCGTCCAAATGTCGTGCCCCATAAACGGTAGGCTGTCGCCAAGTTCAAGGTCATCACGGTTTAGGCTGCGAGGTACAGGTTGCAGCAAGCTTGCGTCGTATTGATTTGCGTACTCGGTCTTTTTACCCAGAGTTAGGCCAGCAAGCTCTTTAGCGTCAGAATATTTGCTCATACTTTGTGGTCATTTTCGATTAGAATGGCGAGAATTTTACTGAATCCGCTGATTAATTGCCATCCGGCAGACACCGCGACCTGATAAAAACTAACCAGGAGACCTTCATGACCCAAACCGTTACTCAGGCTCTACAGGACTTTAGCCTGCGCTATCAACAAGCTTGGCAAGACGAGCATAACGAACTGCCACGCAGTGAAGAGCTTGCTGATCTTGTTTCTCCATGTGTAGAAGAGAAACGCGACGGGGCCGTATTGTGGAAAGCATTCCCACGTGAAGAAATGGCGGATTTCACTAACGTTGAGAACGCAATTGAGCTGACGCTGCATGAAGACATCAAAACCTTCTACGGTTCTCAGTACAGTGCTGATATGGACGCAACTTGGCAAGGTAACGAACTGACGCTGCTGCAAGTGTGGAGTGACGATGATTTCACCCGTCTTCAAGAGAATATTCTTGGTCACCTAGTCACTCAGCGTCGTCTAAAGCTAAAACCGACGGTATTTATCGCCGCTACAGACGCAGAGCTGGATGTGATTTCTATCTGTAACCTAACTGGTAATGTGATTCTTGAGCGCCTAGGCTCAGACAAACACGACATACTGGCGGAGACGCTAGCAGAGTTCCTAAGCAAACTAGAGGCAGCGGTTTAAGCATGTACGTTGTTGAGTTGCAGTTTGAGTGTTTTGATAACACGACCGTAAGCGCCGTTGATAAAGCGATCAATGGTCTGATGGATGCGTTGCGCTACAACGGCCAGGTACTTGGACGTGAGTTCCCTATCGTAATGGGTGACGGTGAGTTTTATGTTCGTGTGGTTTGCCCAGAGCAAGACAGTTTACACCCTCGCTACCATTCTGATTTCGTCAAAGTGTGCATGAATCGTTTGTCGGAAGCGTCGTTGCTTGCGCCGAAAATGCGCATGTTGGGTCGTGATTTGAACTCAGAAGAAGCGGCAGAGGAAGAAACGCCAAGCTGGCAAGTGCTGTACACCACATACGTACATACTTGTTCTCCGCTGCGCAGTGGCGAGACCTTGTTACCTATTCCGCTTTACCGTAATGGTGCGACATTGAATGGTGACCATAAAGCGGTAGTGAAATGGCAAACGGAATGGCAAGCGTGCGATGAAATCCAAATGGCGGGTGGTTGCCGTGCTGAACATGCGGCGCTGCACGAGATTTGCGACGCGGACAGTGTCCTGTTCCGTCGTGGTTGGGATTTACGTGGTCGGATTGAATACATCACCAAGATCCCGACTTACTACTATCAATACCGAGTTGGTGGTGAGTCGCTTGAAGCGGAAAAAGGACGCAAGTGTCCAAAATGTGGTGGTGAGTGGTTACTCGACGAACCGCTGCACGACATTTTCTATTTTAAGTGTGACGATTGCCGAATTGTCTCCAATATCTCTTGGGACCACATCAAATAGTTTATTTTTTAAAGCTGGCGCCTATGCCAGCTTTTTTCTATCTAATGTAATTGTGTAAAGGTTACTTAACAGATTTTCTTATTATTCACTCTGTCAATGCTTTGTTTTTGAAAGCATTTTTTCTGAAGATATCTCTCATCCCCTAGTTTGTGACCTGTGTTCACGTTCAAAGAAAAATGTAACACATATGCATGCATTGTAAGCATTGAAACGTTTGCTTCTCAAAAATTTCAAATAATATCCATATCCTTATTAAGGTTTTGGGAAGAGGGCCCCTTCCGAAAATATATATAAAAATAATCTGGAAGGAATTGAGATGACTTTATTTAAACGAAGCTTAGTCTGTATTGCTGTAGTCGGCTTGATGGCTGGCTGTAACGATGATGAAACAAAATATGTAGAAGTACCGTCGGATTACAGTCCAGTTGTCGCAGAGGGTAAAACGCTAACTAACACGCCTGATGTAGTGGTAAAAGGTGAAGCAACACAAGCCGATGAAGTAACCATCGCTATTGCTGCGACGTCGGATTTACATGGTCGTTTATTTGGTTTTGATTACGCGTTGAATGCGGAAGATGACGATGCTGGTGTTACGCGTGTAGCGACCTTACTGGCAGATCAAAAAGCGGCACATCCAAATATGATCCTGATTGATATCGGTGATACGGTTCAAGGTAACTCTGCACAGCTATTTAACGACGACCCAACTCACCCAGTGGTCGAGAGCATGAACTCGCTTGGCTTTGACGTTTGGGTACCGGGCAACCATGAATTCAACTTTGAGCGCTCGTTTATCGATCGTAACTTAAATCACTTTAATGGTGCGGTGCTGTCTTCTAACATCAAATGGGAAAGCAACGATGTGAACTACATTCGTGCATTCCAAATGTTTGAAGTGGAAGGGGTTAAAGTAGCAATCGTTGGTCTAACACCGTCAAACGTGCCTAACTGGGAAGCGTCTGCGCCGGATCACTTCAAAGGTTTGAAGTTCGAGAACGAATTGGATGCGACTAAAGAAGCCGTTGACCAATTGGTATCTAAATACAATCCAGATGTGATTGTTGGTGCGCTTCACCTTGGCCGACAAGAAGATGGTGGTGTGGGTGTTTATAAGATTGCTTCAGCAATGGCGGACAAATTTGATGTCATCCTAGCAGGGCACGAACACGCAAACTACATTGAGCAAGTGAATGCTGATGGCACGGTGACACCAATTAGCAAAGCAACGTCAGAAATTGGTGGCGATAATTCTCTAATCGAAGATAAAGCTAAATCTGGTGAATACAACCAAGAAAATCGTAAGCAAAGTGTGAAGATTATTGAGCCAGGTAAATGGGGTGCTTACCTTGCTAAAGCTGAGATTCAGCTGAAAAAAGTTGATGGCAAGTGGACGATGGCAGACACGACATTGACCAACATCGGCACTAAGAAAGTGGAAGAAGATCAAGCGATACAAGCGAAATTCCAATACGTGCATGATATTTCGGTTGAAGATGCAACACGTGAGCTCGGTCGTGTGACAGGTAACTTCACGCCAAGCGCAACGGGCTTCCAAGATGAAGCGACAGCGAAGGATTACAACTACACTGCAGAGCGTTTGTACTCGACCATTCACCTTGCGAAAGTGGTTGATACGCCTTTGATGGATGTGATTAACCAGATTCAAATGCAGCAAATCGAAGCTGCTGTTGGTGAGGGCAAAGGGGCTGTTGTATCGGCAGCATCACTGTTCTCTGATCAATCTAACTTAATTGATAATGAAGTTTACACCAAAGGTAAATCGACTAACTTGTACAAGTACGACAACACCTTGCTTGGTGTTGAGATGACAGGTGCGAATCTGAAACGCTTCATCGAATGGTCTTACTCTTACTTCAACCAATATAAACCGGGTGATATTACCGTATCGTTCAAGAAAGGCGCGCCAGCTTATCTTTACGATCAGTTCGATGGTGACATCCAGTTCACGGTAGATCTAAGCAAGCCATCACTTGAGTTGGATGAAAATAACGCGGTGACGAATGAAGGTAGCCGAGTAAGCATTACTAGCATTGGTGGCGAACAGTTTGATCCAAACGCGACTTACAAAGTGGCGATGAACAGCTACCGCTTTGGTTCGCAAATTCAGAAGTTTGGTTGGGCAGACAAAGATGACGTGTTCTACGACTCTGTGAATGAGCCAGTTTACGCAATTCGCGATATGCTAACTGCATATGTTGAGAAGAACCATGGCATTGATGTTGCTGATTTCAGCGATAATGTTGGTAACTGGGCATTCACGCAATACCAACCAAGCGGAGAGATTACTACGCTGCGTGACGGTGAGGGTAAAGCACTTTGGGAGCAATTGAAGAACATGGAAATCTGTGTCTCGATTGATTTAGAGAACCCGAAATACCCAGCGATTGTTAAGTCTGTGAACATCAATGATTCGTCGAGCTACTTTGTTAACCCTAACAAAGACGCGACAACCCTTGATGAGAAGGTAGCAGGCTGTAACCCAGCTCATTAATCCTGCATGTGGGCGCGGTAGAGGTTACCGCGCCTAATTTTACTCACCAGAGGCAAAGCCTGTTGGAGTGAGTGATGTAGAAGAGTGCTTCATGATCAAAAGAATCTATAACAAGTGGGGTTTCACCCTACTGATTATCCTTATATCCACACTTATTTTTCAGTTTTCTTCTTCGTGGAGTGAAGGTTTCCGTCCTAAATCTCGTCAGCAACAAGAGTTTGTTGAAGCGACTGTCACGCGTTCGATCTCGAACCATGTGGCACCTGATCCGCTGGTGCCAGATGTGATGACAGGCAAACAAGTCTTCATGGCAAAAATCCTAGAAGGTGAGAGCGAAGGCTTAGAGGTGGAAGTCACCAATCCACTCAGCCGTCAGCACAATGTTTATGTCAGTGAAGGCGATACTTTCATCATGATGATCCGCGAAACCACCAATGGCACCGTTTATTGGGCGTATAACCACAAACGCTCAGACGCGATTTACCTGATGCTTGCTCTGTTCTGCGCGTTGCTGCTGAGCTTTGGTAAGAAAGAGGGCATTAACTCAATGGTCGCGCTCTATTTTACTGCGGCATTAATCGTTGGCGTGTTGGTGCCGAGTATTTTCGCTGGTTGGAATCCAATGTTGGTCAGCATCTTATTGATGGTGGTGATCATCGTAGTCAGCTTTATTCTCGTCTCCGGTTATAACCGTAAGAGTTTATGTGCCATGGGCGGCACATTATTGGGCGTGATTGCCGCGGGTGTAATGGCGCAGTGGTTCGGCGAAATGGCACACTTGTCGGGCATTTACCTCGACAAAGGCGAAGACGTGATTTACCTAACGTCGGTGAAGATGGGCATTCGTTGGTTGATGTTCGTGACGATTGTCGTGGCTGCGCTTGGTGCCGTAATGGACGTGGCAATCTCGATTGCATCGGCGTACGCGGAGCTGCAACAAACCGACCCGAAACTCAAACCAAAGCAATTGGTTAGAGCGTCGATGAATATTGGTCGAGACATCATGGGCACCATGACCAACACTTTAATTTTGGCGTTTGCTGGTGGTTCATTGACGACCATTATGATGGTGTGGGGGCTTAACATGCCGGCGAGTCAGTTTATGAATATGCCGCTGGTGGGCCTCGCAGTCGTGAACGCGTTGGCGGGTAGTGTGGGGATTGTGCTGACTATTCCTTTTACTGCGTTTCTAGCGCCTTATGTGTTCAAGCATCCTCAAGTGGAAGAACAGGTGAAAAAGAACGTTGAGCAAGACGAAGTTCAGCTGTTCTAGCGATATAAAACCGCAATGAAAACAAATACAAAAAGGGCGCTCCGATGAGCGCCCTTTTTAAGTTTCAAGTGTTGTAGAAAGGGGCGATTACCAACCTTTAACTACGCCACCTTTGAAGATGTCTTTCGCTGCTTCGTAAACTTCATCAGTTTGGTATGCTTTCACGAAGTTTTGTACGTTAGCTGCTTGAACGTTGTCTTCACGAGCAACGATTAGGTTTACGTATGGAGACTCTTTGTCTTCAACGAAGATACCGTCACGCTCAGGTGTTAGGTTGATTGAGCTTGCGTAAGTCGTGTTGATGATAGAAACCGCTACGTCATCAAGAGAGCGTGGAAGCTGTGCTGCATCTAGCTCTACAATTGTGATGTTTTTCGGGTTACCTACGATGTCACGTACCGTTGCTAGCAGATCAACACCATCACGTAGCTCGATCAGACCTTGTTGCTCAAGAAGCAGCAGAGAACGACCTAGATTCGTTGGATCGTTTGGTACCGCGATGCGTGCGCCGTCTTCGATCTCATCCACTGATTTTACTTGCTTAGAGTAACCAGCGATTGGGTATACGAAAGAGTTGCCAGCCGTTACTAGTTTGTAGCCACGATCTTTTACTTGCTGATCTAGGTATGGCTTGTGTTGGAATGCGTTCGCATCGATTGAGCCATCATCTAGTGCTGCGTTTGGTGTTACGTAATCGGTAAAGGTAACCAACTCAACATCCAGGTTGTATTTCTCTTTAGCAACTTTTGCTGCAACTTCCGCAACTTGAGCTTCCGCACCTGCCATTACGCCAACTTTTACTTTGTTCACGTCGACTTCTTTGTCCCCACAACCAGCAAGAACCAGTGCAGAAGCGGCAGTTGCAACAGTCAAAAGACTCTTAAGGCTAAATTTCATCTCTATCTCCTTATAATTGGTATTTTCAATTCTTATCTGTGGTCTACGCGGCGTACGATTGCATCACCGATAGACTGAATAATTTGTACTAGAACAATCAGCATCACGACGGTTACTGCCATGATCACTACATCGTAACGGTGGAAGCCATAACGGATAGCTACGTCACCAAGACCGCCGCCGCCTACTGTTCCTGCCATTGCTGAATAGCTTACTAGTGTTACTAGGGTAATCGTCACTGAGTTAACAATAGTCGGCATTGCTTCAGGAAGCAGAACTTTTGTGATGATTTGCGTTGGTGTCGCACCCATAGATTGCGCAGCTTCAACCAAACCTGATGGAACTTCCAGTAGTGCGCCTTCGATTAGACGCGCCACAAATGGGATAGCACCGATAGTCAAAGGTACGATGGCTGCTGTTGTACCGATAAAGGTACCAACCAACAGTTTGGTTACTGGGATAATCGCAACCATCAATACTAGGAAAGGAACCGAGCGGCCCACGTTGACGATCGCGCCAAGAATGCCGTTGAGTTTGGTGTTTTCCAGTAGGCCACCTTTTTTAGTGGTATGCAGAATCACACCAAGAGGAATGCCGACAGCGAAACCAACGATGCCCGCAACCGCCACCATGTAAAAGGTTTCCCACGTTGCGCCTAAAAGTAGGTTGCTGTTTAAGCTCAGCCATTCAGAAATCGTATTAAAGGACATAGCCAAGTACCTCTACTTTCACGTTGTGCTCACGCAGGAATTCAATCGCTGCGTTATCGTCTTCTTCACTACCAAACAGTTCTGCGACCATCATGCCGAACTTCACGCCGCCAGCGTAATCGAGATCAGAACTTAGGATGCTCACGTCGATGTTGTACTTACGAGCAATTTGCGTCATCAGAGGGGCATCCACAGTTGCACCAGTAAACTCTAGGCGAACCAATGGGTAGCTGTTTTCCACGCGCGTGGTTTGTAAGCGAGCTTGGTAATCTTCTGGGATAGAAAGATCCAAAGTAGAGCGAATGAACTCGTGTGCCAGTGCAGTCTTCGGATGCGCGAAGATTTCACCAACGGTGCCTTTTTCCACTAGTTCACCATCACCGATGATCGCCACTTCGTGACAGATGCTCTTAACCACTTCCATCTCGTGAGTGATCAGAAGAATGGTGATTTCTAGCTTGCGGTTGATTTCTTTGAGTAGTTCTAAGATGGACTGAGTCGTTGCTGGATCCAGCGCACTGGTTGCTTCGTCACACAGCAGAACGCTAGGGTCTGATGCCAGTGCACGTGCAATTGCCACACGTTGCTTTTGACCACCACTTAGGTTTGCTGGGTAGCTTTCATGCTTGTCTGAAAGACCAACAAGCTTAAGTAGCTCAGTGACTTTTGTTGCGATTTGCGATTTGTCTTTGCCTGCTAGCTCAAGAGGGAGTGCGACATTGTCGAAAACGGTGCGAGACGACAGCAGGTTAAAGTGTTGGAAGATCATCCCGATGTTACGGCGAGTTTCTCCCAATTGCTTTTTGCTTAATTTGGTTAGATCAACGCCATCTACGATGATGGAACCCGATGTTGGGGCTTCCAGCATGTTCACACAACGGATCAGGGTACTTTTACCCGCGCCCGATGAGCCGATAACACCAAAGATGGTGCCCTTCGCGATATCTAGATTAATGTCCTTAAGGGCAAGAATTTCCTTACTGCCTTGGTAGAACACTTTATTGACGTTTTTTATTTCTATCATGTTTCAACCTGCACAGAGATACTGGGAACTTCGCTGTTAAAAACGGCTTTTAACAGGAGTAAATTTTGAACTCTATCTCAATTCTCAGTTGATGCTATGGGTTAAGCAGTAGTAAGTCAATAGATATTTTTACGTCTAGACGTCTAAATGTATGGATGTTCTGTTGGGAAAATAAAACAGAGGATGTTTGGCGGAAAGGAATATAAAAGAGGGATATTCAAGATTTACCGATTCTCGGGCGACAAATCAACTGTTTTGTCGCTCACTCACGCCAATTAGATAGTGTGAGTGCTTATAAGGTATGTAATAATCTGATGAAACCGAGTAAATAGAGAAATACGTTTTGGCAAAACCTGCTGTTTTTATCGATCGTGACGGCGTGATCAATGTTGACCACGGCTACGTTCATGACGAACATGATTTTGAGTACATTGACGGTGTCTTTGAAGCGACGAAAGCGCTGAAAGATAAAGGCTACCTGTTGGTGCTTGTGACCAATCAATCCGGCATTGCACGTGGTAAATTCAGCGAAGACCGTTTCTTATCTCTGACTCAGTGGATGGACTGGAACTTCGCTGATAATGGCGTTGAGTTCGATGGCATCTACTACTGCCCACATCATCCTGAACATGGCATTGGTGAGTACAAGCAAGATTGTGAGTGCCGCAAGCCAAAACCAGGCATGTTCATTTCTGCACGTGACTTCTTGAAGATCGACATGGAGAAATCTGTGATGATCGGTGACAAAGCTGAAGATATGATGGCAGCAGAAGCGGCAGGCGTTGGCACTAAGATTTTGGTTCGCACTGGTAAGCCAGTAACAGAACAAGGTGAAGCTATCGCAACAGTAGTATTAGATAGCATTGCAGATGTGCCTGCGTACCTAAATAAGTAATCGCCATTACTGACTGAGATAAGGGAAGCCGCTGCTTCCCTTTTGTTTGATTCCTTCTTTTAGTCTGAACACTTATGAGCAAAAAACTCACCATTCTTGATATCGCGAAATTGGCTGGCGTGGGCAAGTCGACGGTCAGCCGTGTGCTTACCAATGATCCCAAGGTAAAACCGCAAACGCGTGAGAAGGTAGAGCAAATCATTCGTGAATCAGGCTACGTCCCATCAAAGTCGGCGCAGTCGATGCGTGGTGGCAGTCAAAAGGTGATCGGTGTGATCATCTCTCGTTTGGATTCACCATCAGAAAATCGCGCTGTTGGGACCATGCTCAACGCTTTGTACTCAGCCGGATACGATGTGGTGATCATGGAGAGCCAGTTCGATCGCGATAAAACCAATGAGCATTTGGATGTGCTTAAACGTCGCAACGTCGATGGGGTGATCGTGTTTGGCTTTACTGGATGTGATGAGCAAGCGTTAGCGGAGTGGGGCAATCGCATTGTCGTGATTGCGATGGACACGCAAATCGTTTCCTCGATCAACTATGATAACCAAGGCGTTATCGATATGGCGCTCTCTCATCTGGAACAACAATCTATTTCTCGTATTGCCTACATTGGTGTTGATCCAGAAGACCGCACCACTGGTCTCGCTCGACTAAATGCTTACCAAGCTTGGTGTGAGCAAAAGCGCATCGAACCTTGCTTTCAAACCGGTAAGCTCAACCACGAAAGTGCTTATCAGCTAGTGGATCAAGTCCTTCAATCCGATACTCAAGCCATCGCTTGTGCCAGTGACACTATCGCTCTCGGTGTAATTAAACGTCTGCAAGAAGTGGGACGTGAAGATGTGGTGGTTACCGGTGTGGGTGGCAACGAATTGCTTTCTTTTCTCTTCCCGAATGTCTTCAGCGTGGATCCTGGCTACTCTCATGCTGGTGAAAAAGCCGCTAACATGCTGATTAATCAATTAAATGGTGATGAGTCTGTGGTGCATTTTACCCAGCAGCCTATCCGTCATTAATCCTCCTTTCGATGATCTGCTCTAAAATTATACTGTGATCATTCTCAATTAATGGGACTGTTCCCATTTTGTTTTTGAATGCGAAATGGCACTATTAAAATCATCGAATGGGAATGTTCCCATTATAAAAATAAAACGATGAATTGAATGTATCCAATACAGGGTGGACAAAGTTATGAGTAAGATTGCGCGCCAAGATGTACAGCGTCTTATTGAGCTGGTCGGGGGATCGGACAATATTGCCAGTGTAAGCCACTGCTTAACTCGCTTGCGTTTCGTGTTGAATGACACTGACAAAGCCGATACAAAACAGTTAGATGCACTGCCTATGGTGAAGGGCTGCTTTACCAACGCAGGTCAATTTCAGGTCGTCATCGGCACTGAAGTTGATGAGGTTTACAAAGTTCTGATCGAGCTTAGCGGCAAAAGTGAAGCGAGCAAAGATGAATCTAAGAACGCTGCTCGTCAAAATATGAATATCGTTGAGCGTGGTATATCCCACCTTGCTGAAATCTTTGTACCACTGCTACCAGCGATCATCACCGGTGGTCTGATTCTTGGCTTCCGTAACGTGATTGGTGACATCAAGATGTTTGATGGCCAAACGTTAACGGAAATCAGCCAGTTTTGGGCTACGGTACACTCTTTCTTATGGCTAATTGGTGAGGCGATCTTCTTCTTCCTACCAGTTGGTGTGTGTTGGTCGACAGTGAAAAAGCTCGGCGGTACTCCGATTCTGGGCATCACATTGGGTGTCACTCTGGTTTCGCCACAGTTAATGAACGCCTATCTGATTGGTAAGCAAGTGCCTGAAGTATGGGACTTTGGCTTATTCGCCATCGAGAAAGTGGGCTATCAAGCGCAAGTGATTCCGGCGATGTTAGCCGGTATTGCACTGGCATTTATTGAAACTAACTTAAAACGCATTATTCCGTCTTACCTTTACCTAGTGGTGGTACCGTTTGTTTCTATCATTGTGTCGGTGATTCTTGCGCACTCTATCATTGGTCCATTCGGTCGTATGTTGGGTGACGGCGTTGCTTTTGCTGCGAAAGCTGCCATGACGGGTGACTTCGCGATGATTGGTTCAACCATCTTCGGCTTCCTATACGCGCCATTGGTGATTACCGGTATTCACCACACCACCAACGCGGTTGACCTTCAACTGATGCAAGAGCTAGGCGGCACGCCAATTTGGCCTCTGATTGCACTTTCAAACATTGCTCAAGCATCTGCAGTAGTTGGCATCATTATCATCAGTAAAAAACACGGCGAGCGTGATATCTCAGTGCCTGCGGCTATCTCTGCTTACCTTGGTGTGACTGAGCCAGCGATGTACGGCATCAACTTGAAATACAAATTCCCAATGCTGAGCGCGATGATCGGTAGTGCGATTGCCGCTGCTATCTGTGGTAGCGCAGGTGTGATGGCGAACGGTATCGGTGTGGGCGGTTTGCCGGGCATCTTGTCTATCCAACCACAGTTCTGGGGCGTATTTGCTCTGGCGATGTTGGTGGCGATTGTTGTACCAGTGGCACTGACCCTTGTGTTGTATAAGCGTGCGCAAATGAAAGGCGAGTTAGAAACCGCTAGCGCGTAATTCGAACTGAGGCAGCGATTTGGCTGCCTCGTTTATCTCTTCGTTTTTTTAAGATTTTTAAGTTTCCGTTTAATGGTAAGTGAGCGTTAGAAATGGCAATGACCAAGCATGATGAGAGCTGGTGGAAAACCGCAACCATCTACCAAATTTACCCAAAAAGCTTTTGTGACAGTGGAAGTAAAGGCACGGGCGATATTAAAGGGATCATTTCTAAACTAGATTATCTAAAACACCTTGGTGTGGATGCGATTTGGCTGACGCCGGTTTATCAATCGCCAATGATCGACAACGGTTATGACATTTCCGATTATTACGCGATCAACCCAGATTTCGGCACTATGCAAGATTTCGATACCCTGTTGGCAGAGGCTCACCAACTGGGTATTCGAATCATCATGGACATCGTGGTCAATCATACTTCGACAGAGCATCATTGGTTCCAATCGGCACTGGGTGACAAAAACAGCCCTTACCGTGATTACTACATTTGGAAAGATCCTGTTGATGGCGCAGAGCCAAACAACTGGCAATCTAAGTTTGGTGGCAATGCTTGGGCGTTGGATGAAAAAACGGGTCAGTACTATTTGCACCTTTTTGCTAAAGAGCAAGCGGACTTAAACTGGGAAAATCCAGTGGTACGTGAGGAAGTAAAAGAAGTCATAGGCTTCTGGGCAGACAAAGGCGTCGATGGTTTCCGTCTTGACGTTATCAACCTGATTTCCAAGCAACAAGACTTCCCAAGTGACGATATTGGTGATGGTCGCCGTTTCTACACGGATGGTCCACGTGTGCACGAATACCTTCAAGAGATCAGTGAAGCCGTGTTCCAAAAATATGGCAGCGTGACGGTGGGTGAAATGTCGTCCACCACGCTAGGGCATTGTCAGCAGTATTCAGCGCAAGATGGCAAAGAGCTGTCGATGGTGTTCAACTTCCACCACCTGAAAGTTGATTACCCAAATGGTGATAAGTGGACGAAAGCGCCGTTTGACTTCATCCAACTGAAACAGATCTTCAACCATTGGCAAACCGGCTTAAATGGCAAAGGGTGGGGCGCGCTATTTTGGTGTAACCACGACCAACCACGCGTTGTGAGTCGATTAGGTAACGACGAACAATACCGTGTTGAATCTGCCAAAATGCTTGCGGCATCGGTACACATGATGCAAGGCACGCCTTATGTTTATCAAGGTGAAGAGATCGGCATGACCAACCCGGGCTACACCGAAATCAGCCAATATCGCGATGTTGAAAGCACGAACATGTACGACATCATGGTCAATCGCGATGACGTATCTCACGACGATATGATGGCGATTTTGGCACAGAAGTCGCGTGATAACTCACGTACGCCAATGCAATGGAACAGCGCGAAACACGCGGGCTTTACTGAGGGCACGCCTTGGCTAGAGGTGGCTCAGAACTATTCAGAGATCAACGCGGAAGCCGCGATTGCCGATTTGAACTCGGTGTTCTACTTCTACAAGCGCTTGATTGAACTGCGTAAACAGGTTCAAGTGATCACTGATGGTCGTTACGAGGACCTGCTGCCAGAGCACAAACGTATTTTTGCTTATGCTCGTCAGAACGATAAGCAAACGCTGTTGTGTATTAACAACTACTACGGCGAAGAGGTGGAGTGTGTGTTACCAGAGCGTTTTGATATGAGTAAAGCCAAAAACCTGCTTTCCAACTATCAAAATGCGACCAGCGCGATTGCTTCCAATCACCAAGTACTGCGTCCTTACGAAACTCGCATCTTGCTGATTGAAGAATAAAAGCAAATAAAAAGTACCCCTAAGGATTTCGATCCTAAACAAAAGGCTTTGGAGTGCTCCCCAAAGCCTTTTTTCTATGAGATGAGATTGTGGTCTATGCTTTCTCGATCTTGCTCAGAGTTGCTTTCTCTTCACTGATTTGAGTCTGTTCGGCTTTCAACAGTTCAACTTGCTCAATCAAGCCTAGTGCAGGGTTGAACCAACGCTCTGCCGATGTTTCAAATTCCATTGAATCCATACCATCACATCTTAGGTTGTAGGTGTTCTTCTCGGTTAGGTATGCCGCTTCAATCGATTTGCCAGATACAGTGAAGGTTTTGCGCGCACCTGTCTCAGTGATTTGTTGGCTCCACCAAGCTTTGCAATCTGCGTTATCTGGCAGCTGTTCTACCCATTCGTGATCCTCAAAATCATTCAAAAGGTTAGCCACTTGTTCACCATTCAGCGATAAATCAATAGAGATGGTGTTTACGCTAATATCAATGTTCAGGTCTTTCTCTTTAACCGTCGAACCTTCCACGCGAAACACAGGGCTGCTATCCATAAGCATTGCGATAGAGATACGGTTAACAAGGTAAGCATCGGTGATTTCGTGTAGTGCGCCATCGGTGCCGGTAAAGTAGATCGATTTATCCTCTTCGCCGTTCTCTTCAACTTGCTCAGACAGATAAAATTGAGTGATACCGTTGTTAACCAGATCGTGGATGATTTGAATCACAGGTGCCGATTGTGGAACGTTAGACAAAGCATCAATAAGCTCCTGACTGCTCATTGCTTCAAAGTCCATCGTCACTGTACCGATTTGCTGTTCATCAGAAGCAATGTCATAGCGCAATTTTGTACTTGATACTGGTGCAAAAGATGAGTTTGAAATCGGGTAATCAAAGCTGTTTTGTGGACCTTTATTGCCGCTTGAAGATCCAGAAGAAGAGCCGCCACCACAGCCGTAAAGTGCGATGGTAGCTGCTGCGATAAGCGTCATTTTTTTAAGCATGAGTTTACATTCCTAGTTTTAGAAGGCTGATAAATCGAGCCGTTATTTGAATGTCGCCATGCTAAGTTTTGTGGCAGAAAAAGGGCAAAAAACAAAAGCTAACAGAGTTTAATGAAAGCTTAATTTTATATTTAGGTCTTTGTTTTATTTGGAGTAATTTCAGCGTCGATATTCGTGCAGTATTCTTCGATTAGCGCCTTCCAACGCATCACAATTTCTTTCTCTTTAATGCTGACACGCAGTTTTGTCCAAGGTTGTAAGCAGGTCTCTTTTGATTCTGGTTGTGACAAGCGACTGAATAATTCTTCAGAAGGCATGACGCGCAGCAGAGCCACCAAAGACTCCATGTAATTGAGACGAAATTGGTCGAGCTTATTCTGCTTGTAAGCGATATGAGAAACGAAGGTGTACACCAAGGCGTTTTGAATTCGTGAGTCGCCAGCTGGCGTCGTCAGTAATGTTTTGGCTTTATCGAGGTTACCTAACTTGTAGTGCAAGATACCAAGCCACAAACTCAGTTCGTCAGGGAGGACATCAAATTCCGATTGAGCCTGAATGAGGTATCCCTCTAGCTTGGTTTTATCTTGTTCGTACAATGCAAGATGACGAGCGATGGTGATAGCAGTGAACTCGTCCATGTGATCAATTGGTGAGTTGGAAAACTGCTCGTCGAGCAACATCTTTTCGTGTGTGTCTGTAAAGTGCCAAGTGCTTTTTGAAGGTTCGGGCAGATTGAAGTACTGAGCAATGTCGCTGTGCAAACGGAATAAGTCTGATTGTAGGTGGTCGATACGCAGGACGTACTGATTTCGAAACGCTAACTTTCCTGTCGCTGGGTAAATCAGGTTCATCTGCGCTTTTATCATGCCCTCTGTCGGACTGTCTTTGAGTTCGATATTGAGCTGATAATCACTGGTCTGCATGTTGCGTGCACCGGGGAAATAAGGCGTCTCGTTGATTGGATCGAGAAAGTAGCTTGGAGCATCTTGGTTGGCAATATCTGTATAAGGGTATTCGACTTGCTGTTGGAGCAAGATGGCTTTCACCACGGTACGATACTCACGTGCAGCAGTGCCTATCGCATCGACACGATTTAGGAGAAGCTCGACTTTCGGGATCAGCAGTTGGTTACGCGTCTGCTGAGTGGAAATGCCTTGTTGTTGCCAGAGAGTCACACCCAGTCCAATAGTGGTCAGCGTGAATAATGCACATAAGCCATAAACAACCCCAAGTTTGCGTGAAGATGGCGATTTACCCTCATTGGCGAGTTTGGCTTTGCGCTTGCTCGACTTTGCTGGTGGCAATAGTTGAACGTTCGCTGGATTGAGGAAGTAGCCTTTACGTGGATAGGTCACCAATAGCTTAGCGGCATCGTGCTCTGGTAAGTGCTCTTGTAGCAAGGCTCGAAGTGTACTGATTCGATTGGTAAGTACGTTCTTTGAGATAAACTTACTTTGCCAAATAGTCTCTATGATGGTTTCTGCAGACAGCGGGTGGCCAACACTGGTGAGCAGCAGTTCTAATAACTCGATGCTACGTGGCTCAAGATCGATAACGACCGCTTGCTTGTGAAGCGTTTGAGTCTCTGGGTTATAGATCAGCTCGCCAATAACAATCTGACTGTTGGTTTGTTTGGCTTGTTGTAGGAAGTCGCGCATACCATCATGAGTGATTAGGAAATGGCGAGATATTATATAGGCATTGGAGCGCAAAATCTTATAAATTGCGCTCCAATTATTATAGAAAGGTTATGAACCGTAGCTCACAGAATAGCGGTGTGGTTTGTGGTTCATAGCAAGCACTAGGTTCAGTGCGAATGCGCCAAGAATCGACAAGCCGATAACCCACGGAGTGACGAAGAAGAAAGAGGCAAATAAGATACAAGCGTCAATTGCCATCTGAGATTTGCCTACCGAGATACCAAACTTGTCCTGAATGAATAAGCACAATACGTTGAAACCACCCAAACTTGAGCGGTGGCGGAATAGGATCAGCATGCCCAAGCCCATCAATAGCCCACCAGCTACGGCGCAGTAAATCTCATTAATCGATTCGAGCGAAATCAGTAAATACAGATTATCAGCAAAGATAGAAACCAAAGCGCCAGAAATTGCACTATTAATCGCAAAATGACGGCCAAAGCGTTTCCATGCTAGCAAGTAAAAAGGACAGTTGGCTAAAAAGTAAAGCACACCAAACGTAAAAGGTGTAAATTGGCTAATAAGCAGAGCCAATCCAGTTGTGCCTCCGGTTAAGAGGTTAGCGGATTGGAGAAAGAAAACCCCTTGAGCTACCAAAAAGGTACCTGTAAGAATTGCCATCCAGTCTTCTTTTCTTGAGTGTTTTTCCATCTAATATGCAGTCGTTGATGATAAATCGGGCATGCATAGTAGTAAAAAGATGATCTTTTCGGTAGCTAGAGGGTAAAATTTACGGTAAACCTATGTAATTGTTGTTTTACAGGGTGTAAAGCACAAATTTGACAGTCAGTGGTTCATGGTCAAACGATTGCGATATCGTCATGATAATTCTTACTTGTCATCATGAAAAAACTGCATGAGAAAAATTACAAATTTCTCTTTATGACCTAGATCAAATTATGTAAAATGCGCGCCATTAGCTCGACGTAAACGTTTGCGTTAGGTCGTTATTCAGTTTTTTTGCAACTTTCAGTACCAATCTGAGTCAGGAGATACAGATGCTTAAGCGTGATATGAACATCGCAGATTACGATGCGGAACTGTTCGCAGCTATCCAGGAAGAGACTCTTCGCCAGGAAGAACACATTGAACTTATCGCTTCTGAAAACTACACAAGTCCACGTGTAATGGAAGCACAAGGTTCTCAGCTAACGAACAAATACGCTGAAGGCTACCCAGGCAAGCGTTACTACGGCGGTTGTGAGTACGTAGACAAAGCTGAAGCACTAGCAATCGATCGTGCATGCCAACTGTTCGGCTGTGAGTACGCGAACGTACAGCCTCACTCAGGTTCTCAAGCAAACAGCGCAGTCTACATGGCGCTTCTAAACCCAGGCGACACAGTTCTAGGTATGAGCTTAGCACACGGTGGTCACCTAACTCACGGTTCACCAGTTAACTTCTCAGGTAAGCACTACAACGTTATCCCTTACGGTATCGATGAAGCTGGTCAAATCAACTACGATGAGATGGAGCAACTAGCCCTTGAGCACAAGCCTAAGATGATCATCGGTGGTTTCTCTGCTTACTCACAAATTGTTGATTGGAAACGCATGCGTGAAATCGCAGACAAAGTTGACGCTTACCTATTCGTAGACATGGCGCACGTTGCTGGTCTAATCGCAGCAGGTGAATACCCAACGCCAGTACCACACGCTCACGTAGTTACAACGACTACGCATAAGACACTTGCAGGCCCACGTGGTGGTCTAATCCTGTCTAATGCGGGCGAAGACATGTACAAAAAGCTGAATTCAGCAGTATTCCCTGGTGGTCAAGGTGGCCCTCTAATGCACGTTATCGCTGGTAAAGCTGTAGCGTTCAAAGAAGCGATGGAGCCTGAATTCAAAGCTTACCAAGCTAACGTAGTGAAAAACGCGAAAGCAATGGTTGGTCAATTCCAAGAGCGTGGCTACAAGATCGTATCTAACGGTACTGAGAACCACCTATTCCTAGTTGACCTAATCGACAAGGACATTACAGGTAAAGATGCAGATGCCGCACTAGGTGCAGCAAACATCACAGTAAACAAGAACTCTGTACCAAACGATCCACGCAGCCCATTTGTAACGTCTGGTATCCGTGTCGGTACACCAGCAATTACTCGTCGTGGCTTCACTGAAGATGACGCGAAAGAGCTAGCAAACTGGATGTGTGACGTTCTAGATAACATCGGCAACGAGGAAGTTATCGAAGCGACGAAACAGAAAGTTCTAGAAATTTGTAAGCGTCTACCAGTTTACGCGTAACTTTCTTCATAGAGTGCGCCGATTTCGTTGTCGAACATACTCATTTGCTAGAAGCAAACTCCGTGTGTTCTCCTAGAACTCGACCCATCTATTTCGAAAGTTCACCCAATTTAAAGGTCCTCATTTGAGGGCCTTTTTGTTTTTCTAGCGTATGGAAGTATCAGCTCAGAGTACGTTGAAAGCAGATTCCGGATATCGCTTAGGCTCTTCGGAATGACGCGTTTTTAGTTGTGAGAAATAAGTTTGTTGTGTGGAGGCTTTTGGGGAAGTAGAAAAACGAAAGAGATGATTAGACTCTGGATATATTTTTGATTTGCTCAGGAGCCCAACTGCGTCATTCCCTACAAGCGAGGAACGAGCGGGATAGGGAATCTCTAATTGTCACTATTACTTAGAGAGCGCGTTGAAAGCAGATTCCTGATATCGCCTAGGCTCTTCGGAATGACGCGCTATTAGTTTAAGGATATAGGTTCGTTATCCGAATGGCAGTGGTTTAGATTCAGCAGAAACAAAAAAGGTTGGCCCTGAGCCAACCTTTCTTTTCAAAACAAGCGAGTGCTTATTTAATCTCGATACCTTGAGCCTGCATATCTGCATGGTAAGAAGAGCGAACGAATGGACCACACGCCGCGTGGGTGAAGCCAAGTTCTAGTGCGATCTCTTTTAGCTCGTCAAACTCTGAAGGTGGAACGTAACGCTCTACTGGCAAGTGGTGACGGCTTGGCGCTAGGTACTGACCAAGAGTCAGCATAGTTACGCCATGTGCACGAAGGTCTTTCAATACTTCGACGATCTCTTCTTTCGTTTCACCAAGACCCATCATCAGGCCTGATTTAGTCGGTACATTTGGGTGCTGCTCTTTGAATTTTTGTAGCAGTTGTAACGACCATTTGTAGTTCGCACCTGGGCGAGCTTTACGGTACAGACGAGGTGCCGTTTCTAGGTTGTGGTTGAAGACATCTGGCGGGTTGTCTTTCATTAGATCAAGCGCAACGTCCATGCGACCACGGAAGTCAGGAACCAGAGTTTCAATCTTGATGTGTGGGTTCAGTTCACGGATTTCACGGTTACAGTTGGCAAAGTGCTCTGCACCACCATCACGTAAGTCATCGCGGTCAACGGAAGTGATTACAACGTACTTCAGCTTCATGTCTGCGATTGTTTTCGCTAGTTTTTTTGGCTCTTCAGCTTCAACAGGAAGCGGACGACCATGGGCAACGTCACAGAAAGGACAACGGCGTGTACAGATCGCGCCTAGGATCATGAAAGTGGCCGTTCCGTGGTTAAAACATTCAGCTAGGTTAGGGCAAGACGCCTCTTCACATACAGAATGAAGGTCATTCTTGCGCATCGCTGATTTGATGTCTTGAATACGTTGGCTGTCGGCTGGTAGCTTGATCTTCATCCAATCAGGCTTACGTAGCACTTCTTTCTGCTCTGTAGGCATGTTCTTTACTGGAATCAATGCCATCTTATCGGCGTCGCGGTATTTAACGCCTTTTTCCATCTGGATTGGTTTGCTCATGCTTTGTTACCTTGAGAAGGTGCTTCTGTGCTGAAATCTACTTGCTCATAATCAAGCAAAGTAACGAGTTCTTGTATTAGTTGTTTTTCCACGGCTTCGATGTCTTCTGGCCCACCAACTTGGCTTACCTGAACCATCTCCATTCCTTCATAGCCGCATGGGTTTATACGTAAAAACGGACCTAAGTCCATATTCACATTTAACGCCAGACCATGGAATGAGCATCCTTTACGAATGCGAAGTCCGAGAGAACATATTTTTTTACCGTCGACATAAACGCCAGGAGCGTCAGGTCGCGCAGCTGAATCGATATTGTATGCCTTAAGAGTGTTAATAACGAGGTTCTCAATGTGCGTAACGAGATCTCGCACTCCTAATTTTTTGCGACGTAGATTGATCAAGAAGTAAGCAACCAATTGACCCGGCCCATGGTAAGTCACCTGACCGCCACGATCACTTTGTACAACAGGAATATCTCCAGTGTTGATAAGGTGCTCGGCTTTACCTGCTTGACCTTGTGTAAATACTGGATTGTGCTCTACCAACCAAACTTCATCAGGTGTGTCGTCTGTGCGTTGATCAGTAAACTCATGCATTGCCTTCCATACAGGCTCATAATCTTGGCGTCCAAGTCGTTTTACAACAAGTTGGTGTTGCATGGAAATTCCTGTCGCTAATAAATAAAGTTTTTGGATTATAAACCGGATAACCCTAATGCTCTACAGCTGAGTAACAGATTTTTAACTGATACATGGGGTGGTTTAGATTATCTGTATGATAAATAAAAAGAAAGCAGCCGAGGCTGCTTTCAAAAAAAATTTAATCTATCAAAAAATTATAGAACCATGCGTACAATTTCGATTTCACCTAGCTCTTTATATAGAGTTTCAACCTGTTCGATAGAGGTTGCAGTGATATTGATAGACACCGAGTGGTAGTTACCCTTAGCGCTTGGTTTTACTGTTGGGCTGTAGTCACCAGGAGCATGGCGCTGGATCACTTCAAGAACAAGTTCTGGAAGCTCAGGCTTTGCGTGACCCATTACCTTGTAAGTAAATGAACAAGGGAACTCAAGCAGGTCTTTCAATTTTGCATCAGAGTTGATGGTTAGCATATCGGTAACTCCCGTTGGTATTCGTTGCGGTGCGAAATAGTACAGTCAAATTAGGGTTAACTCAAGATCATACCCAAGCGTGTTGGGGTCCTTTGAGTATAGATAACAAAGCCGCCCTAGTTGGCGGCTTTGTAGATTCGTTTATTGGTCAGAAGCGACGGTTAGAAGAAGCTCTTAAACAACAACACGATGTAGTCCCACATGCGGCTAAATAGGCTGCCTTGGTCTACTGTTTCCAGTGCCATTAGTGGGTACTCAGCAATATCTTCACCATCAATTTGATAGTATAGCTTACCAACTACATCCCCTTTATTAATTGGGGCTTCTAGCTCTTTTTCAAGTACGAAGCTTGCTTTTAGGTTCTTTGCTTGACCGCGAGGTAGGGTAACATAAGTATCTTCATCTACACCGAGAGCGACGGTATCTTTGCTGCCCATCCATACTTTCTCTTCTACGAAGGTTTCACCCGCTTTATGTGGTGCCACTGTTTCGAAGAAGCGGAAACCATAGCTCAGTAGCTTTTTGCTTTCCGATTTACGCGCGTTTGCGTCTTTAGTACCCATCACTACAGCAACTAAACGCATTTGCCCTTCAGTTGCTGAACTTACTAGGCTGTAACCTGCGTTGCTGGTGTGACCGGTTTTGATACCGTCAACGTTCATGCTCTTGTCCCACAGCAGACCGTTACGGTTGTACTGTGTGATACCGTTGTAAGTAAACTTCTTATCCGAGTAAATACGGTATTCATCTGGCACATCACGAATCAGTGCTTTACCAAGTAATGCCATATCGTAAGGTGTAGAGTATAGGTTAGGGTTGTCTAAACCATGAACGTTTGCAAAGTGCGTATTTGTCATCCCTAGCGTGTCAGCCCATGCATTCATCAAATCAACGAATGCATCTTCTGAGCCTGCGATATGTTCAGCCATCGCAACACAAGCATCGTTACCTGATTGGATGATGATGCCGCGGTTTAGGTCATGTACCTTAACGGTTGTACCCACTTCGATGAACATTTTTGAAGAATCAGGGAAGTTCTTCGCCCATGCATTTTTGCTGATGGTTACATCATCGTCTTCTGAAATATTACCACGCGCGAGTTCTTGACCAATTACGTAGCTGGTCATCATTTTCGTTAGACTTGCAGGAGATAACTTAGTGTTCATCTCTTTTTCTGCCAGTACTTTACCTGAATGGTAATCCATCAATACGTAGCCTTTCGCTGCGATTTGTGGCGCGTCTGGAACAACAATTGGTGATGCAAGTGCTGATTGAGCAAAGGTTGCAGAAAGAGCAACCGAAGAAACGAGAATAGATTTCACAAACTTATTTTTATTCATGGTAATTCAAATTTTTTGGTTAACTGTCGTCATCTTAACAGAATCCCCGGTTATATAAGAGAGGCTCTGCATAGAAATTCATGAATCGGGTCATTTAACAGTTGTGTGTTTTTTAATAAATGCTGATGGATAGCCGAGCAACTTAACTTTCTCTAACATACTTTGTGTCAGAGCATAATCAGTAAATGGCCCCACAAAGAGTCGATGTAAATCGTCTGTACTTTCTAGGAAAATTTCAGTATCCAGCTTTTGACTTATATCTGAGCCTAAAGTTCGCGTACGATCTGCATATTTAGATGAAGCGACTTGAATGACGTACTTTGGGTGCGCAGCGAGTGCTTTCTCATCCGTAGGTTTTTCAAAACTGAGAACTTCGATTTCAACATTGGCGGTGCCAGTTTTTACAACATCTAACTTGAAAGCGGCTGCATAACTCAAGTCGATAATTCGTCCTTCGTGAAATGGTCCGCGGTCATTGACTCGAACAATCGTTGATTTGCCATTGTCTGTATTTGTTACTTTTACAAAACTTGGCAATGGCAACGTTTTATGAGCCGCTGTCATCGAATACATGTCGTAGATCTCACCGTTTGAAGTGAGATGTCCTTGGAACTTTTCACCGTACCAAGATGCTTTGCCTTTTTCTTTAAACCCTTTTGCATCACGGATGATCTTGTAGTCTTGTCCGCGTAAGGTGTAATTACTATTACCCCCTAAACTGTACGGTTCATATTTAGGGTGTGCATCTTCAATATGTTCGACAGACAAAGGTGTTTCAGGAGCGACATCTGATTCTAGTTCGTATCGGCCCTCTTGTGCTTTTTGGCTTGAGCAGCCTGCCAAAATCAAAGCAGAGAAAACTAAGCTGTATAAAGAACGGTTTTGCATGTCTAGGTAGCCTTAGAGAATGCTTTTCTGTGTGTATGAATTGACATTAAAATGCCAAAACCAGCCATCAAGGTCACCATTGAGGTGCCGCCATAACTGATCAACGGTAAAGGTACGCCTACCACAGGTAGGATGCCACTAACCATGCCAATATTTACAAAAATATACACGAAGAAGCTGAGTACAATGCTGCCTGCCATCATTCGACCAAACGCAGTTTGTGCTTGGCTAGCGAGGTAAAGACCACGACCAATGATAAATAGATAGATGGCTAATAGGCAAAGGAAGCCAATCATACCCCATTCTTCTGCAATTACTGCAAAGATAAAGTCAGTGTGTCGCTCGGGAAGAAACTCAAGTTGTGATTGGGTGCCTTGTAACCAGCCTTTGCCTGAAATACCACCAGAGCCAATGGCGATTTTACTTTGGATGATATGGTAGCCTGCACCAAGAGGGTCTGATTCGGGGTTAAACAAAGTACGGACACGTACTTTTTGGTATTCACGCATCAGGAAGAACCACAAAATAGGAATGAAGCCTCCTAACGCTATGGCGGCACCTGTGATGATTTTCCAACTGATACCAGCGAGGAAGATTACAAAGATACCTGAAGCTGCGATCAGGATGGAAGTACCTAAGTCGGGTTGTTTAGCAATGAGAATGGTGGGAATAAACACCATGACAAGCGCAACAATTAGCGTGGTCAATGTTGGTGGGAGTGGTTTTCGGCCAATATAGCGCGCAACCATCAATGGCACGGCAAGCTTCAGCAATTCTGAAGGCTGAAAACGAACAAACCCTAGGTTAAGCCAGCGCTGAGCACCTTTTGAAGCCTCACCAAAAAAGAGCACTCCAAGAAGTAGTATGACACCACCGACAAACATTAGTGGAGCGAGACTTTCATAAGTTCTGGGTGATATTTGGGCCAACACGAGCATGACAGCCAGCGATAACACCATGCGCATTGCTTGGCGATCCATCATTGCAAAGCTCTGGCCACTAGCACTGTACATAATGACCAGACCAAACCCCATTAATGCCAGAATGCCTAGCAGTAACGGTAAGTCGATGTGAAAACGCTCAAATAAAGCTCGATTCTTACCTGTAGAAGGATCCATTTTCATTAGTGCGATACCTTTTTCTTCGCTGCGTCATCATCTGTAGCAGCTACGTTGTCGTCCAAAACGACTCTGTCGAAGATCTTTCTCACCACCGGTGCACCATTACTTGAGCCACCGCCGGCGTTTTCTAGTACAACAGTTACCACCACTTTCGGATCGTCAAATGGCGCAAACCCCGTAAATAGAGCGTGGTCTCGTAAGTGTTCTGCAATTTCGTCCGCGTTGTACTCTTCATTTTCGCCAAGACCAAATACTTGTGCAGTACCTGATTTACCGGCTGTTTGGTAAGTCATGTTGTAGAACGAGCGGCGAGCTGTACCTTTGGTACCATGGTTAACCAAGCGCATACCTTCTTTGGCCATATTCCAGTATTTATCTGGCACGTTTTGGATAGGAGGGTAGGTCACATACTCAGATGTTTTTTGCTGTTCAAAATCACCACCATTGTCGATGGTTGCTTTGAGTAAGTGCGGTGCGGTTACAGCGCCTTCATTGACGAGAACCGAAGTTGCTTTGGCTATCTGCATTGGCGTTGCTGTCCAATACCCTTGGCCGATACCAACAGGAATTGTATCGCCTTTGTACCAAGGAGTCTTATGGCGAGCCATCTTCCAATCACGTGTTGGCATGTTGGCTTTACTTTCTTCGTAAATGTCGATGCCTGTGTAATCACCAAAGCCAAACATCATCATCCAGTTAGAGATACGGTCAATGCCCATGTCGTAGGCGATTTGATAGAAGAAAGTATCTACAGATTCTTCAATTGACTTGATGATGTCAACGCGACCATGGCCCCAGCGCAGCCAGTCACGGAAAGGGCGAGTATCTGAGTTTGGAATACGCCAATAACCTGGGTCATTACGAGTTGTTTTAGGTGTGACGACACCTTCTTCCAGAGCTGCCACTGCCATGAATGGTTTAATGGTCGAGGCTGGAGGATAAATGCCGAGCGTAGTTCGGTTCACCAAAGGACGATTCTTATCGTTCAGTAGAGCTCGGTAAGCTTTGCCTGAGATACCATGTACAAATGCATTTGGGTCGTAACTTGGGCTCGATACCATTGCAAGTACGCCGTTATCACGAGGATCAAGCACTACTGCACTACCACGTCGAGCATCCAACAACTGGTGTACGTACAACTGAAGGTTGATATCGAGGTTCAAGACGATATCTCTACCTGGAATTGGAGGGATATACTTTAGTGTACGGATGACGCGACCACGGCTGTTGACTTCTACCTCTTGGTAGCCTGCCGTGCCGTGCAGTAGGTCTTCGTAATATTTTTCGATACCTAACTTGCCGATATCGCGGGTTGCTTGGTAGTTGGCGTCTTTCTCTTCACGAACTAAGCGTTGCATATCGCGGTCATTAATTCGTGATACGTAACCAATGACGTGGGTCAGAACTTCGCCATATGGATAGTAACGTTTCAAGGTCGCACTGATCTCAACACCAGGGAAACGGTATTGATTGACAGAAAATACGGCTACTTGCTTTTCATTTAATTGGGTCAAAAGTGGTACAGACTTGAAGCGACGTGTACGCTTACGCTCACGTTGAAAGCGTTCTATTTGTTCTGGGGTAATTTCCAGAATGGTTTGTAACCCTTGAATTGTCTCGTCAATGTTTTTAATCTTTTCTGGGGTTAACTCCAGGTTATAAACGGGACGGTTTTCAGCAAGTAGCACTCCGTTGCGGTCGTAGATAAGGCCGCGGTTAGGTGCGATAGGTACCACTTTAATGCGGTTATCGTTGGAACGGGTTTGATAGTCTTGAAATTGGTTGACCTGAATGTTGTACATATTAGCAACTAACAGGCCCATCAAGACAACAATACCAAGAAATGCAAAAACAGCACGACTGGCGAACAGGCGTGCTTCTGCTTGGTAATCTCGAATTTGACTGCGGCGTCTACGAATCATTAACGCTTATCTCTACTGCTAAGTCGCTATTATTCGCGGTGGTAAGGGTGGTTAGCTGTAATGCTCCACGCTCGATATAAGCTCTCAGCCATTACGATACGAACCAGTGGGTGTGGTAATGTCAGTGCCGAAAGTGACCAGCTTTGATCAGCGGCAGCTTTACATGCTGGTGCTAGACCCTCTGGGCCACCGATTAGAATCGACACATCGCGGCCATCAAGTTTCCACGCTTCTAGCTGTTCTGCTAGTTGTGGGGTATCCCATTTTTTACCCGGAATATCGAGCGTGACGATGCGGCTACCTTTTGGTACTGCAGCCAACATTGCTTCGCCTTCTTTTTGTAGAATGCGTGCGATATCTGCGTTTTTACCGCGTTTGCCTGCGGGGATTTCAACCAACTCGAGTGGCATATCATGTGGGAAGCGACGGCGGTATTCCTGAAAACCTTCTTCGACCCATTTGGGCATTTTTGTGCCAACGGCAATTAGTTGAATTTTCAAAAGATTAACCCCAGAGTTTTTCTAGTTGGTACAGCTCACGGTGTTCTTCTTGCATCACGTGAAGCATGGCGTCGCCCATGTCTAGGACAACCCATTCTCCTTCATTTTCGCCTTCCATACCTAGTGGCTCTAGACCCGCTTTCTTCACTTCAGATGCGACGTGATCAGCGATAGATGAAACGTGACGCTTAGACGTACCAGTACAAATGATCATGTAATCTGTCACGCTTGATTTGCCTTCTACATCTAGAATAACAATCTGTTCCGCTTTCATGTCGTCGGCTTTATCGGCTAAAAAGTCTTTAAGTTCTTCGCGAAGCACTCGGTTTTCCTCGGTATTTTCGTTTCTATCTGTGGGTGTTTTAACTTAACTGGGCTAAAACTGGTTGCGCACTATATCACGCTTTGAAAGCTAAATTGCCAGCTTAATATCAGGCGAGCAGGTTTCTAGGCTCAATTGATGGATAGTTGGCCACACAGATTCATCATATTGGGTTTTGGCTTTTATCTCGGCGTGTGCCAATAGAGATAAAAGCGCGCAAATTCGGGAGGCTGACAGACGAGTCAGCGCAGCATTGTAAAATGGGCGTTTCTTTTGCCACACTCGATGTTTTTCAAACACCTGAATCATACCCATTTGGGTAAGATCTCGGTGCATGTTGAGTAGTTGGTTGAACTCTTTCTGTACACTACGGATCAGAATAACGGCTTCTATACCTTCTGCTTCCAGCTGACGCAGGATGCGTTGTGCACGGTTGGCTTTACCTGCAAGTAGGGCATCAATCCAGTGGAACGTCGTAAAGTGGTTGTGGCGACTAAGTGATTCTTCGAGTCGCACAACCGTCAGTTCGCCATCTGGATAGAGCAAAGCGAGTTTCTCTAAACTTTGCGATAGTGCGAACAAATTACCCTCGTGCCACTGGGCCAACATTTGCAGAGATTGCTGATCCGCTTTTAATCCCAAGGTTCGGCAGCGTGCTTGCACAAACATCGGCAAGCGTTGTAAATCGGGTGTTAGGCAGCTGACCCAGTCACCTTTTGCACTAAGTGCTTTGAACCATTTCGCGTTCTCTTGTGCTTTGGTCAGTTTGCTACCGACGATTACCAGCATGATGTCTTCATGTAGCATGTCACACAAAGTTTGCAGCTCTTTGCTAACCGTTGTGGTCACGCCACTCTCTGGCAGCTCAAGCTCAATCAACTGACGGCTTGAGAATAGGCTTAGCGCTTGGCAACAGTCGTACACTTGATTCCAATCTAAGCTGGTATCAACTGAAAAACGATGCCTTTCTTCGAAGCCTTGTTGGCGAGCCATTTCCTGAATCGCTTGGCGGCTTTCCTGAATCAACAGCGGTTCATTACCAAAAATTAGGTAAACTTGCTTGATATGCTTAGCTAGGTGCTCGGCCAGTTTATCGGCAAAAATCCGCATAAGTTATGACTTATTTACTTCTGGCTTGAGTACGATTTCATCTGAGTTATATTCAGCCTTGATACGACCTAACTGGCGCATCATTTGTGATGCTGCTTGTTGGCGCATTTCATCTTCAATTACGTCACGCTCTACTGATTTTGCCAGTGCGGTTAGCGGGTTATCGAGGTAGTTACGGTTAACGGTTGTTGTGAAGGTTTTTGCACCGACTTCAGGAATTGTCACACGATAAACAACGTTATAAGTAAGTTCTTTTTCTGCCGCGCGGCTGTTTTGATACAGAGAAAGTGTACGCTCTCCTATGCTTTCTGAAATAAGAGTTAGGTTGGGGATTTTAGAAGATGGCATTACTAGGTTTACTTTATTGAGCTCTAGTTGAGCGTACACGTATCGTGTCAGAGGACTGTATTTGTCGTAACTTGTAAATGACATGGTGTGCAGTTCTTCTGGAACGGAATACTCGCCACGAAGGTGAAAACCACAGGCAGAAAGAAGCCCCGCTAATACCAATACCACTGGTAGTTTAATCAAAGAGAAAAAGCGCATTGATTGTATTCATCCTAAATTGAAGGGGTTATTTACCTTAAACCACTCGGCGTGAATGGTTTGAGGTAAATAAACAGGGTAGCGAACTACCCTGTTTAATGACTCCTAGCATGCGAATTGGTTCGCGTTGCTTTGAGTTATTGCAAGCTGTGTTTCGTTTTTAGCGAAAGACTAGTTTGCAACGATGTTCAGCAGTTTACCTGGTACGTAAATTACTTTACGGATAGTTAGGCCATCTGTGAACTTAGTAACGTTTTCATCGTTTAGACCAAGCTCTTCCACTTGTTCTTTCGTTGCGTCTGCTGCAACAGTCAGTTTCGCACGTAGCTTACCGTTTACTTGAACAACGATAGTTTTCTCGTCTTCAACCAGTGCTTTCTCGTCGAACGTTGGCCATACAGCGTTATCGATGTCTGCTTCACCTAGCGCAGCCCATAGCTCGTATGAGATGTGCGGAGTGATTGGGTAAAGCATTGCAACTACCGCTTTTAGCGCTTCATCAAGGATTGCACGATCTTGTGCAGATTCTTGAGGTGCTTTCGCTAGCTTGTTCATCAGTTCCATGATCGCAGCGATTGCTGTGTTGAACGTTTGACGACGAGCGATATCGTCAGTCACTTTCGCGATAGTCTTATGAACGTCACGACGAAGTGCTTTTTGGTCACCAGAAAGTGCTGCTGCATCTACTGCTTCTGCTGCGCCTTTTGATGTGTGCTCGTTCACTAGTTTCCAAACACGTTTTAGGAAGCGGTTAGCACCTTCTACGCCAGACTCTTGCCATTCAAGTGTCATGTCTGCAGGAGACGCGAACATCATGAATAGACGCACTGTGTCTGCACCGTACTTATCTACCATCTCTTGAGGGTCGATACCGTTGTTTTTCGACTTAGACATTTTGATCATGCCTGAGTGCGTAACATCGCGGCCTTCAGTGTCTTTCGCAGAAGTGATGCGGCCTTTACCGTCACGCTCAACAGCAACATCTGTTGGTGCAACCCACTCTTTACCGCCTTTCTCGTTCTCGAAGTAGAACGCGTCTGCTAGTACCATGCCTTGACATAGTAGTTGCTTGAACGGTTCGTCAGACGTTACGTAGCCTGCATCACGTAGTAGTTTGTGGAAGAAGCGAGAGTACAGTAGGTGCATACAAGCGTGCTCGATACCACCGATGTACTGGTCTACTGGAAGCCAGTAGTTTGCTTTTTCTGGATCTAGGATGTCGTCAGCTTGTGGTGAACAGTAACGCGCGTAGTACCAAGAAGATTCCATGAACGTGTCGAACGTATCTGTCTCACGTAGAGCAGGTTCGCCGTTAAAGGTTGTCTTCGCCCATTCTTTGTCTGCTTTGATTGGGCTTGTTACGCCGTCCATTACCACGTCCTCTGGAAGGATTACTGGTAGTTGGTCAGCTGGTACTGGGTGAACTTCACCGTCTTCAGTTGTTACCATTGGGATTGGTGCACCCCAGTAACGTTGACGAGATACACCCCAGTCACGTAGACGGAAGTTAACTGTCTTAGTGCCTTTGCCTTCTGCTTCTAGCTTCGCTGCGATTGCATCGAACGCCGCTTGGAACTCTAGGCCGTCGAATTCACCTGAATCGAACAGTACACCTTTCTCTGTGTATGCTGCTTCAGAGATGTCTAGCTCGCTGCCATCTACTGGCTTGATAACAGGCACGATGTCTAGACCGTACTTAGTTGCGAATTCGAAGTCACGTTGGTCATGCGCAGGTACTGCCATTACAGCGCCTGTACCGTAGTCCATCAGTACGAAGTTAGCTACGTAAACTGGTACTTCACGGCCGTTCAATGGGTGAATAGCAGTAAGGCCAGTCGCCATACCTTTCTTCTCCATTGTCGCAAGTTCAGCTTCCGCTACTTTGTTGTTCTTACACTCGTCGATGAACGCTGCAAGCTCAGGATTGTTCTCTGCTGCTACTGCTGCCAGAGGGTGACCTGCTGCGATACCCACGTAAGTCACACCCATTAGTGTGTCTGGACGTGTTGTGTAAACTTCTAGGTCTTGTTGACCCTTAACTTCAAACTTAAGCTCAACACCTTCAGAGCGACCGATCCAGTTGCGCTGCATGGTTTTAACCATTTCAGGCCAACCGTCTAGGTTATCTAGATCGTCTAGTAGCTCTTGAGCGTATTCAGTGATCTTGATGAACCACTGTGGAATTTCTTTTTGCTCTACAGGCGTGTCACAACGCCAGCAGCAGCCGTCTTCAACCTGTTCGTTTGCAAGAACAGTTTGGTCGTTTGGACACCAGTTAACAGAAGAAGTCTTCTTGTACACTAGGCCTTTGTTGTAAAGCTTAGTGAAGAACTCTTGTTCCCAACGGTAGTACTCAGGAGTACACGTTGCGAATTCACGGTTCCAGTCGTAACCAAAGCCTAGAAGCTTAAGTTGGTTCTTCATGTACTCAATGTTTTCGTAAGTCCATGGTGCAGGCGCAGTGTTGTTTTTAACTGCAGCGTTCTCTGCAGGCAGACCAAACGCATCCCAACCAATTGGTTGCATTACGTTTTTGCCTTGTAGGCGTTGGAAACGAGATACTACGTCACCGATGGTGTAGTTACGCACGTGACCCATGTGCAGTCGACCACTTGGGTATGGGAACATGGATAGACAGTAGAATTTTTCTTTATTTGGGTCTTCACTTACAACAAAGGTCTTGTTGTCATCCCAGTGCTTTTGAACTTTCTGTTCAAGGTCTTGTGGATTGTATTGTTCTTGCATCGATGGTATCCGGTTATCTTGGAATTTGTGAGTTCGGTTAGAACAGACTTTAATAGATCATCATAGAATACCTAAAGCTAGGGATCACAACAATAGCCAATCTATACCCATGTACCTTGAATTGGTGCTGGCAGTAGAAAGATGGAGGTCAGTTATGCCTAAACGTAAAGCAGGTTATGAGGAAATGCTCGAGGATGTGATTGAAACCTTGAAGCACAGTCCGGATGAAGTTAACAAAGTGTTCGAAACGTCGGGCAAAGTGGTGGATGCAGCCAACGACATGACTAAAGATGAACTCTCGTTGATCTCGGCATATGTCAAAGCGGATTTGAAAGAGTTTTCAGACAGCTATGAAGAAGGAAAGAGCGGACCTTTCTACCTCACGATTGCTGATTCAATCTGGCAGGGTCTGCTCGATATTACCGACCGAACCAAAGTGGAGTGGGTTGAACTGTTTGATGATTTAGAACATCAAGGACTTTATGAAGCGGGCGAGGTGATTGGTCTTGGTACTTTAGTCTGTGACGAATGTGGTCACAAAACCACGTACAACCATCCAACCATCATCATCCCATGTATTAAGTGCAATCATACGGGCTTTAGTCGTCAATCTCTTAAGCCATAGTGGACGTTAGCAAACGAAATAAAAAAGAGGCTCAAGAGCCTCTTTTTTTGTTTATGACTTTTTCTTTCTTGGTAACCACCAAGCGAGCATCAAACTCAATCCAGCCCAAATATACAGCGGCCAAGTTCCCACGACTCGATATGGCGTTTGCCCATCTGTCGGAACAAGTTCTGCGCGTAGTACTGCGGTCTCAAACTGAGGAATTTGTTCGATGATCTTACCTTTATGGTCAGTTACGGCAGTTAAACCATTATTGGTAGAGCGAATCAGCGGTTTACCAAGCTCTAATGCACGCATACGAGCGATTTCCATGTGTTGCAGTGGACCAATCGAATGACCAAACCACGCGTCATTAGACAGGGTTAGGATGAAGTCGGTATCGTCAGTGACGTTCTGACGCACTTGCTCACTGAAAATGATCTCGTAACACAGCGCAGGATCCATATGCTTACCATTCGCCACAATGTTTGGTTGAATGAAATCGCCACGGCTGAAGGAAGACATTGGTAAGTTAAAGAATGGTGCCAATGGGCGCAGTACATCCTCAAACGGTACAAACTCACCAAACGGAAGTAAGTGATGTTTGTGGTAGCGTTTGTCCATATCAAAGCTGTAGTCGCCGTATGGAGTTACACCTAAAGATAAAATGCTGTTGTAGAACTGGCCGTCTTTTCCTTGGTTTACCACACCCGTAATAATGGCGCTGTTGTTCATTTTCGCCGCAGTATCGATGTTTCTCAAGAACGACGGGACTTCAATTTCAAATGCAGGAATGGCAGCCTCTGGCCATACGATGATGTCAGCATCCCAGTTCTCACGAGTGAGGTCTGCGTATTTCATGATGGTTGGCCAGCGTTGGCTTGGTAGCCATTTTAGTTTTTGGTCAACGTTGCCTTGGATAAGAGCTACTTTAGTGGAGTCTCCTACGCGCGGTGTTACCCAATCGTATTGGCGAATACCAAAGCCAGTACTTAACAACACGGCAGGGATGATGACCACCAACCACTGTTTGTGAATCCAAGCGTAAGCGAGTGCACCGGCACTGATCATGACGAACAGGGTTAGCAGTTCTACACCACCAATAGGCGCAAAGCTAGCGAATGGTGCGTCAATTTGGCTGTAGCCAAGCCATAGCCACGGGAAGCCTGTCATTACCCAGCCACGTAACCAGTCGGTGACTAGCCATAATGCAGGGGCAGCAAGCAGCGCTTTGCTTAGGGTAAATTCTGGGAAGAACTTGTTGCTGAGCCATGCAAACAGGCCAGTGTAAATCGACAAGTAAGCGATCAATAGGCCCATGAGGAAGACGTTTGCAAGCAGCGGCATGCCGCCAAAGCCTGCAATGCTGACGTAAACCCAGCTTACACCCGTTGCAAATTGACCTAGACCCCAGGCATAACCGGTCCAAAGCGCGCGCTTAGGCGATTGGTTTGCAAGAAGAATAAGCAGGATAGCAGGGCTAAGTATGGCGATTGGCCATAACTGGTAAGGGGCAAATGCTAGGGTAGTGGAGGCGCCAACAAAAGCGGCCACTAAGGGCCGCTTGAGGCGATGAAAGAGTACATTCATCATTTTATTTTTCTGATATTCCCGATGTTAGGGTATCGCGTTACTCTTGAGTGGCTTCAACCAGCTTTTCTTCGTCTGGAATCGTCACCTGAAGTTGAATGACACGACGGTTATCGGCTGCAGTTACTTTGAAGCTGTACGCTTCGATTTCAACTACTTCGCCGCGCGATGGTAGGTGACCAAAAGCAGTCATTACCATGCCGCCAACGGTATCTACTTCTTCATCGCTGAAGTCGGTACCGAATGTCTCATTAAACTCTTCAATGGTTGTCAGAGCTCTGACAGCAAACGTGTGCTTGCTTAGCTTACGGATATCGGTTTCTTCATCGTCATCGAACTCATCTTCAATATCCCCTACGATTTCTTCAAGGATATCTTCGATGGTTACGAGACCAGAAACACCGCCGAATTCATCGACAACAATCGCCATGTGATAACGTTCTTCACGGAACTCTTTTAGCAGGCGGTCGACACGTTTACTTTCCGGTACCACGACTGCTGGTCGAATTACTTCTTCGATATCAAATGGGTTACTGCCTGAGCCCAAGTATTTGAGTAAGTCCTTCGCTAGTAGAATGCCTTCCACATGGTCTTTATCTTCGCTGATCACTGGGTAGCGAGAGTGTTGAGCGTCAGTGATTAGTGCGATCAAAGTATCAAGATCATCAGTGCGTTCAACAGTAACCATTTGCGAACGCGGGATCATGATGTCACGCACGCGCATTTCGGAGATTTCCATAACACCTTCAAGCATGTCGCGGGTGTCGTGGTCAATCAGGTCATTGATTTCAGAGTCACGGATTACATCCACAAGCTCTTGGCGGTCTTTTGGTTCGCCTTGAAATAGTTGACCTAGACGTTCAAAGAAGGACTTTCTACTCGGACCTTCTGCCTTTTCTTTCTTGCCTTCATTAGAAGAGGGAGAATTATCTTCGTTCATTGTTTCTCAATTAAGTAACGCTATCAGATGTGTGATAGCTCACATAGAAAGACGAGCACGAGATGGTTATCTGGGTGGTTCGCCTTTCCCTGTCGAGCAACCAAAGTTACTCTTTTTCAGCAATATACGGGTCTTCATAACCCATACCTTGCATGATTTCTGTTTCGAGGGATTCCATCTCTTCAGCTTCATCATCCTCGATATGGTCATAACCTAGCAGATGCAAGCTGCCATGTACAACCATATGCGCCCAATGTGCTAGTAGAGGCTTGTTCTGCTCTACTGCCTCTTTTTCAACAACTTGGCGACAGATGATCAAATCGCCTAGTAGGTCCATTTCCATACCCGGTGGTACTTCGAATGGGAAAGACAGCACATTGGTCGGCTTATCTTTACCGCGGTATTCGTGGTTTAGCTCGTGACTTTCTTGCTCGTCGACAATACGAATTGTCAGTTCCGCTTGTGGTTGGAAAAGAGGGATAGTCTTATCTAGCCACAATTGGAAATCTTGCTCAGAAGGTAAACCTTCTTCATTTTCGACTGCCAGTTGCAAATCAAGTTCAATTGCCATGGTTATTCCTTAGTTGCCGCAACTTGTGCGTTCAGTTCAGCTTTGGCTGCTTCTAGCAATTTGGCATCACGTTCTTCACGACGGCGTTTTTCGAACTCTTTACGTTCTTTCTGGTCTTGTGCTTCCCACTTCTCGTAAGCGTTAACGATGCGAGCAACCACTGGGTGGCGCACTACGTCGTCAGCTTGGAAGAAGTTAAAGCTGATGTCGTCGACTTCGCTTAGCACTTCAATCGCATGACGAAGCCCCGATTTTGCACCGCGAGGTAAGTCAATTTGAGTGACGTCACCGGTGATAACTGCACGAGAGTTGAAGCCGATACGCGTAAGGAACATCTTCATCTGCTCTACAGTGGTGTTTTGGCTCTCATCAAGAATGATGAAGGCGTCGTTTAGAGTACGACCACGCATGTAAGCAAGAGGTGCTACCTCAATCACGTTACGTTCAATCAGCTTTTCTACGCGCTCAAAGCCCAGCATTTCAAATAGGGCATCGTAGAGAGGGCGTAGGTATGGGTCGACTTTCTGGCTCAAATCGCCAGGTAGGAAGCCCAGTTTCTCACCTGCTTCAACCGCAGGACGAGTTAATAGAATACGACGGATTTCTTGGCGCTCTAGTGCGTCAACGGCTGCTGCAACGGCTAGGTAAGTTTTACCAGTACCAGCAGGACCGATACCAAAGGTGATATCGTGCGTCACCATGTTCATCAGGTATTGACCCTGATTTGGTGTACGAGGCTTGATCACACCTTTTTTCGTTTTAACGAAGACTTCTTTACCGTGTTCGAAGTTCGATTCGGTACTCTGCTCCAGTACACCCGATTCTTTGATTGCCAGGTGGATCTGCTCTGGTTCGATATCAGGGGTTTCGCCGCGGACAGGAGCGGTGTCTACGTAAAGGGTTTTCAGAATATCCAGCGCAGCCGCTGCGGTATGAGGTTTACCGACAATGGTGAAAAGGTCGCTACGGTGGTTAATTTCAACGCCTAGACGACGTTCTAAATGCTTGATGTTGTCATCGAATGGACCGCACAGGCTTGCTAGTCGGCGGTTGTCTGAAGGTTCTAGATTGATTTCTAGCGTTACGATTTTATTGCTCAATGTTGCCTCTCATTTTATGCCACTTAACGAGAGCCTGATAACGACCAGGCTCTCAATGGCTATTTGTACGAGCTTATGGCGTAAAAGTAGCTACACCTAGCTCATCTTCGCGACGTGTTTTCGCCATCATTTGCGTTGGTGAAATCACACTACGAAGGTCCATGTCTTTTTCTGTACGTACTAGCTCACCACGTAGTGAGTTAGCAAATACGTCCGTAATCTTCACGTCAACGAATTGACCAATTAGGTCTGCGCTACCTTCAAAGTTTACTACACGGTTGTTTTCTGTACGAGCGCGTAGCTCCATTAGGTTCTTCTTAGAAGGACCTTCAACCAGAACGCGTTGCTCAGTGCCTAGCATTAGACGAGAGTAGCGCATTGCTTGTGCGTTTACGGTTTGTTGTAGCTCGTATAGACGCTCTTTCTTCACTTGCTCTGATAGGTCACAAGGGTAATCTGCCGCTGGCGTACCTGGACGTGGAGAGAAGATGAAGCTGAAGCTCATGTCAAAGTCTACGTCTTTGATTAGCTTCATTGTGTCTTGGAAATCTTTGTCTGTTTCACCAGGGAAACCAACGATAAAGTCTGAACTGATTTGGATATCAGGACGTGCTTTACGTAGCTTACGGATGATCGACTTGTACTCAATCCCAGTGTGAGGACGTTTCATCATAGTCAGTACGCGGTCACTACCACTTTGTACTGGTAAGTGAAGGAAGCTCACTAGCTCAGGTGTGTCTTCGTATACAGCAATGATGTCATCAGTAAACTCTAATGGGTGGCTTGTTGTAAAGCGGATACGATCAATACCATCGATAGACGCAACCAAACGAAGCAGCTCTGCAAATGAACAGATTTCACCGTCGTGCATAGGACCACGGTATGCGTTTACGTTTTGACCCAGTAGGTTTACTTCACGTACGCCTTGATCTGCTAGTTGTGCGATTTCGAACAGTACGTCATCCATTGGGCGGCTTACTTCTTCACCACGAGTGTACGGTACTACACAGTAAGTACAGTACTTAGAACAGCCTTCCATGATAGAAACGAATGCCGTTGCACCTTCAGCACGAGGCTCTGGTAGACGGTCGAACTTTTCGATTTCTGGGAATGAAATGTCCATTACTGGTGCTTCATCCGATTGAGATTGTTTAATCATCTCAGGAAGACGGTGAAGAGTTTGTGGACCAAAAATTACGTCAACGTATGGAGCACGTTGACGGATGTGGTCACCTTCTTGAGTTGCTACACAACCACCTACGCCGATAACTACGCCAGGTTTTTTATCTTTTAGTGTTTTCCAACGACCAAGCTGGTGGAAAACTTTCTCTTGCGCTTTTTCACGGATCGAACAGGTGTTAAGTAGAAGTACATCTGCTTCCTCTGGCTCTTCGGTCAGCTCATAGCCGTTTGCAGCATTAAGCAGGTCGGCCATTTTTGATGAATCGTATTCGTTCATCTGGCAGCCCCAGGTTTTAATTAGCAGTTTCTTACTCATCTCACTTTCGCTCGTTCAGTTGTACTTAAATCGGAGAGCTATTGCTCAAATTATAGCCGCCATCACGGCGGTAAGCGGCGTATTGTACTGCTTTAAAAAGCACCTGACTAGTGATCTGACGAATTCTCTGCAAACCCTGATGAAATCTAGTTTTTTGCCCTATATACAGCAAGGTTTTTTGTTAAAGAATTTTGTAAAAATACCCATGGAACGTACAATTAAAAAACGCCAATTAATCAATACGATGAAGAGCAAAAAATGAACAAGTATGACATCGCCGTAATCGGTGGCGGCATGGTCGGGGCCGCCGTGGCTGTTGGGTTTGCCAAGCAAGGCAGAAGCGTTGTAGTAGTAGAAGGTGCAGAACCAAAGGCGTTTGAGGTTTCTCAAGCGTTGGATATTCGTGTATCTGCAATTTCCCATCAGTCGGTGAAGCTACTTGATTCATTAGGCGCATGGTCTGCGATTGAAAGCATGCGAGTGTGCCCTTATCGTCGTTTGGAAACGTGGGAACATCCTGAGTGCCGTACACGTTTTCACTCTGATGAGCTTTCGTTGGAGCAGTTAGGCTATATCGTTGAAAACCGACTAATCCAACTTGGTCTTTGGCAAGCTTTCGCACAACACGACAACTTAACGGTGATGTGCCCTGAGCGATTGAAAGATATAGAGTTTGCCGAGGTAAACCGTGTAACGCTAGAAAGCGGCGAGCAGTTTGAAGCAAATTGGGTGATTGGTGCCGATGGCGCGAACTCAAAAGTTCGTCAATTGGCGGGTATTGGTGTAACCGCATGGGATTACCGTCAACACTGCATGTTGATCAACGTAAAAACCGAACTCCCTCAACAAGACATCACTTGGCAGCAATTTACTCCCTCAGGTCCACGCTCATTCTTGCCGTTATGCTCACTAACTGAGGATGGTAAAGAAGTCGGGCAGGGTTCGCTGGTGTGGTATGACTCACCAAAACGCATTAAGCAATTGTGCGCGATGACGAAACCTCAGTTAAAAGAGGAGATCCTACGTCATTTCCCTGCTGAGTTAGGCGATATTGAAGTTTTACAATTTGGCTCATTCCCACTAACTCGTCGCCATGCCCAAAGCTATTCAAACAAGAATTGCGTGTTAGTGGGGGATTCTGCTCATACAATCAACCCACTTGCTGGGCAAGGTGTGAATCTCGGCTTCAAAGATGTTGATGTTCTGCTTTCGGTTACCAATCAGCAAGAGCAACTTAATGATGCTTTGCTCGCCAAGTATGAGCGCGCCCGTCGACCAGATAACTTATTAATGCAAACGGGCATGGATGTGTTCTACAAAGGCTTTAGTAATGATTTAGGTCCATTGAAGTTCGCTCGTAATGCAGCATTGAAGCTGGCGGAAAACTCAGGACCGATCAAAGCGCAAGTATTGAAGTATGCGCTAGGTATGTAAAAGACTTCTGATCACATAGAAAGCGGTCGATAGGAAAGCAATAGATAGAAAAAAAGCGAGCCATGAGCTCGCTTTTTTAATTCGATAAATCAGAGATCTACCGAGTCCAGAATCAGAAAAAAGAAAAAACCCAGCAAATCAATGCTGGGTTTCTTAAGAATGGTGCGGAAGGAGAGACTTGAACTCTCACACCTTGCGGCGCCAGAACCTAAATCTGGTGCGTCTACCAATTCCGCCACTTCCGCAACTTATTCTGTAGTTATCAAGGTAATTGGTAAAACCTCAACAACGTTGTGTAATGGCAGGGCTACCTGGATTCGAACCAGGGAATGGCGGCATCAAAAGCCGCTGCCTTACCGCTTGGCGATAGCCCTACTAATCTTAGCCTTTCAACTAAGTGCTTTCCTATAAAGGAAAGTATGGTGCGGAAAGAGAGACTTGAACTCTCACACCTTGCGGCGCCAGAACCTAAATCTGGTGCGTCTACCAATTCCGCCATTTCCGCAAAGTATAGATTATTTTTAGATGGTGCGGAAGGAGAGACTTGAACTCTCACACCTTGCGGCGCCAGAACCTAAATCTGGTGCGTCTACCAATTCCGCCACTTCCGCATCTAAAATCTATATTAATGGTGGCTACGACGGGATTCGAACCTGTGACCCCATCATTATGAGTGATGTGCTCTAACCAGCTGAGCTACGTAGCCATTCTATATTCTTTAATCAAGTATGGTGCGGAAGGAGAGACTTGAACTCTCACACCTTGCGGCGCCAGAACCTAAATCTGGTGCGTCTACCAATTCCGCCACTTCCGCAACTTGATCTGTAGTTATTGATGTAATTGGTAAAACATCAGTAACGTTCCTATGTTTCAAGGAAAAATAATGGCAGGTCTACCT